>CAZAOI010000405.1:0-2511 GCA_964486705.1 uncultured Oleiharenicola sp. | reverse complement strand
GCTCAAACGCATTTTGACGGCACTAATTTTGTGGGATATGGTCTGACGGTTGATCCAATCTTCCTTCCGACCATGAAAACCACGCCTCTTTTTTCCGCCGTGCTGCTGAGCGTCGCAATTGCCGCCCCGCTGGCTTGGGCCCAGGAAAATACCAGCCCGACTCCTGCTCCCGCCGAGCCGATCAACGTCTCTGAGCCCGCCGTGATCGATCACGTTGTCTTCCTTGCCCGGTTGCCCACGCCGTCCGAACTGCTGAAGGGTGCCGAGAAACAGGGTACGCCCATTGCGCGGATCGACCAGACCGCGGATCGGGTCTTGGTCGTCTATCACTATGCCGGCGGTCGGACGGTCACGTTTGCCTACACGCTGCTTTCTTCTGCTGGGAATGCGCCGGCGCCGGTGGCGCAGCCGGTCTCCACCGCCACCTACTCCGTGGTCTCCGCGCCCGCACCCACCACAACCGTCGTTTATTCCCAACCCCAACAGGTTTATTATTCACCATCGCCTCGCTACGTGCGGTACTATGATCCCGCTTGGGATTTCTGGGCGCCTTTTGCCGTCGGCTTGGGTGTCGGTTGGTCTGGCGGCCACCATAGTCATGGGGGATACTACGGCCACGGTGGCTACTATGGCGGCCACCACGGTCGGAGGCATCACTGAGTTGCACGCCCGGTTGGCGGCGGCGCAACGCGGTCCTTCGGACGCGTTGTCTGGCCGACCGATCAAACCAACCACAGATTCCCGCTGGACCACGATCCGGTAAAAGCTTGGGCTCCTCTGGCGATTCTGCTGGATTCGACGCCATGGCTTTCCCGAGATTTTCGATCGTCCTTGGCGTCCTGCTCCCGCTGAATGCCGCAATCGGCGCAGCCAATCCCGCCGCCCCGACCCCTGCGCTGCTCAGTCCGGACGAGCAGAAGATCATCGCCTACGTCGACGCCCAAGGGGACGACTTTGCCAAGGAACTCGGGAAGATCGTCCAAATTGACAGCGCCACGGAAAATCTCGCCGGCGTGAAACAGATGGGCGACTACTTCGTGCGCGAGTTTGCCGCGCTCGGTTTCGACGCGCGTTTCGTGCCGCTGCCTGCCTCCACGAAGCGGGCCGGGCATTTCATCGCCACCCGGTCTGGTGCGCAGGGCCAGCGACTGCTTCTGATCGGCCACCTCGACACGGTGCTCCCTGGCGGCAATTTTCGTCGCGAAGGCGACAAGGCCTTCGGCTCCGGCACCGTCGACATGAAGGGCGGTGACTTGGTCTTACTGCATGCCCTCCGGGCGCTCCACAGCATCGGCGCGCTCGAACATACGACCCTCAATGTCATCATGACGGGTGACGAGGAGGATCCGGGCGATCCGCTCGAGGTCACCCGGCGCGACCTGCTGGAGGCCGCCGCCCGCAGCGATCTGGCGCTGGCGTTTGAGAACGCCATCGGCACCACCGCCACGGTCGCCCGGCGCGGCATTGTCAGTTGGAGCCTCGAAGTGCAGGGCGCCACGGGCCACTCGTCCGGCATCTTCTCCGCCGCGGTGGGGAGCGGATCCGTCTACGAGACGGCGCGCATCCTCTCGGCATTTCATGACCAGCTGCGGACGATGGATGGCATCACCTGCAACCCCGCGCTCATCACCGGAGGCACCGAGGCGGCCATCGACGGCACGAAGGCCACCGCGTTCGGCAAGAACAACATCATCGCCCAGCGCACGCTGGTGAAGGGCGATCTCCGCTACCTGAGCGCCGAGCAACTGGCCGCCGCCCAGGAACGCATGCAGGCCGTGGTGAAAAAGAGTCTCCTGCGCACCTCGGCCACGCTCCGTTTTGAGAACGACCTCTTCCCGGCGATGGCCCCGACGCCGGCCAATTACGCGCTGCTCGCGCGGCTCGATCAGGTCAGCCGGGATCTGGGTTTCGGGGAGGTCAAGGCCTTCGATCCGAAGGGCCGCGGGGCGGGCGACATTTCCTTCATCTCGCCGCCGCTCCCCGGGCTCGATGGCCTGGGCCTGCGCGGCGAGGGCTCGCACGCACCCACGGAATTTGCCGAGCTCGCCACCGCGCCGGAATTGATCAAGCGCACGGCAGTGCTGATTTATCGGCTCACCCGCTGAGCCGGTTGGGCGGCGCGAGCTTTCGCTGGGGCCGCTCACTTGGATTGATTGGAGGAGAAGAAATCGCGGGCACGGTCCGCGGTCTACACGTACAGGTAGACGTAAGCGGCAAAAGAAACCGCCGCGGCGCCGGCGCCGGCCGCAATCGTCCAGAGCAAATTTCTCCGTTTTGCGGCCATGGCGAGAGTGGCGATGATCACCCCCGCCTGCGCGGCCAGCATGCCGTAGAAAAAACGCTGGCTGCGTCGGTGATGCCGCTCGGCTGAGAGGTTATTCTTGCGCACCTGCAGTTCATACAGGCTGGCAATGTTCTGGTTCAGGCGGGCCTCGGCGTCATAGCGCCGGGCGTTGTACCCCAGTCGGGCGGCCGTGAAATCCCGTCGGAGCTCGAGGCTGACAAGGGGGG
>CAZAOI010000404.1:0-2526 GCA_964486705.1 uncultured Oleiharenicola sp. | reverse complement strand
GGTCGTCGATTTCCCAGCCGCAGCGGAGGCTGCGCGACTGGCCCTGGGTTCGCAGGCGCGAACAACAGGGCCCATCGACGATTCCGGGTCCGAGCCACCGGCCGCCGTGACGGTGGAGGTGGAGCGCGGCCTCCGGACGCGCTTCCCGCCGGACCAATCCCCTCAATTTTCACTTTCTTGTGTCGAATAAGGGATAACGGCCGGCGTACGCCCACCGCCCTCTTCGATGCTCTCCTTTTCTCCCGCCTCCCCGGATCGCCCTTGGTCGCGCCCAGTCGCCGCCGACTTCCCGAATTTGCTCCATGCGCGCCGACCCTGATCTTGACGGTGCGGCGCCGGGAGTTCGCGCCGCCGCCGCGCTTCCCCACGCATGACCGCCCCCGCGAAGCTTCCCGGTCAATCGACCGTGCTGATGGTGGATGACGAATCCGTCGCGCGCACGTTGATGGAATATCATCTCAAGAAGGCGGGGCACCGCGCCCTCGTCGCCGACAGCGCCGCCACCGCCCGCCGCCTCGCCGTCGAACTGGGCCTCGAGGCCATCGATTGCGTGGTGACCGACTACAACATGCCCGGCGAAAGCGGGCTCGAATTGCTGCTCTGGCTCAAACAAAGCGATCCCACGCTCGCCGTCATCATGGTCACGGCCACCACCGAACGGGACACCGTCACCGCCACGCTGCGCGGCGGCGCGAGCGACTTTCTCGACAAGCCGATCAACGAGGCGAAGTTGAAAGCCGCCGTGGCCGCCGCCACCGCCGCCACCGCCCAACGGCGGCGCCTGGCGGAGACGGAGCGTTCCGTCCAGGAGGTGGGCCGCGCCCAACACCAAATGTTCGGCCTCGGGCCGCAGGCCGCCGCCCACCTCGACGTGTGTTACCATCCCTGCCACGCGGCCGGCGGCGACTTCGTGAACTATTTCCAGATCGCGCCGGGCCGATTCCTCGTCCTCACGGCCGACGTCTCGGGGCATGATCTGCGCTCCGCCTTCGTCTCGGCCTATTTCCAAGGCATGGTGCGCGGCATGCTCGAGGCGGGCAAACCGATCACCCAAGTCCTGGAAAGTTTCAACCACTTCCTCCTCGAGGAATGGGGCCACTCGGCCCAGGAAGTTGACCGCGTCGCCCTTTTTTCTGTCTGCACCTGCGCGATCACCGTGGATCAGGCCCGCCATGAGGTCAGCCTGAGCAACCACGGCATCCCCCAAACCTTTCACGTGGATTCCCACGGCCAAGTGGCGCGCAGCCCGGCCCGCATCGACCCGCCCCTGGGCTGGTTTGGCGACCTCAACCCGGCACCCACGCCGGTCAGCCAGGCCACGAACGGGCACCTGCTGGTCTGGACCGACGGACTCGAGGACTTGGCGCAGGCGCTCGAGGTCAGTGCGTGCAGCTGCGCCACCCGCCTCCTGCGCGTCCGGCTGGGCGAGCAACCGCAGCTCGATCTCACGCGGGCCAAGGATGACGTGCTCGTCGCCCGCATCCGGGTCGCGGCCACGCCGGCGGAAGCGGTCTGGCTGCCCGTGCTCCATGAAACCTATCACGGCGGGCAGGTCCCCGAGATCGACCGGTTGCAGGACTATTGGCAGCGCAGCCTCCAGCTGGCCCTGCCCGAACTCCCCGAGTCGCGCCTCTTCGATGTCCTGCTCGCCATGCGCGAAACCATGATTAACGCCCTCAAGCACGGCTGCGCCGGCCGGGCGGATCAAACCGCCCTGGTGACGCTGGCCGTCGACACCGGCCAGCGCCTTCTGCGCCTCCTGATCAGCGATTCCGGCCCGGGCCATGACTACGACTGGACCGTGCATGTGCAAAGCGAAGCGCTCATCGACCTGCATCGCGGTATCGCGCTGATCCACCGGGTCGCCACCCGGATCAGCACCACCCGTCGGGGCGCGGAGGTCACCCTCGATTTTTCCTTTTAATCAAACCGCAACCATGTCCAACCGCAACCAGCCATGAACCATCAAATCAATGCCGCCGAAAAAACCCTCGAGATTACCTTCCCCGGGGACGTGCTCAGCACCAACGCCGACCAGCTCCGCACGGCAATCCTGGCCCTGCTCGAAACCGAGCCGGTCAAAGCCGCGGGTTGGACGACCCTCAAGCTCGATCTGACCGCCGCCAAGATGATCGATTCCGTCGGGCTGAATCTCGTCGTCGGGCTCTACAAGGAAGCCAAAAAGCGCAACGCCAAGACCAGCGCGTTCCTGCGCAGTGCGAACATCCAGCGCACGTTTATTTTCACGCGCCTCGACGCCCACATTCAGGTCGTGATGGTCCCGTAAGGCCGCCAAGGAGGCCGGAATCGCCCCCCTTGTCGGAGGCGATCGGTGTAGCCACCGGCGCACCGCGCCGGTGGGGTGGGCGTCGGTTTCCATACCGACGCTGGTCGGCGGTGCGCCCTCCCTTTCGGTCTGATGAGCACAGGCTCACTCGCTCCCGGAATTCTTCACCACGGATCGCACGGATGGGATCGGGATAAACCGGGAGACTCAGTTGAAAGGATCGTTCTCTTAATCTTTCT
>CAZAOI010000403.1:0-2561 GCA_964486705.1 uncultured Oleiharenicola sp. | reverse complement strand
TGATCCCGGTTACCGTCGTGGAAGCCGGCCCATGCCCGGTCGTCCAAATCAAGACAGTCGAGTCCGACGGCTACAATGCCGTGCAGCTCGGCTTCGGCGCCCAAAAGGCGAAAAATACCTCGAAGGCCGAAGGCAACCACGCCAAGAAGGCCGGCCTTGAGATCGCTCCCCGCGTGCTCAATGAGGTCCGCCTCCTCGAGGCCCCGGGCGTCAAGCTCGGCGACATCATCACCGTCGCGATCTTCAGCGAAGGCCAGATCGTCGACGTGATCGGTGTTTCCAAGGGCAAAGGCTTCCAAGGCGTGGTCAAGCGCTTCCGTGTCGCCGGCGGTCCGGCGGCCCACGGTTCCATGTTCCACCGCCGCATCGGCTCGGTCGGCATGCGCCAAACCCCCGGCCGGGTCTGGAAAAACCAGCGCATGCCCGGTCATATGGGCAGCGACTACCGCACGGTGCAGAACCTGCGCGTGATCCAGATCATCGCCGACAAAAACCTGATCCTCGTCAAGGGCGCCATCCCGGGCGCGAACGGCGACGATGTCATCATCCGCGCCGGCAAGAAAGCCAAGAAAGCCTAAGCACCGGAGACCGCCATCACATGAAGCTCAAAATTTTCACTCCCGACGCCACGCAAAGCCACGAAGCGGAATTCAACGTTCCGACTTTCGAGGGCAGCAAAGGCCTCCAAGCCGTCAAGGAAGTTGTCGTGGCCCACAAGGCCAACGCCCGCCTTGGCACCCATTCCACCAAGACCCGCGGCGAAGTTCGCGGCGGTGGCAAAAAACCGTGGGCCCAGAAGGGCACCGGCCGCGCCCGTGCCGGCTCCAATCGTTCGCCCCTTTGGGTCGGCGGTGGTGTCGTCTTCGGACCGAAGCCCCGCGACTACTCCAAGAAGATCAACGGCAAGGTGAAAGCCCTCGCTTTCAGCCGCGCCCTTTTCGACCGCGCGCTTGCCGGTGACATCAGCATCATCGAAACCTTCTCGCCGACGGCGACGAAGACCAAGGTGATGAACCAGGTCATCTCTCGCGTCGCCCCGATCGGCCGCGTTCTCGTGGTCGACGAACCGTTCACGTCCGAGGCCACCCGCGCCGCGCGCAACCTTGAGCGCGTCACCCTGCAGGAAGCCTCGAAACTCAACACTCTCGATCTTTGTACCTATACGAAGATCGTCATGTCCACCAAGGCCATTGAGAAGATCATCGCCCGCGCCACCGGAGCCAAGTCATGATTAACGCCGACAAAGTCCTCAAACACATCCGTCTGACGGAGAAGTCCAACAAACTTTCTTCCAACTTCGGTCAATACACCTTCGACGTGTTCCCCGCTGCCACCAAATACACGGTGCGCGATGCGGTCGAGCAGACCTTCAAGGTCACCGTCACGCGCGTGAACATCATGAACCGAAAGGGGAAGCCGAAGAAGTCCCGTCGCGGCCAGCCCATTTTCGCTTCCGACAGCAAGCGCGCCATCGTCACCCTGAAAGCGGGCGACAAAATCGAGCTCGTCTGAGCCCCCTGGAGATAACCCACCATGGCACTTAAATCCTTCCGCCCCCTCACCGCGTCCCTCCGGTTCACCACCCTGAACCGCCCGGATGACATTTCCACTAAACGCCCGGAGCGTTCGCTCGTCGAGTCCAAGAACAAGACTGGCGGTCGCAACACCTACGGTCGCATCACGTCGCGCCGTCGCGGCGGTGGCCACAAAAAGCTCTATCGCATTATCGACTTCAAGCGCACGAAGCTCGACATGCCCGCCACGGTTCAGGCGATCGAATACGATCCCAACCGCAGCGCGCTGCTCGCGCTCATCGCTTACAGCGACGGCACCAAGACCTACATTCTCGCGCCGCAAGGCCTGAAGGTCGGCGACTCGATCTACACCGCGATCAAGACCACGACCAACGATTTCCGTCCCGGCAATTCGTTTCTCCTGGCCTCGATTCCGCCCGCGACCCTGCTCCACGCCGTCGAAATGCTCCCCGGTCGGGGTGCGCAGATTGCTCGCGCCGCCGGTACCTCGGTTGAACTCGTCGCGGTGGAGAATGGCTACGCCCAGCTCCGTCTCGCCTCCGGCGAGACCCGGCTCGTCAATGCCCTTTGCCGCGCCACCATTGGCGAGGTTTCCAACGCCGACCACAACAAGCGCAAGCTCGGCAAGGCCGGCCGCAATCGCTGGCTCGGTCGCCGTCCCCGTTCCCGTGGTGTCGCGATGAATCCCGTCGACCACCCGAACGGTGGCGGTCAGGGCAAATCCAAGGGTGGTGGCGGCCGCCAGCACCTCTGCTCGCCGTGGGGCCAGCTCGCAAAGGGTTTCCCGACGCGCCGCCGCACCAAGCTCTCCAGCTCCTTCATTCTTGTTCGCGCCAACGGCCGTCCGCCGCGCGGCAAGAAATAACCCCCCGCGCTCCTCCGGAGAATAATTCACCATGGCACGTTCGATCAAAAAAGGTTACTTCGTCGATTACCACCTGCTGGAAAAGATCCAGAAGGCGGCCAAAGTCGCCGGCACCCGCAAGCCCATCCAGACTTGGAGCCGCCGCTCGACCATCACTCCCG
>CAZAOI010000402.1:0-2575 GCA_964486705.1 uncultured Oleiharenicola sp. | reverse complement strand
AGCCGCGAACAACAGGCCACACCGGCGACAGGCGTCGATGGGGACATCGACGCCCATCCAACTGCATCGATACGTATCGGTAGTCGGTTCGCCGCGCCCCCAATGCCTGTCCCCGTCGCGGACCTTCCGAGAGTGACCGGACGAGAAGCCCGGACTGAATGGGGGAACCCGGCCTCCGGACGGGTTGGGGCGATGCGCGCGGGAGCATTGCGTGCCGCCAGCTACGGTCTTGGCGTTGCGGGCGCACTCCAGTTCCTCTTTCTTGGCTTGGTCCACCCCTGAGGACTCCCCGGTCCCCGCCGAATATTTTCCCCGTGTCCGCCCAACCATTCGTCAATTCCGCCTCGTGGATTTGGTCTTCGGAGGGTTCCCATGGCGCGCCCCGGCCGACCGAGGCTTCGCCGTCGCATTATCAGGTGCGCTATTTTCGCCGCACGTTCGACGTGAAAGATCCCGCGCAGGCGCGACTCGCGGTGGACCTCTCGGCCGACAGCCGCTACCTGTTTTATTGCAACGGCGTGTTTATCGGCCGCGGGCCGGCGAAGGGTGACATCAACCACCACTTCTACGATTCGTTCCAGCTCACGCCGCACCTGCGCAAGGGCCGCAATGTCCTCGCCGCCCTGGTGCTCGACATGTCGCGCGTCGCGCACCGGCCCGCGCTGCTCGGCGCGCCCTGTTCCGTGATGACCTACACAGGCGGCTTTACGCTGGAGGGCGCGCTGACCGATCCGTCGGGAAAAGTCCTGCTCGATTTGCGCTCCGACGCCAGTTGGCGGGTCGCGGTGGACCAGGCGCATCGTTTTCAAAACGAACACACCACGTTCGAGGGCTATCTCGGTTATTTCGAGCACCGCATCTCCTCGCTCGTGCCCGCGGGCTGGAACACGCCGGCGTTTGATGATTCGAAGTGGCCGGCGGCGCATGTGCTGTTCAAGGCTGAACTCCGGGAAAACCGGCGCGATCCCGCGAGCCCGTACGGCCTGATGCCGCGCATGATTCCCATGTTGGAAGAAGGCGGGCCGCAAGCATTCCCCGACGCCTATCTGGTCGGGGGCGGAGCGGTTTCTCCCGCCTGGCAGAAATTGCTGCGCACCGGCCGGGCGCTCACGCTCAAGCCCGGGGAAACAATTGATCTCGTGCTCGACATGGGCGCAATGACGACGGCGTTTCCACAGCTGTCGGTCTCCGGCGGGGCAGGCAGCACCGTCCGCCTGACCTACGCCGAGGCGCTCCGGCTGCCGTGGAACACGCCCGGGGCGAAGCTGCTGGGCAAGCAGCAGTCGCTCGCCAATCTCGCCTCGCATTTTGCGGATGAGAGTGCGGGCTGGACTTTTGACCGGCGCGGCAAAGTCACGGGCTGGGGCGACATTTGGGAGCCGGCCGGCGGCGACGAGATTTTCGAGCCGCTGCACTGGCGGGCCTTTCGGTATGTCGGTCTGCAAATCACCGTCGGGGCCCAGCCGCTCAAGCTGCGCTCGGTCCAGCAGCGGTTCACGGCCTATCCCTACCGGGTGGCGGCGGAGTTTGCCTCCTCTGATGCCGCCCTTGACCGCATCTGGCAGGTGGGCCTGCACACGATGCGCATGTGCTCGCACGAGACCTTCGAGGACTGTCCGCACTACGAGCAGATGCAGTATGCCGGCGACACGATGATCACGTCGAAGCTCGCGCTGCTCACCACGGGCGACGGCCGCTTGAGCCGGCAGGCGCTGTATCACTTCGATTGGTCGCGTCTGTCCGAGGGCCTCACGCAGGCGCGGTTTCCCTCGCGTCTCGTGCAGGTCATTCCCGCCTGGAGCATCCACTGGATCACGACGATCAAGGACTACTTCCTCTGCACGGGCGACCGCGGGACGGTGCAGGATCTGCTGCCCGGCGTCCGCGCCGTGCTCGATTGGTACCGCCGGCAGGCTGATGCCGATGGCCTGCCGGCAAAGCTGCCGTTCTGGAACATCACCGACTGGTGCCCGTGGTGGCCGCGCGGCGTGGTGCCCGGTGCCGATCGGGGCCCCACCTGCATTCATGCAGCCCAATACATCAACGCCCTCGATGAGGCCGCCTGGATGATCGGCCAGTGCGGCGGCGCCACCGAGGCGGCGATCCTCCGGCGCGACGCCGCCGCTCTGCGCAAGAAGGCCCATCAGCGCTTCTGGTCCTCCAGCGAAGGGCTCTATTTTGACCGGCCCGGCGGGCCCGAGATCAGCCAGTATGCCAACGCCTGGGCGATTGTCGCGGGCCTCGCCGGCCCGCGCGAGCGGGCCATCATGCTGCGCCGGTTTCCGCACGATCCGAAACTGGCGCCGGGTTCGTTCTTCTGGTGGCACACCGGTTTCGCGGCGCTCGCCAAGTGCGGGCGGAGTGAGGATCTGCCGCGGCACCTCGGCCCGTGGCACGAGTCGGTCAATTCCGGCCTGTCGACCTTTGTCGAAGAAAACAGTTACTGGCGTTCGTTGTGTCACGCCTGGTCGGCCCACCCGGTGCTGGAATTTCAGCAGCGCATTCTCGGCGTGACCCCGGTCGAGCCCGGTTTCGCGCGCATCAACGTCACCCCGCACCGGTGCGGTCTGACGCA
>CAZAOI010000401.1:0-2575 GCA_964486705.1 uncultured Oleiharenicola sp. | reverse complement strand
GTCGTAGGATTGGAGCAGAGAGTCGGCGGTGTTGAGCAGCGCCTGACGCTCCTCATACCAGGCCGCCAGCTCACGCCGCTCCTGCGGTGAGAGTTTTTCGATGGCGGATTCGATTTCGGCGACGGTGCTCACGAGGGGGAACTATGCGGTTTTTGCCTCGTTTGGCAACTGCCCAGCTGCCGGGCTTGATCGAGTTGTGGAGACGTTACACTTCCAAGCAGCCGCTTGACCAAACCGAGGCCAGCCCAAAGCCGAGGAGGAAAATGCGATGTGATTGACGGGTGGAGCGGCTTGTCCCCAAGACGCTGGTAGGGATGAGGCAAGGCCGAGCGCGGTGAGGGCCCAGCCTTCGCACGAGGCTTCGGCGGGCACAGCAACGCGCTCCACCGCCATGAGCCACTGGCGCGCGGCCCCGCCCTTACTTGACCTGCTTTTTCTACATGATGCTATAATCACCGATGTCCGGCTGGGATATGCCGTAGACCTTCCGCAGGGTGAACACCTGGCGGCAGCGGTCGGGCAGTGATTGGATGGCTTCGGTCAAGAGTTCGAGTTCCTGGTTGCGGGCGACAGTCTCGGCGACGTCGTCCTCGTCGAACAGGACGTCCCACTGCTCGTTTTGCACTAAGGGCTCGGTGCGGGCGACCTGCCGGTGGCGCAGGCGGTCGAGCGCGAGGTTGCGAGCGATGGCGAAGAGAAAGGCTTTGGGCGACTGCAACTGGCTGTCGGCGTGCGCCCGCAGCACCCGGATGTAGGATTCCTGGAGGATGTCGTCAAAATCGGTCTCCGACTGGAAACGGCTCTGCAGCCACGCCCGCAACATCGGCTCGTGCGGGAGCACGTGGGCGGCGAACCAGTTCGACTGGCTCACTGCATCGCATTGGGACTGTTCCGAATCGGGGGGCAAAGGAAGGGGGCGGGATGGCGCCGGGGCGAAACGCTGGCGCGGCCATCACCCTAGACGGCCCAGCGAACCAAGGACACTAAAGGATTTTTCGAGAAAATGATCAGGGGGCGATAGGCTGGATCGGGTATCACGATGTCGGCGCTCGACGCACTTTCACAAATCCGGCAGCGCGGACGTCACGAGTAATTCAAAGGCGGCGGCGCCGTGGGACGCATTCTCGAGGGTATGCGCATGGGTCAGGATTTCATCGGAAAGGCCCGCGCCCATGTTCGTGATGCAGGAGACACCGACGACCTTGAGGCCGCAATGCCGGGCGATCAGGCAGTCCGGCACACTGGACATGCCGACGGCATCCGCGCCCCAGGCCTGCGCCATCCGGATTTCAGCCGGGGTTTCAAACGACGGACCGCGAAAGGCCACATAGACGCCTTCGTGCAGGGTGATGCCGTTTTTCTGGGCAACCGTCTTGAGCTTGGCCGAGAGGGCGGGATCCCAGGCGTCACTTACCGGAAAGAATCGCGGCCCGAACGTGTCGTCGTTCGGCCCGGTCAGGGGATTGAGCCCAAGAAAATTGATGTGGTCCGTGATCAGCATGAGTTCGCTGACCTTGATCGCGGGTCGCAAGCTGCCGGCCGCGTTGGACAAAAACAGCGTCTCGATGCCCACCCCCTTCAGCGTCCGAATCATGGTCCGCAGCGGATACGCGTCATCCGTCTCATAAAAATGCTTCCGGCCCCGCAGCACGATGACGGGGACGCCGTTCAGCTCGCCCGCAATCATGGCCCCGATGTGACCCATCACCGTCAGAACCGGAAACCCGGGCAGATCCGCGTAGGGCAC
The DNA here is from genome assembly GCA_964486705.1 of uncultured Oleiharenicola sp. Taxonomy (GTDB): domain Bacteria; phylum Verrucomicrobiota; class Verrucomicrobiia; order Opitutales; family Opitutaceae; genus Lacunisphaera. Next base: position 828 of record CAZAOI010000401.1, on the reverse strand, counting down.
GGTGACGGGGTTCTCGATTTTCGCCGCCAGGCCACCCAGGCCGGTGCCGAGAATGATGGCAATTTTCGGTTTCCGTCCGGCGAGGGCCGCGGTGAGCTTAAGCCCTGACTGCCTGACGTTTTCGAGGTGGAGCTCTTGAAGGGTCATGAGGAGGGTTTACCCGAAATCCCGCAACGAGAGAAGACCACAGTAAAAATACTTTGGGCCCCCGACGGGCTTGCAACTGCATTTATGACACGGCAACTGTTGGGGGATGCAACCCACCCATGCCCCTGCCGCAAAGTCCGCGTCGCCTGACGCCCCCGCGGCCAAGATTCTTTCCCCGCGTCGCAAGACCACGACGGCCACCTCGATCAAGGAGCTCGCCGCCGAGCAGCTCCACCATTTCCACATCGATCCGGCGAGCCCCGCCGGCCAGCCGCTGCTCGCCCTGGCCGAGAAACTCTACTCCGCGCATGGCGACGTGATGGACCTGTGGGAGGCCACCACCCGCGAACTGGGCCGCCTGCCGCGCGAAGATCGCCTGGCCCTTTTCAATGCCAAGAAGTTCCTGTCCTTCCAGCTGGCGAAGCTCCTCGACACCCTGCAGAACCCCTCGCGCAAGACGCACCAGTCGCTCCGCTACAGCAACGGCACCATGCTGGCGAAGGGCCCGTATCCGATTTTCGACAACGTCACGGCCATCTTCAGCTCAAGCCCCGTCATCACCCGCACCGCAACCTATCTCTATGCTTGCTCGGAGTGGATCGACGACGCCTTCCAAGGGAAGGAATTCCTGCACGAGATCTACTCGCGCCTGATGAACCCGACCTCGATCTCGCTCGCCAA
>CAZAOI010000400.1:0-2578 GCA_964486705.1 uncultured Oleiharenicola sp. | reverse complement strand
CCTGGAACCACGACGCCCCGGCTCATGCTACTGGGTGGCGGCAGCAACCGTCTCCTGCGCGTGACTTCCCCGGCGACGGTCCTCGTGTCCGGGCTGACGTTTCAAGGCGGGGAGACCGACGTCGGCGGTGGAGCCGTCCTTGTCGAGGCAAAGGCCTCCGCAACGTTTCTCGACTGTGATTTTTCCAAGAACAAAGCGACCGGGACGAGCACCGGCGGCGCCATCTTCAACTTGGGCGCGCTGACGCTGGATCAATGCTGGTTGACGGAGAACACCGCCGCAAACGGTGGCGGCATTAGCAGCACGGGTAAACTTTCGATCGTTCGCAGCCTCATCCAAGGCAACATTGCGTCAGGCAAAGGCGGCGGGATCTACTCGATGGGCGCGGATCTCGAGCTTGAGAGTTCCACGATCGCCGCCAACCGCGCCGGGGCGGCCGGCGGGATCTTGTTTCTCGCGGGAGGTGGCAAGACGGTAAATACTGCGACCATCACAGCCGTGACGATCGCCGCCAACACGGCTTCCTCGGCCGCCGGGGGTTTGAGCGTCGAAGGCTCGGGCGCGAGCGCCAATGTCAGCGGATCCATTTTTGCCGGCAATACCTTGGGCAGCCAAACCATCCACGACCTGAGTAGCTCCAAGAGCGGCAGGATCAACTCCCTCGGCTATAATATTATGGTCAAACCAGGCACGACGTTCTCGCCGAATGCCTCGACGGACAAGATCGGCATCGATCCCCAGCTGATGCCGCTGGGCTATAATGGTGGGCGCACGAAAACCTACGCGATCGGTACGGGCAGTCCGGCCTACAACGCGGGTTCACCCACGTTCACCGGCAACCTCACTCCGACCGACCAGCGAGGCTCGCTCCGCGTCTGGCCCGTTCCACCGGACGGGCGGGTCGACATTGGCGCGTTTGAATTCGGGGCCTACCTGACGTGCAATCCGAGTCTGACGGTCGAAGCCACCGGGGTGACGACATCGGTGCCGCTCTCGGCGACCCTGACCCTGCCGGGTGGCGGAGCAGCCACCGTGGTTTGGACCATTGGCGGGGTGGCGGCGCCGGCGACCACGATCAACGTGCCAACGAACGGTCTTCCACAAACCTTGGCTTTCACCGGGAATTTTGCGCTCGGGTCGACCGCGGTCACGGTAACCGTGAAAGCCGGCACGTTGAACCTTTCCTGTCCCATGACCGTGATGGTGAGCGATACGACTCCTCCCGTGATCGCGGCCCAAGACGATCTGGTCGTTGATGCAACGGGCCCAACCGGCGCGATCGCTACTTTCAGCCCCACCGCGACCGATAAGGTTGGCACCCCGGTAGTCACCACGAGTCCGGCGTCTGGCAGCACGTTTGCGCTCGGCATCACGCCGGTGACGATCACCGCGAAGGATGCCGCGGGCAACACGGCGACCGGTTTATTCACCGTAACCGTGCGCGATTCCACGCCGCCATCCCTGATCTTGCCGGCAAACATCACGGGGCTGGAGGCCACCGGGCCGAACGGAGCGGTCGTGTTTTTCCCGTTCCCGCCGACCGCGACGGACGCCGTGGATGTGACGTCGATCACGACCGTGCCGCTTTCCGGCAGCATGTTCGCACTGGGGACGACAACCGTAAACGTCTCAGCGAAGGACACGGCGGGCAACACAGCCACGGGGAGCTTCACGGTTACAGTGGTCGACACGACCGGGCCGGAGATCATCCAGGACGACTTGGCCATTGAAGCAACCGCATCAACCGGCGCCACGGTACCTTTTGCACCTACGGCCACAGATCTCGTGAGCACGCCGGTGGTGGTCACCACTTCACCCGTTTCAGGCAGTGTCTTCCCGCTCGGCGTAACGACGGTGACGATCACGGCAAAAGACGCGGTGGGGAACAACACAACGGCCAGTTTCAAGATTACGGTGATCGACACGATCGCGCCGGTCCTGGCGCCATTGATCGATCTGACGGTCAATGCGAACTTGCCGACAGGCGCGGTGGCGACTTTTACTCCGACCGCAATCGATGCCGTCGGCGTCCAGTCGATCACCAGCAGCCCGGCCCCGGACAGCGTCTTCGCGCCGGGGACAACGACGGTGACCGTCACGGCGAAGGACGCCGCCGGCAATACGTCGACCGGGTCGTTCACGGTCACGGTCCTTGATCCATTCGGGATCACCCTCAACAACGTCGCCTGGCCGCTGGCGATTGACCTCGATTCGCAGCTCGCGCTCTCGAACGGAAAAGCGCTCGGCTTGATCAAGCAAGCGCTCTCCGGCCCCGGTGAGTCGCGCTGGTACAAGTTCAAGGGCCTCCCGGGCAGCCGGATCGATGTCACGTTGAACAACCTGCCGGCCAACTTCGATCTCGTGGTCTACGGGGATGTCCGGAAAGTCTACAATGACCTTCTTGGCCTGACCGGCTCTTCGTCATCGGATGCGGATACGAAGCTCGCGTTGCTCGGTGCGGAGTTCGCGCCGGAGGCGTATTCGCCGGAAGCCTATTCACCGGAAGCGTACTCACCGGAAGCGTATTCGCCGGAGGCGTACTCGCCCGAAGCCTACGCGCCGGAAGCGTATTCACCGG
>CAZAOI010000399.1:0-2579 GCA_964486705.1 uncultured Oleiharenicola sp. | reverse complement strand
CGGCCAGTCGGCGAAAACCATGCCGGCGCCGATGCTCGTCGTGTAGGCCCCCAGCAGCACCAGCACAAATACCCAGGTGCTGCCGAGCGCGGCGAACCAGGCGAGCCCGGGTTTGTAGGTTGAGGTGCGGTTCATGCGGGCGGGCGGGGAGCGGCTTGACCGGCAGACGCTCGGAGCGCGTTGGGGTCAACGCGCTCCACCACGGCTGATCGGCGGGCTGGATTCATGGTGGGACAGGTCCGATACCCCGAAGCTTGCTTCGGCTTGGTCGGAATGGAGGAGCCTGCTTGCAGGCGATGCAACTGATGGTTCGCCAACGGGCGTTCCGAATCGCCTGCAAGCAGGCTCCTCCAATTAGGAGAAAAAGCAGAAGGCATAGTCGGTTGGCGTTTGTCTTGATCAAATGCCTCGGGGCTTGCCCCGAGGATCTTTACGGTGGGACGGGAAAGTGGAAATGATACTTCGAGGGCTGGAAGCGCAAACCTTTTGACAATTTCCCGCTTTGGCAAATGGGTGTTTGCATGAAGTCCGGTTATTCATTCGCGCTGAGCTTGGCCGCTGGTTTGCTTATAGCCGTCTCGCTCGGTGGCGCCGCCGGATGCGCCAAAAAACAGGAAATCGGGACCGAAGCGAAGGCTCCGGCCGGAACGCCGCCGGCGACCGAAAAGCGCTACCCGCTCACCGGCGAAGTTGTTTCCGCCAACGCGGCGCGCCAGACCCTCACCGTCACGCACGACGAGATCAAGGGCTTCATGCCGGGCATGACGATGGAGTTCACGGTGGCCCAGGGTGACCTGGAGAACGCCCGGCCCGGCCAGCGGATCCGCGCCGAGTTGGTGCAGCGCGGCGGCGATTTTTCCCTCGAGAAAATCTGGCCGGACGACGCCGCCACCGCCCGCGCCCTCGCGGCCGCCACCAACGCGCTCGTCCAGGACACCGCCATGCGCGGCAAGGAGGCCTATCGGGAAATCGGCGAAACGCTGCCCGAGTTCACGCTGCTCGACCAGACCGGCCGCGCGGTTTCCCCCGGCCGGTTTCGCGGCAAGCAGGTGGTGCTCAATTTTATTTTCACCCGCTGTCCGATCGCGACGATGTGCCCCGCGGCCACGCTGCGGATGATGGCCGTCCAAACCGCCGCGCGCGCGGCCGGGGTGACCAACCTGGAGCTGGTGTCCGTCTCGCTCGATCCCACCTACGATACCCCCGGGGTGTTGAAGGAATACGCGGCGGTTCGGGGGATCGACACGGCCAATTTCAGTTTTCTCACCGGGCCGGACCTGGCGGTGCGGCACCTGCTCGCCCAACTGGGCGTGATCCGCGAATTTGAAGGCGCCACGATCAAGCACACGCTCGCCACGGTGCTGATCAACGGGCAGGGCCGGATTGTTTACCGCGTGGACGGCAGCAACTGGGCGGTCGACGAGCTGATCCGTCGTTTGAAAAAAGAATGAGCAAGCTTGACGAGCTGGAGAGCGGGAGGCCCGCGCCGGGTGCGGCGGGGGGGCGGTCGCGCCCGGCTTTTTTCGCGGCCGGCCCGCGGCGCCAGGCCGCCCTGATCACCGCGGCGGCGCTGGCGCTTTATCTGGGAGTGCGGCTGCTGCCGACCGGCACCAATCTCAATCACATGGATTTCCGGGTGACGGGCAAAGGGGCGTTGGAGTTTTGCGACCCCGCCAACCCGCAGTTTATTCCCGTGGTGCAGGCGCGTTCCCCGGTGATTCTCACCGTTAAGCCGGAGCGCGAACCCAGGGTGAACCAGGCGGAGCAGTTTACCCTCACGCTGAGCACCGCGAGTGGCAAGCCGGTCGCCACGGAGGACTTGTTGGTCGCGCACACCCGCAAGCTGCACCTGCTGGTGGTCGATTCCACGTTGTCCGACTATCAGCATATTCATCCGCAGCCCGGCCGGCGTCCGGGGGAATGGGTCTTCAGGTTGACCCCGGGGCGCAGCGGCCTCTACCGGGTGTTCGCCGATTTCACGCCGGCGGCGACCGCCCGCGGGCTCTACGCCGCGACGGACTTCACCGTCCCGGGCCCGGTGGCGACGGTCACGAGCAACCCGAACTCCCGGTGGCAGGCCGGCGGTTTCAATTTCGAATTGGGTCTTCCGGCGATTTTTCGCGCGAAGCAGCCGACGGAACTTCGCCTGCGCATCGGGAGCCCGGGAACGGTAAAGCAACCGGTGCCGCTGCAACCGATCATGGGGGCGTTCGCGCACCTCGTGGCCTTCGACACGGAGCGCAGCGGCTTCGCGCACCTGCACCCGATGGAGGTCGATTTGTCCAAGCCGCCCGACTCCCTCCGCCCCGAGCTGACGTTCAAGGTCACAATCCCGGAGCCCGGCCGTTATGTCATCTGGGCCCAGGTGAACCTCGGCGGCACCGAGATCTTCGCGCCGTTCTGGGTGGACGTGCAGTCGTGACACCGCCGGCGCGGGGCGCGCCGGCGTGGCCGACGAATGTGCGCGCGGCAATCGCTCCCGGATTTTTCCCACGGATCGCACGGAGGGGATCGGGATAAACCGGGAGACTCAGTTGAAAGGATCGTTCTCTTAATCTTTCTCATTCTCGTTCTCTCTT
>CAZAOI010000398.1:0-2579 GCA_964486705.1 uncultured Oleiharenicola sp. | reverse complement strand
GATGGTGGACCTTACTGGACTCGAACCAGTGACCTTTTCGATGTCAACGAAACGCTCTAACCAACTGAGCTAAAGGTCCGGAAGGGTTGGATGTATGAAGGACGCGGGCGGGCCGGTGCAAGGAAAATTCCGATGGAAAATCGCGAATCTGCCCGCCAACCGAAGAATGCTTGGTTGGCGTGTCGTGGGGCTTGAATTCGGGTTAATTCATGTCCATTCGTGATTAGAAAATGCTGCAGTCACTCCGCATCCGCAATCTCGCCTTGCTTGAGGAGGTCGAACTCGACTTTGAGACCGGCTTTACGGCGGTGACGGGCGAGACCGGTGCAGGTAAGAGCATCTTGCTCGGGGCGCTCTCGTTGCTCGCCGGCGCCCGGGTCGATAAGACGATCATCCGGCAGGGTGCGCCCGCGACCGAGGTCGAGGCCGCGCTATTTTTCACCGACAGCCGCAAACTCGATGCTGCCTTGACGGGCCTTGACTTGCCCGCGTGCGACGACGGCGTGCTGATTCTCAAGCGCAGCCTGCCGCGCGACAAAGCACCCAAGATTTCCGTCAACGGCAGCATGGCCACACTGACCGCGCTGCAGGCGCTCGGGGAATACTGGATCGATTTCCATGGTCCGGGCGAGCCGCGCCGGTTGCTCAAGGAAGGCTGCCAGCGCGAATTGCTCGACCTGTTCGCCAAGAACGGGACCGAGCTCCAGAAATACCAGCTGCATTACCGGGCGTGGCGTGAACTCGAGGAGGAGCGCACCCGGCTTGCGGGCGCGGAAAAACTTTCGGCGGACCAGATTGAGTTTTTGAAGGGGCAGCTGGCCAAGAGTGAGGCGCTCGAGCTGACTGAGGAGGCGATCGCGACGCTGGAGCGCGATTTCTCCCGCCAGCAAAGTGCCCAGGAGATCACGCAACTCGCCGCCGGCTTGAGCAATCAGCTGAGCGGCGAGGAAGGCCTGTTGGGTCAACTGGCCGCGCTGCTGCGCTCAGCGCGCCAACTGGAGTCGCTCGACGCCGCCAGCAAGCCGCTGGCCGACCGGCTGCTGTCGTGCTCGGTTGAGCTGGGCGACCTGGATGCCGAGTTTTCCTCCCTCGCGCAGTCATTGAATTTCGATCCGGAGCAGGCCGAGGCGCTGCAGGAGAGGATGAATGCCTGGCTCTCGCTGAAGCGGAAGCACGGGGCAAAACTCGACGTGGTGATCGCCGCCCGCGACGAGATGCGGCGGAAACTCGAAATGCAGGGCGACATTGAGGGTTCGCTCGCCAAGCTTGAAAAGCAAATTGCCGAGGCGTTCAAGCTGGCGCGCAAGTTTGCCGGCGAGTTGCGGCTGACCCGGGAAAAGGCCGCGCTCCAGCTGGCCAAAGCCGGCGGCAAGGTCATCGCCCAGCTCGGCTTCAAGAAGGCGGATTTTCGCGTGCAGCTTGTTTCGCTCCCGGAACTGGGGCCGCAGGGTGACTGTGGGGTGGAGTTTCTCTTTTCGCCCAATGTCGGCGAGCCGCCGCTGCCGCTGCACCGCATCGCGTCGAGTGGCGAGCTCGCGCGCGTGATGCTCGCGCTCAAGGCCGTGCTGGCGGAGATCGACGACGTGCCCCTGCTGGTGTTCGACGAGGTGGACGCCAACGTCGGCGGCGAGATCGGCCGGATCGTCGGCGAGAAGATGGCCGGCATCGCGGAGAAACACCAGGTGCTGTGTGTGACCCATCTGCCGCAGGTCGCGGCGCAGGCGCAGAATCATTTTGTCGTGACGAAAGACCAGAGCGGCGACCGGGCGTCCGTCACCATCGAGCCGATCCACGCGAGCCGGCCGGAGCGGATCAGCGAACTGGCGCGGATGCTCGGTGACCGCAGCGCGAAGAGCGCGCTGGCGCACGCGGCGGAACTGCTGAAAGGGTAGGCCGCGCCGGCTCAACGCTCCCGGGCTCGAGGCAGCAGGGCGGACCTGACGTGCGTGAAGGCGTCATGCGGGATTGCCACGGGCGGGTTTTTCGATCTATCAGGATAACCATGAATCCCCCCATCAGCCGACGGACGGCGCTCGCTCAACTCGGGGTCGGTGCGGCCCTGCTGGCCGGGGCCCCGACGCGCGGCCAATCTCCATCAACGGATAAACCCATGACCAAGCTCGCCGGTCGCGTGAACCACTCGGTATGCCAGTGGTGTTACAGCAAGATGCCGCTGGAGGAATTGTGCGCGGCGGCAGCCGGCATGGGTCTGAAGTCGGTCGAGCTGGTCCAGCCGAAGGATTTTCCGACCCTCAAGGCCCATGGCCTGATTTGTGCAATGGTCAGTTACCCCACAGCCAAGGTTGGCACGGTGGATGTCGGTGGCATCACCAAGGCCTGGAACCGCCTGGAGCATCATGATGCGCTGGTGGCCGCGTATGCGGCCCAGCTGCAGGCGACCGCGGCCGCCGGTTATCCCAACTTGATTTGTTTTTCCGGCAATCGCGACGGCCTGACGGATGCGCAGGGGCTGGAGAACTGTGCGATCGGCCTGAAGCGGATTTTGCCGCTGGCGGAAAAACTTGGCGTCACCGTCTGCATGGAACTGCTGAACAGTCGCGTGAATCATCACGACTACA
>CAZAOI010000397.1:0-2606 GCA_964486705.1 uncultured Oleiharenicola sp. | reverse complement strand
TCGGAGACCCCGTGGCAGCATGCTAGACTGGAGCAGGATGGCATTGCGGTGCATTCCCTTTCGGCGGTCGTCCCGGGCACCCGCCATGAACTCGTGGTGGAGGCGCGCCGGAATGCGGATGACAGCCGGCCGGATGGGCAGTCGGGCGAATTCAAAAGCGCACCGCTGCCGGACCAACGTCAGCCGGTGACGTTTTGCGTCATGACCTGCCAGAAATACGAGCGCCTGGATCGCCCCGACGGCCTGACGATTTACCCGGCGATGGGCGCGTTGCGACCGGACTTTTTTGTGAACACGGGCGATGCCGTCTACTACGATCAAGGGCCGGTCATCGCGCTCACGCCGGCGTTGGCCCGCTACCATTGGGCGCGGATGTACGCCTTGCCGACCCTGCGGGATTTCCACCGAAACTTCAGCAGCTTCTTCCTGAAGGATGACCATGACATCCTGTCGAACGACTGCGGTCCGGCAACGCGGAGCGGAGAGCTGACCTATGCGGACGGCGTGAAAATATTCCGGGAACAGACGGGGCTGCCGGAGATCGCCAATCGGACCTTCCGCTGGGGGCGCGATTTGCAGGTGTGGCTCATGGAGGGGCGTGACTATCGCACTCCGGATTGGGCGGAAAAGCCGACGCCCGCTCCGACCCTCTGGGGTCGCGAGCAAATCAAGTGGCTGGGCGAAACGCTGGCTGCCTCCACCGCCACCTTCCGCGTGATTATCACCACCGTGCCCCTGGTGGGACCAGACCGGAGTGAAAAAGATGACAATTATGCCAACGCGGGCTTCGCGGTGGAAGGGAAGGAGATTCGCGAGATGCTGGGACGCTACCGCAATCTGAGCGTGATCACCGGAGATCGACACTGGCAGTATGTCTCGGTGGACCCCGTGACCTCGGTCAACGAGTGGAGCATCGGACCGTCGAGCGCCTCCCATGCCGGCGGTTGGGAGGAAAAGACGCCGCGGCCTGAGCATCGCTTTCTGCGCACCGGGCAGGGCGGATACCTCTCCGGCGTCGTCACGCCTACCGCCACCGGCGCGAGTTTTGAGCTTCGCCTGCATGATGTGGACGGACGGGTGGTCTACCGGGAGCAGAAGTAAGCCGAAAAAAAGGGAGGCCAGCGCGTTGGCGCGGTTGAGATCCTGCCTGAGATAGGTTTCGGGCCACAGGACCAGGCTTGTCGGCGAGATGCTCGCGTAGTCGCCGGCGCGCCTTTTTCACTTGTGACGAGTCAAGGCATGACTCGTTCGGGCTAGCCTCCCCGCTCATTTCGATACGGCCCAAGCGGGGAGGATGCTCGGGTCGAAACGCAAAATCAGCGGCAGGATATAATGGGAATAGACTGAGATGACGACGACACCGATGAGATTGAGCGCCAGGCCGACGCGGGCCATATCGGCAATGCGGACGCGCCGGCTCGTGAAGACAATGGCGTTGGGCGGCGTGGCGACCGGGAGCATGAAGCCCATCGAAGCCGCAATGGTGGCGGGGATCATCAGCATGAGCGGGTTGATGTGCTCGGCCACGGCCCATGCGGCGATCACCGGAAGAAACATGGTGGCGGTGGCCACGTTGGACGTGAGTTCCGACAGGAAGGTGATGAGCAGGCAAACGAGGACGAGAATCGCGAAAGCCGGCAGATGGCCGAAGTCGCGCAGGACTTTGGCCAGGTATTCGGAAAGTCCGCTGGGAACAAAGGCGGAGGCCAGGGCGAAGCCGCCGCCGAGCAGCAACAGGACATCCCACGGAACCTTGGCGAAAGTTCCGCCGTCGAGCAGCGCGCGGCCGGGTTCGGAGCGAGACGGAATGAAGAAGAGCGAGAGGGCGACGAGCAGTCCGGCGGAACCGTCGTCCAGGGCGGCAAGCGCCGGATGCAGCCGGCTCCAGCCGGGGATGGTGGCAACGCCGACGTTGAGGTCACTTCGGAAAACCCAAAGGAGAGCCACTGCAATGAAGAGCGTGCCGATGACTTTTTCTTCGAAGCCCATCTTGCCAAGGCGGTCGAGTTCAGTCCGGACGACGGAGGGATCAAGCCGGAGCGTGGCATCGCAGCGGCAGAAGACGCGCGCGAGGAGGAACCAGGTGGCGGCCAGCAAGATGGCGGCCAGCGGAGTGGCGTAGAACATCCACTCGCCGAAGGCGACCGGCGGAGCGGAGGGGAACATGTCGCGGTAGATTTTCAGGAACACTAGGTTCGTCGGCGTGCCGACGAGCGTGGCCATGCCGCCGAGCGAGCAACCGTAGGCGATGGCGAGCATCAGGCCGAGGGCGAGCGGGCGGACACGATCGGCGCCAAAGGTGTCTTCGAGCTTCAGGACGACCGCCATGCCGATGGGGAGCATCATCATCGCGGTGGCGGTGTTGGAAATCCACATCGACAACAGGGAAGTCGCGAGGAGGAACCCGCCCAAGACGGAACCCGGGCTCGAACCCATGCGGCTGAGGAGGCCGAGAGCGATGCGTTGGTGGAGCCGCCATTGCTCCATCGCGAGCGCGATGAAGAAACCGCCAAGATAGAGGACGATAATCTCGTTGAAATAGTTCTGCGGTGTGCGGCGCACATCGCCGAGCCCGAGGAGCGGAAATAGCACGAGCGGCAGCAAGG
>CAZAOI010000396.1:0-2615 GCA_964486705.1 uncultured Oleiharenicola sp. | reverse complement strand
GGTTGCTATCAACTGCCGCCCGGACAAGCTGCTTAAAGAATGCTGCGCCGCCACGCCCACGCCACCCTCCCCGCCCGCACTTTGCAGCTGCGGGATGGGCGGCGCTATGTCATGCGCCCACTGGCGGCGGGCGATGCCGGCAGAATTGCGGAGTTTTTCCAGACACTCTCTCCCGCCACCATCCGGCAACGCTACGGCTACCTGATCCACCACATGTCTCCAGAAGACGCCCATCGATTGGCCGCGGTGGACCCGGCCGGGGAATTCGCCTTGGGAATTTTCGAAGCGGACCCCGACGGCCGCGAATCGCTTTGCGCCATGGGCCGGCTGGTCCACGCTCCCGAAGGCCAGTCCGCTGAATGCGCCTTCCTCGTCCACGACCGGAAACGCCGGCTGGGCATGGCGTCACGCCTGCTGCTTTATTTGCGGGTGGCAGGCCGGCGCCGCGGGCTGCGCCGGTTGTTCGCCCAGGTCCGCCGCGAGAACCGGGCCATGCTGGAAGTGTTTCTGCAGCAAAACGCCCGCGCCCATTTCGTCCCCGATGCCGACTACGTGGAGATCGACATCCCCGTGCGGCCCACCAAGTTTCTGTTCGACAAAACAGCGCCGACTCCTTCTGTTTCCCCCATGGCCACGCCCGTGAAAAAGCCTTTTTCCTTTGTCAGCCTCGTCATCGACCTGGTGCTTGTCGCCATCGCGTTCACGATTTTCTACCACTTGGTCAACTCGCACGTACCGTCCAACGACCCGGCCATGATCAAACTGTGGGCCGGCCTCACCGCCGGCTGCATGAGCGGGGTTTTCTGGCTGGCGCTGCAGATGCTGAAGACGGTCTACCGTTTCCAGCGGGATTCCCGCAAGTAATCCCGTCCGGCCCTGGGCGTCCTCGGCGACCGAACCCATCTCTCGTGGCCGCCCCCTTGGGCGCCGGCCGACCGTGCACTACGGTGGCGGTCGAGGGCTACCTCGAAAAGATCGAGCAGCTGATCGCCCGCAAGGGTTACGCCCGGGTCCTCGACATCGCCACCGGCCTAAAAATCCCGCCGTCGTAACGAAAGCGATGGCGGCCGCCCGGCCGGCCGAGCGCTGAGCGGGGATCATGCAGTGGGGTGGGCGTCGGTTTCCATACCGACGCCGGTCGCCGATAGGGCCTGTTGTTCGCGGCTGCGAACCCAGGCCCAGTCGCGCCGCCTCCGCTGCGGCTGGGAAATCGGCGACCCCCTTTTAGTGCGGCCGCCTTCCGAGAGCAATCGCTTCTCAACTGCATGCGTCCGGCTGAGCGGGACTCAGGCCGCGGCCTTGGGGTGGAACGCGGCCGCCAGACGCATTTTTCCGTCGGCTCGCCACGCCAACCCGGCCGGAGGCCGGGCTCCACCATGCAGGGCGGAGATTTCGACGGCGGCGCGCTCGTTGAACGGCCTCAGCCCGAATCAGGCCTCAATCACGTCGTCCTTGCGGCGGCGTTTCAGCTGCGAGGCGACAAAAACGGCCACTTCGAAGAGAACCATCAAGGGCACGGAGAAGAGCAACTGGTTGATGGGGTCGGGCGTCGGGGTGATCACCGCGGCAAGGATAAAGATCACCACGTAGGAGTGACGGCGGTATTTGCGCAGCGTCGCCACCTCGACCAACCCCATGTAGACCGCCAGGACGATCAGCAGCGGAAATTCAAACGCCGCGCCCATGCCCAGCACCAGCCAGACCATCAGGCTGTAATAGCGGTCGGCCGTCCACAACACGGTGTAGCCCAATTGTTCGTTCAATTCGAACGCCACCTTGATCGTACTCGGCGTGAGCACAAAATAGCCGAACGCGGCGCCGCCAAGAAACAGGAACAGCGCCGACGCGCAGGTCGGCAAGAGGACCTTCATTTCCCGCTTCGTCAGCGCCGGAGCAATGAACTGGCCGATGAAAAACAGAATGAAAGGCAGGGACATCACCAGGCCGCCGATGAGGCAGATGTCGATGATCACGCTGAATACCCCCATCGGGCTGTTCGTGATCAAATCCGTGTTCATCTTGGGATAGTCGACCTTTACCCGTTCCAGCGGCCAGCCCAGCAACTGGGACGCCCTCTTCATGTTGTACGCGATCAGGGTCACGAACACCCCGAACACGATCGCGCTCTTGATCAACGTCCAGCGCAGGTCCTCCAAATGGTCGAGAAACCCCATGGCCTTGCGTTTGCCGGCGGCTGGGGAGACCCCCGGGAGGCCGCCTTCATCGTCTTCCTCCACTGGTAATTGATCGCTCAAGCCCCGACCTAGAAGCAACTTTCCCGCCCGCCCGCAACCTCCGTCTTCAGCCTCCGCCCGAAAACAAGTTATGACACCGGTCCAACGTTGACACGCCTCGGCGGCTCTTATGCGATCACGGCCCTTCCCGTTCATTTTAAACCCACTCCCATGGCCAAGAAATCCACTGCTAAAAAACCCGCCCGCAAGGCGGTCTCGTCCAAGAAACCCGCCGCCGCCCGCGTGAAGTCACCCGCCGCCAAGGCCCTCAAGTGCGTCTACTCGTGGGGCGACGGCAAGGCCGACGGCAACGGTTCGATGAAGAACCTCCTCGGCGGCAAGGGCGCGAACCTCGCCGAGATGACCCGCATCGGCCTCCCC
>CAZAOI010000395.1:0-2632 GCA_964486705.1 uncultured Oleiharenicola sp. | reverse complement strand
AGCTGTTCCGGTAGAAAAGGCGGCATGCTCGGCGGCGAAACCGCCAGCGGTTGGTTGATCGATCGCCAGTCGATGGGATAACCAGCGACGCGCGTGACCGGAGCAAGCGCCGGATTTTCGGCCAGCACGGCATCGCGGACGAAACTGCTCGCCGCGAGGACGCGGGCGATGGCGCGATAGTGGCGGTATTGGCCCTTGGGCATCCGGCCGGTCATGATCACGACCCGCCCGGCGCGCGGTTTCAGCCAGCCGAGCCAAATGGGCAGGGCGACGGTGTTGACGACCACGATATCGGCGGTGGGCAACGCGAAAAAGACGCGCCAGCTCCAGAAGAAATCCAGCAGGAGGTTGCGCCAGCGCTGGCGCTGGTGGTCGGCCCCGGGCAGACGGATGTGGCGGATGCCTTCGCTGGTTTCGTGATTCGGAAATCCGCTCCAGCGCCGGGAGAACATCGTGACCTCATGGTCGCGCGCGGCGAATTCCCGGGCGAGATTGTACCAGGATTTCTCCGTCGAACCGCCGCTGACCGGTGGGACGGGAAGAAAGAAGCCGTTGACGATGGAGATGCGCACGACGTCAGCGAAGTTTAAGGCTGGCCAGCGCTTGGAGCAGTCCGGCGCTGGTTTGCTGATAGGTGTAAGAGGAAATGACGGCGAGCGCGTTGCGGCTCAAGCGTTCCCTCTCGTCCGGTGGGGTGCGCAGCGCCTGCCGCAAGATGGAAGCGAGCGCGTTGCGATCCTCCGCGGGGAAGACCCAACCGGTTTCGTCCGGCTGCACGAGGTCCCGCTGGCACCCGACCCGATCGGAAACCAGGCAGGGGACGCCGAGGTGCATCGCCTCGTTGACGGCGAGTCCCCACGTTTCGTAACTGCCGCGCGAGGGCAGCGCAAAGAGATCGGCGAGCAGGTAGCGGGCGGGCATTTCCGTCTGGTTGGCGAAGGGCAGAAAACGAACGCAGGCTTCAGGTTGGGTGGCGGCCAGGGCCGTGAGTTTTTCCTTTTCGACGCCGTCGCCAACGAAAACGAGAGCGTCGGCGGGCGTGGCGATCTCCAGGAAGGCCTGCAGCAACGCCCGGGGCTGTTTGCGCTCGTGGAGCTTCCCCGCGAACAAGACGACGCGTTTTCCCGTGAGTCCGAGTTCCGAGCGTAAAGCCTCGGCCTGTGATCGGGCGTCCGTCGATCCGGCCGTGAAGCGGGCGGCATCAACCGAGTGCGGAGCAAAAAACAGCTTTTTTTCCGGCACGCCCAGCGCGCGGAAATAGTCCCGGTTGGCCGCCCCGACATACGTGATAGCGGCAAACTGCCGGTAAAGAATTTTCAGCAGCAGGCTGGTGAGCCAAGGCACCTGCCGGCGACCGAGCAGGTGGGAATCGCCGCGAAGGAGCAGCGGCACGCCGCGGCGGCGCGCCCACCAGATGACGCGCTGGTGCGAGAGCCAGTTGTAGCCGAACAGCAACACGGCGTCGGGTCGCCATTCGGCGAGCCGGCTGCAGAGCGCGGGATTGTCGAGACCGCGGAAATGGTGGGTGCCGGGATCGCGCGCCCGGTTCGGCACGAATTCGGATTCGTAGCCGCCGAGCAGGTCGACATCCCATTTAAAAGTCGCGCCGAACTGCGGGTCGCGTTGCTTGGTGATCCCGAAATCCCAAAGATAAAACACCTTGAAATCCACGGCAGCATGGGCGCGCAGCCAGCGGAACCACGGGCTGTAGTACTGCACCGGATGGGAGAGGACGATCGCAAGGCGGGCGGCGGGGGCACTCATCGTTGAATCACGGCCCCAGAAAAGTTCGCAGCGTGAGCGGCACGCCCAAGACCACGATCATCGCTTGAGACAGGGATGACACCCAGACCGCCATCGTTTGCTCGGAATTGAAGGCCCAGGCGGTGAGCAAGATCATCAGCAGGCCGGCGAGGGAGAACATCGGACTGTGGAGCGAGAGCACCTGCAGCTTTTTGAGGCTGAAGCCCCAAAAGACACCGAGGAATATTCCCCCGATCATTCCGAAGTTCGCGTAGGCCTCGGCGAGCATGCCAAAGGCAATGGTCGTGGTGGTCGTTGCGTCCTCATCCTGCAGGCCGTAATAGATGGACAGCTTGTGCGTCGCGGCGTGCGACGGCGGTTTGCTCGGCCAGAGCAGGCGCGGAATCAATTGCGGCAAGACATAACCGTAAGTCTCACCGTTCAGGAAGGGCTGGCGTTCCGGCGAGTAGTTCACGATCAGACACAGGATGTGCATGAGGGACGATCGCTCGAGGAGTTTGCGTCCCATCGAAACATCGCGTCCCCCGCCGGCACTCTCCGTCGTTGGTTGCAACCCGTCGCGAAACCATTCGGAGAAGTACGCCGGCAGTTGGGTGGGGGTCGGGGCGGGGAATCTTTGTTCCCAGTACTTGTTTCGCATCTGGCTCTTGCCGTTGTGCAGCACGGCGACGAGGGCAAAGGCGCCGAGCATGACCGCCCAAGGGATGCGCTTGCCGCCGGACAGGTAGCCGAGCAGGGCGATCCCGAGGAGCGAGAGGGAACCGATCAATAACAGGCCGACGGACTGGAGAATCAGCTGGGGAACAAGCGCGCCGACGAGCAGGATTTTTTCCGACTGGTTCATGTCACCCCGTCCCCAACGCTGGGT
>CAZAOI010000394.1:0-2658 GCA_964486705.1 uncultured Oleiharenicola sp. | reverse complement strand
CTGACGACGACCGCTGCGCTTACACAATCTCGCGGGGGTCTCAACGACGGCGGGTTCGCGATTACGGCGTTGTCGTACTCTGGCGCATCAGGCGCGACCTTCACGCGCTCCGGCACCACCACACTGACTGGTTCGGGTACGGTATGGACTGAGGCTGGTACGATCACGGACACCGGCTCAACCAAGTTCACCGACGCCACGGCTACTGCAAAAACTTTCGCAGGTGGCGGCAAGACCTACAGCAACATCGAACTGGCCGGAGCCGGTAGCGGCGCGTTTCAGTTCACGGGCAGCAACACCTTCAACGACTTCAAGATCAGCGGCGGCGCGAAGACGATCAAATTCACTGCGGGTACAACCACCACGGCGGCGAGCTTCACCGGGTTCGATACCGACGTCGCAACAATCGGCAGCATCACGGCGGCGCAGCACACCATAGCGAAGTCAGGCGGTGGCACCGTCACCATGACGGGCGCGGTCGTCGGGTACTCCATCGCCAGCCCGATCAGCACCTTCACGGCGCTGAACGGTACGGACGACGGGAACAACACGAACTGGATGTGGGCCGCCACGATCACAGGGCAAGCAGGCACCGGCGCAGTAGGGTCGCCAGGTATCACCTTCGATGTGGCGGCAACCGGCACGGCAGCGACTGGAGCCGCGGGGTCGCTGGGTGTCACCTTCGATGTGGCGGTGGCCGGCGCAGCAGCGACTGGAGCCGTCGACACGCTGGGCATCGGCATCGGCCTGTCCAGCACCACGGCGACTGGAGCCGCGGGCTCGCCAGGGGTTACCTTCAGCGTGGCGGTGGCCGGTACGGCGGCGACTGGGGATGCTGGATCGCTGGGCGCCACCTTCGATGTCGGGCTGTCCGGGGTTCTCGCCACGGGGGCAATCTCAGTCTCCGTCCCGACCACTGTCATCACACTCCCCGGAGTGGCGGGCACAGCATCTGCCGGTATCATCGGCTGGGGCATCCCGCTGTCTGGCGTCGCAGGCGTGGGGGCCGTTGGTAACGTGAGCCTGCCGGTGAATGGCATCCTCACCCGTGAGAAGCCGAACACCCTGATGCTGCGAGCCAAGACCGAGCGAGTGATGCTGCGATCTAAGACAGTCAACTAAAACAAAGGAACCCATCATGCCTGACAACGCACTCACCGCTATGGCTCTGTCACTCGTAGCCACGCTGTTCGGGCTTCTGACCATGATCCTCGGCTGGCTCGGCGCCAAGCTCTACGCCAAGCTGGACGAGATGAGCAAGAACCTGATCTTGATGACCAGCGAGCTGCACAACAAGATCAATGGTATCGACCTCCGGCTGACGAAAGTCGAAACGCGCTGCGACGACGCTGGCGAGGCATACCACAGTCACAAGAGGTCTGGGCAATGAACCTGATCACCGAGTGGAAGCACGTCCTCAAGCATGCATGGAGCATGCGCCTGGCGATCGTGTCCGGCCTGCTCTCCGGCGCCGAGGTGATCCTGCCCCTGTTCGTGGATGCGCTCCCCCGCGGCATCTTCGCTGGGCTGTCGATCTGCGCGGCGGTTGGGAGTGCCGTCGCCCGGGTAGTGAGCCAACCGAAGATGGAACGCCGCACATACCAGAGGTCAGACCCTGACTACATGCGGGGCCGCTATGATTGATCCAAAACGAGCCCGGCGCGCAAGAGTGGCGGCCCTGGCGATAGCGATCGCCGCCCCCGCTGAAGGGCTGCGCCAGTACGCCTACTATGACCCTCCGGGGATACTGACGGTCTGCGCCGGGCACACCGGCCCCGACGTGGTGGCAGGGAAGAAGTATTCGCTGGCGGCGTGCGACGCCTTTCTGACCGCCGACATGCGCGACGCCATCGCCATCGTCGAGCGGTGCGTTCCGGGCCTGCCCGAAAACGTCCTGGCCGCGTTCGCCGACGCGACGTTCAACATGGGCGGGACCATTGCCTGCAACAAGAGCCGGAGCACTGCGGCCAGGCTGCTGGCATCCGGTGACCTCCACGGCGCGTGCGAGCAGTTGTCGCGCTGGAACAAAGCCAAGGTCGCCGGGGTTATGGTAGCGCTGCCCGGACTGACCTCACGACGTGAGAAGGAACGCAAACTGTGCATCGGAGACCCGTCATGAACTGGCTACTCGGCAGGATCATAGGCAACCCCGTGGTGCTGCTCTGGTTGCTGCTGGCCAGCTTCGCGGCTGGCGGCGGGGCAGCGTGGACGGTGCAGGGCTGGCGGCTGGATGCGGTACAATCCAAGTTCGATGGCTTCGTCGCGACGGTCAAGGCTGAAGGCGAAGCCGCGCAGAAGCTGAGTACCGCTCAGGAAAAGAAGGACAAACTAAACAAGGAGCAGACCGATGCTGAAACGAAACGTACCCTTGCTGCTCTGCGCGCTGACAATAAGCGCCTGCGCGACGCCCGTGCCGTTGGCAGTTACGTGCCCAGTGCCGCCTCCAGTACCAGTGATCCTGACCGAGCCTGCTTCGATCGAGCCCAACTTGAGTCAGCAGTACGACTTCTTGATTCAGAAGTTTCGGGACTCGTTGAACAAGGCAGCGAAGCCGTGATCAAGCTCGACATCGTCAAGGCATGGGCGCTGCGCATGTCCGACACCCTCACCCCTCACAAGTAAAGGAGTTCCACCATGGCCATGACCCAATCCACCCAG
>CAZAOI010000393.1:0-2661 GCA_964486705.1 uncultured Oleiharenicola sp. | reverse complement strand
GGATCATTCTGGTGATCGTAGAGCTCGATGGCGTCGATCTGCGCGTGATCCTTCCGGTCGACCCAGACCGTGAGGCGATAACGGTCGGTGCGCATCGAGTACCCCATCAGCTCTCCGCTCGTGGTCTTGCCGGCCTTGCGGGGATATTGG
Source organism: uncultured Oleiharenicola sp. (assembly GCA_964486705.1). Classification (GTDB taxonomy): domain Bacteria; phylum Verrucomicrobiota; class Verrucomicrobiia; order Opitutales; family Opitutaceae; genus Lacunisphaera. Next base: position 2,511 of record CAZAOI010000393.1, on the reverse strand, counting down.
CTGAAGGCCGCGGATTTCCAGGCGCGGTTCGGCTCGGCGAGCAGGGGCTTGAAACTCGTGCCTTCGAGATGCGCGGGCAGAGGCAGGCCGGCCAGTTCGGCGAGCGTCGGATAGATGTCCACGAACTCGACGAGGGCGTTCGTGCGCACGCCGGCATTCTTCATCCCGGGGACGGAGAGAATCAGCGGGGCGTTCGTGTCGTTTTCCGAGTTGGTGTGTTTGCACCAGGCGTCGTGCTCGCCGAGTTTCCAGCCGTGGTCGCCCCAGAGGATGACGATGGTGTTTTCGCGGAGACCGAGGCGGTCGAGTTCCGCCAGCACCTTGCCGACCTGCGCGTCCATGTAACTGATCGCGGCGTAATAGCCGTGCTTCAGCTGGCGGGCGAGGTCGTCGGGGATCGAGTCCTGCGGAATCCCGTGGTAGGCGCGCATCTCCTGGCCGCCGACGATGGCGTAGTCGGGCGCGTTCTGGGGGCGGAATTTATTCGGCGCGAGCTCGATCTTGGCCGGGTCGTAGAGGTCCCAGTATTTCTTCGGCGAAACGAAGGGCAGGTGCGGCTTGATGAAACCCAGGGCGAGGAAAAAAGGCTCTTTTTTCTGGCGGAGGTCCTGCAGCGTCTTGACCGCCAACTCGGCGACCTTGCCGTCCTTAAACGTGTTGTCCGGCACGTCGGCGCCTTCGAACGCGGGGCCGCGCGAGTTGAACTTGGAGGACGCGGTGCCGTCCGAGGCGTTGGGCACCTGGGCGTTCTTCAGCTTGGTTTTCAGGCCGGCGTCGTCGGGTTCCACCTCGTACTGCCGCTGGTTGAGGACAATATTTTCCGGCAGGGCATAGGCCACGGCCTCGGGCGTGCCCCACGGCACGGACCAACTCGGCGCGTCGTCGAAGTTGCCGTGGTAGATCTTGCCCATGCCTTGGACGAAGTAGCCGTGGTTTTTGAAATGCTGGCCAAGGGTGACGACGTTGGGGATGGCCTTGCGGAAATGCGTGACGAGATCCCAGACCTGCGTGGTGTCGGGACGCGCGCCGGTGAGCAAACTGGTGCGCGTCGGGGAGCAGACGGCCTGCTGGCAATAGGCGCGGTTGAACGTGACGCCGGACTTCGCGAGGCGGTCGAGGTTCGGGCTCTTGATGTAAGTCGCTCCGTAGGCCCCGAATTCGGGGCGCAGGTCGTCGACGGCGATGAAGAGAACGTTGGGGCGCTTGGGGGCGGTCTCAGTTGCTTGGCCAAGGACAACGGCCAATAGGCAGGGCAGGACGCGGAGGAGCTTGTTCATGAAAAGAGGGAGGAAGGAGGATGGGGAATTGAGGTCTGCAGGCCGATGGGTTTCGGGACGCTATTCGTCCTTTTGACCGGATTTGCCCTTCGCCGCCTTGTTGGCGTGGCGGCCTGGAGGCGAGTGCGGTCATAAGCTGGGCGCGCGACGGACCGCAGAGGGACACCGTGCAGGCGTTGGTGTCCCGAAGACCTTCGCGGGCCAGGCGTCGATGTTCGGCGTCTTGTAATTGTCCGCGCCGTAGCATCGCACCTCCCTGACGCCGCAGTCATCCGCGAGGATGAAGGTGATGCTGGGCTTCTCCGGTGAGGTGCAGGCGGCGTGCCCAGCAGCGGAAAAGGCCAGCCATCCGGCGAGGAAGTTCAGGGAGGGGATGCCTTTCATGGCGGCCGAATAGAGGGCTAGAATTTCACCATGACGGACAGGTCGTATTGCACCGGCATCACGTAGGAGTAGGTGTAGACATTGGCGCCGCTGGCCATCCGGGCGAACCCGGTCTTGCGGATATCGTCATTTTCCAGGTCGGCCAGATTGCGGATATCGCCGCGGATGCGGACTTCATGGCCCCAGATCTTCTGGGTGCGCTGAAGGTAGGCATTGACCAGGTGGGTGGATCCGCCGATCAGTTTCTGGCCATTGGAGCGGCCAAAGAAGTAGTCGTCCCGCCAAACGCCGTTCATGCCGACCCTGACTCCTTTGAGGAGCTTCCAGCCTGGGGTGCCGAAAGTGTAATCAACCACCCAGCTGGCCGACCAGGGTGCGGCGCGGGCACCGACGGATCTGCCGACATTGTCCAGGGTATCGAGCAGCAGCTTGGCGTCGGCGAGCAGGGTGGGGCTCTCGACCAGAGCGCCCGTCCGCAAAACAGCCGCATCGTAATAGCCGCGGAAATTCTTCAGGTCGGGGGTGCTGGTGACATCAGCATACCCGGCGGTAAAACGGAGCTGCAGGTTTTGTGTCGGCTGGACCAACAGGGTGGCTTCGGCGCCCTGGGACTTTTCCACGGCCGTGTAGTTGCGCGAGGCGCTGGCGGTGCCTGGTTCGCGAAATTTGTAATTCGGGTCGCCGGGCAGGACGTTGTTGGGATTCATCAGGTCCTCGGTCTGGGTGTCGGAGAAGCTGACCACGTTGTTCCAGCTCAGCACCACATTCTTCCGATCAATCTCATAGAGGGCCATGATGAGCGAAGCGCGATTGTTGAACAGGCTGCCCTTCAGTCCGATTTCCTTGGTCA
>CAZAOI010000392.1:0-2681 GCA_964486705.1 uncultured Oleiharenicola sp. | reverse complement strand
ACTTCTATGGGTAAGACTCAATAGGACCGACGAACTGCATCGCCGGCACCGGGAGCGGGACGATCCCCTCCCCGGCTGACAGCCGCGGGACATCACAGAACTCGAAAGGCCTGCGCCTCCTTTTGCCTTTACCGGTCGGAACCAATTTTTGGGAAGACTTCGGACCATCGCCCCAGCGGCGAGCTATCGCGTAAAGGAATAGGTCGACGAACAGCCAGATACAGCTTGCCCGGACAAGGGTTGGGACGGGCGAGGGATTGGGCGCTCCGCGGCATTGATGCCGCACTGCTGCGCATCCGGCGAGCCCTGCTCGGCTTGCAGGTCAGGGAACAAAAACCAGTGGGACAGGAACTTGTCGTCAAGCTGGGCATCCGGGCCCCGGGCGGCGCGGAAGTCACAAGTGAACCCAGCACGGTACTGCGGGGTGTGCCGCATCCAGGTGGCAAACATGACCCTGGCGCGGAAGGCGGAAGAAATGTTCGGCCGGTCGGCCACGATGCGAGTGGTGTCTCTGCCCGATTTGTATGGCAGCAAGCTGTGGGCGGCGCTCGACCGGCAGCATCCGCGGGATCTCTTCGATGTCCACGGTCTACTGCAGCACGAAGGGCTCACGGCCGACATTCGGCGAGCTTTTGTCGTGTTTCTGGCAAGCCATGATCGGCCCTTGAATGAGTTGCTGACGCCGAATCGCAAGGACCTGAAGCAAGTGTATGCGGACCACGGAAAGCTGGTCCGAGGGAAATGGCCAGCGGCCGCGAACCTGCTTTCGGGCTCCACTGGGGTGGCGAGTGTGCCCCGGTCAGCTTTTGCTGCTCAGGCGGCCACCACTCTACGGAGGACAAGCGGGTCGTCTTCACCTGCTGCAAGAATAGCAATGGCGAACTCGGTGAACGGAGCGCCTGGGAAAGAAAAGGACGTCCGCCGAACGACTGCTGGAAATCGCCGGAATCGGCCGTACGGGCGAGGATGCACTTCTTGGGAAATATTTGGTGTTACTTGGGGCTGGATCGTCTTTCCGGTTGCCGGCAGCCCGCGCGGGTTTTCAGCTGCTGAACATTCTTATGCCCTCCACGCCCTCCCTCCTGTCCCTTGCGTTCGTCTCTCATTCACCGGCGGCCGAGCCGGGCGAAATCACCGCGGCCCAGGAATTGGGCAAACTGACGGGAGCCCGCGTCGCGCCCGGTACCGCGAAGGAAGCGGGCGTCTCCGTCGCGCTCGCCTCGCGCGGCTTGCCGGTTGGTCTGCCCGCCAAGGCCAAGGAAGCCGCCGCCTGGATGTGGCTGCGCATCGCCGACGACGGCAGCGGGGAAATCTGCGCGACCCATGGCTCGTTTCTTTTCGCCGCGGTGCGCCTGCTCGCGACCGCCACCAGCGACCTCACCCGGGAAAAACTCGCCGCCGGGGTCTGGCTGCCCGCGACTTTTGGCTGGCACCGGCCGCACTGGGATGCCTGCTACACCCAATACTGGCGCAGCGCACGCAAGTTCGATCCCGAGCGTTACGTCGCCGCACTCGCCGAAGCGGGCTTCACGCATTGCGAGGTCAACGGCCTCCAGGCGCACATGCCACTCGAGGACATGGTGGCGTGGGAATATTATCCGCAGTTCTACACCTATGCGCCGGGCTTTAATCACTTTCTCGACACCCCGCTGACAAAGGGCGTCTGGCCCGCGCACTATCTCGACGCCAACCTGAACCACCTGAAGAACCTGGCAGCCCTTGGCCGGCGCTACGGCCTGAAGCCGGGCGTGTGCATGTTCGAACCGCGCACGATGCCGGACCGGTTTTTCGCAAAATACCCGTCGCTGCGCGGGGCGCGCGTCGACCATCCCTTTCGCTCCCGCCTGCCGCGCTACACCATGGCGCAGGACCACCCGATCGTGCAGCGGCACTATCGCGAGGCGCTGCAGCAACTCATGCGGCAGGTGCCGGACCTGAGCTACATGTCGGTCTGGACGAATGACAGCGGCGCGGGCTTCGAGCACACGGCCTCGCTCTACGTCGGGCGCAACGGCGGACCCTATATGATCCGCGAGTGGCGCAATCACGACAAGGTCGCCCAGGCGGCCGGCGAAAGCATCGTCCGCTATCTGAAAAACCTCCAGACCGCCGCCGCCGAGCTGAATCCGGACTTCGACGTCATTCTTCGCATCGAACCTTTCAAGGTGGAGCATCAGCACATCAAGGCCGGGATGGGCGGCCACGTCACCTGGGAAGCCCCGTCGCTGCTGGTGAAAGGCTACGACGTGCCGTACGCGCACCCGAAATATCCGGAGAACAAGGCGGTCGCGGGCAGTCTCTTTCACACGACCATGGACCGCGCCGAGGCCGACACCCTCATCGCCTCGCGGGCGCAGGGCGTCGAGCCGGTGCTGCATTACTCCGCCTCGGGCGTGATGAATCACGAGCCCCTGCTCGGCCTGCCTTTCCCCCGCATGCTGCACGAGAAATTCACCGCGATGCGCGGTGCCGGCCTGAGCCGCATCAGCTGCCTCGGCGGGCTCACCAATCCCTCGCAGGCGCCGTACTGGCCCAATCCGGTCGTCATCCGGGCGGCGCAGTTCTTTCCGGAAAAGCCGCTCGATCAGGTGCTCACGGACTATGCCACTTCACTCGTCGGGGCCGGCCATGCCGCCGCCCTCAAGACGGCGTGGCAGGATTTTGAAAACGCGCTCATGTGG
>CAZAOI010000391.1:0-2696 GCA_964486705.1 uncultured Oleiharenicola sp. | reverse complement strand
GTACTCACCGGAAGCGTATTCGCCGGAGGCGTACTCGCCCGAAGCCTACGCGCCCGAGGCGTACGCGCCGGAGGCGTATTCACCCGAAGCCTATTCGCCCGAGGCGTACGCGCCGGAAGTCTATTCGCCGGAGGCGTATTCGCCGGAAGCCTATGCTTCCGCCCAGCAACGCAGCCTGCTCGGCTTCTCGGCTTCGCCCGGGACAGTTGGAGAAGGCGTCCGTCTGAACACCTACTCGAGCAGCGGCGAGTTCTACATCCGCGTGCGCGGCCAGAATGGCGTCTTCTCGCTCGCCGCCCCATTCACGATGACCCTGGCGGTCCAGCAGTTCCTCGGCGCGAACCTCACCGACCTGAGCACCACGCCGGCCAGTGCCGTGCCGGCCATCAGCGGGTCGCCGACGAGCTTGCTCGTGTGGGACTCCGACCGGATGCCGGGGACGGTCACGGAAAAATCCGCGCTGGCGACAGCGCTAGCGCAATTTGCCGCCGCCGCCAACGGCAGGGTCCTAGATGTCGCGACCGACGCCCAGATCGTGAAGCTAAACCTTCAGGCGGATCTCAACCCCAACCTCCCGCTGGCGAAGAACCTCGTCGCCGACACCATCCGCAACCTCATTCAATATTACCGGCAGGCGGCGCCGTCGCTCGCGGACATCACGCTGGTCGGCAGCGACAGTGTCATTCCGTTTTTCCGATCCGACGACGAGGCCCTCCTCGCGAGCGAGGCGAACTACTTCCCACCCGTCAAGGACGAGACGGCGTCCCAAGCGAGCCTGCGCTTCGCCCAAGTGCTCTCGCAGGACCGCTACGGATCATCGCGGCAAGTCACTCTGAGCACCGGGGCCTACGATCTGCCCGAGTTGCCGGTGGGTCGCGTGGTGGAGACCGCGGCGGAAGTGACCGCCTACCTTGGCAAGTATGCCGCGCTCTTCAACGGTACGGCCACGAGTGGTTCACTGCCGATTCCGAAGACCGGCTTCGTGGCGGGTTACGACTTTCTCGCCGACGCGGCGATGGCCCTGAAGGCCGATTTCACGACCGGACTGGGTACCGGCGGTGTGGTCGATTCGCTGATCTCCCCGATGGATCAGGCGCCCGCGCTCGGGTGGACCGCCACCCAGTTGCGGACGGCGTTCCTTGGCACGCGCCGCGACATTTCCTTTTTGGCCGGTCACTTTAGCACCGCGCGGGCTTTGGCCGCGGATTTCTCAACCCGGATGCGGGCCCAAGAGGTGCTCGATTCCCCGGTCGATCTTTCGTATACACTCGTGCTGAGCGCCGGCTGCCACTCCGGTTACAACACGGTGGATCAGGATGCCATTCCGCTCCTGACCGACCAGCCGGACTGGGCCCAGGCCTTCGCCCGCAAGCAAGCGATCTGGATCTCAGGCACCGGATTCCAATACGGCGACACCGATTTCATCGAATACACCGAACGCCTTGCGCTCAATGTGTCCCAGGCGCTGCGGACGGGAACCGGCCCCGTATCGATTGGCCAGGCGTTGGTGCAGGCGAAGCGCCGCTATCTCGCCGACACGCCCATCATGCGTGGCATCCATGAAAAGTCCCTGCTCGAATTGGTTCTTTACGGCCTGCCGATGGTAAAAATCAATTTGCCGGGCACGAGGCTCACCCCGCCTTCCCCCACCGCGGATGTGACGATCGTCGTCCCGGTTGCGAGTGGACCGGGACTCAACCACAATCTTCGGATTGGCGACCTGAGCTTTGTGCCGGGCTTAACTCGCATGGACAAGACTCTCTCGATCATCGGCTTTACCGAAACCGTGCTGGCCTCCTACTTTGCCGGTCCGGATGGCTCAGTGACACTCCCGGGCGAGCCGATTCGGCCGCTCCAGATTTTTAATATCAGCAACCCGGGTGAGGGTTACGCCCGTGGCATCGGTTTCCGCAGCGGCGCCTATCAGGACCTCTCCGGCTTCCTGCCGTTCACTGGCGCCCCGGCGACCGAGATCCGCGGGGTGCATGGCCAGTTCTCGACCGAGGTTTTCTTCCCGGTCCGGCCGTGGAACCTGAACCAAACCGGCGAACTATCCGGTCCCGATGGTATCTCTCAGGTCAATGTCTTCGCGACGCAGTTCATCTCCGACGATGCGGACGCACCCACCGGGACCCTCCGCAAATACGGCCAGATGCGCTTTTCGGTCTTCTACAGCCCGGACACTTCATCGGCCGCGCTCGCGAATCCACCGGCCATCAACATCGTGTCCAGCAAGGTCACTCCGAACGCAGTCGACTTCTCGATCGACGTCGCCGCGACCGCCGGAGCAGGCGTGCAGGAAGTTTGGGTGACCTATACCGGGCTGCCGGATTCGCCTTTCTATGGCCAATGGCAGTCACTCACACTCAATGCCCCAGCAGCGGCCAATGGCATCGGTACTTGGACCGGCTCGCTTTCGCTGCCCACGGGCGCTGATGCCCGCCTGATCCGCTTCATGGTGCAGGCGGCCAACGGCGTCGGCGGCGTAACGCAGAGCACAAATTTCGGCCGCTATTTTCAACCAGGAAGCTCCACGCTGGATAACGTCAGTGTCGGAGCCGCAACCACGCTGTCCTTTGTTGGTTCGGTTCCGACCGGCGGGACTTACCGCGCGACGCTGCCCCTCCAGGCCAGGCTCGTCGACGGCGCCAATCAGCCTTTGGCGGGTAAGCGCGTGCGTTTTTGGCTCGGGCCGG
>CAZAOI010000390.1:0-2701 GCA_964486705.1 uncultured Oleiharenicola sp. | reverse complement strand
TCAGGGCCGGCTTCCGGCGGGTGTCGAGCAACTGCTTAACTTGGGCGACAAATTCCGGCGTCGGCTCGCCGTTCGGCAACCGCGTCCACTGGTAGCGCATGAACTCCTCCGGCACGTCGGCGCCGGTTTCCTTCGTGCCGTCGATGACGACCGGCACGATGAACGTCCGGCTGCTGCCCATGTCCTGCGTGCGGTCGATGGCTATCTTCCACTCGCGGCGGAAGTAGCCCTCGGCGCGCTCCTCGGTCTGCTGCGAGACCAGCGGCACGAACAGCGCGCATTCGCGGATCTGCTTGCGGATCTTCGCGTCCCAGGCATCGCCCCCGTGCAACTCCGCCTGGTCGAACCACACCTCGACGCCAAAGCCGCGCAAGGCCTCGGCGATGCGGCGGGCGGCGTCGGTGTCCTCGCGGGCATACGACAGAAATACGGCTTTGTTCGGTTCGCTCATGCAGAAAATTTCCCGCGGATCACGCAGATCAACGCGGATAAGGACAGACCATCCGCGATCATCCGCGATATCCGCGGGAAAAGCATTGTCTGAGATTCGTTCACTTGAGCGTTAAAAGTTAAGCGTTGAGCGTTCAGCGTTTCACCGACCAAGCATTTTTAGCCACGAAAAGGCACGAACAGAGAAATTCCGAAGGTAGGGCGAGTCGTCCCGACGAGCCGCGGGCAGTGCTTTCGTGACTTTGGTGTATTTCGTGGTGACCATGGTTGGCGGGGATTTCAGAACAACGGCGCATTGTTCTTCGGGTCGTTGACCAGCGCCTGAAAGCGCGGGTCGTTATGGAGCGGGAGCCAGAAATAATTCAACCGCGCCGCGTGGATATTCTCGCCGAAAGGCGTGCGCAGCAGCCGGGCCAGTTCGGCGAGCGCCCGGTCCTTTTCCCCGCACCACGCCAGCATCTGGGCGTAGTTCAAACTGAGCGGCGGCCCGGCAATTGCGTCCTTTGCTTCCGGCACAAGTTCTTTCGCCGCCTGCGCACAACGCAGTGCTTCTGTCTTGTCGCCTAGAACGACGTAGAGGTTGGAGAGTGAAACCCAAGTCGTGGCCGCCGGCTTCCGCGCCAGCTCAGCCTGGCCTTCGACCAGGGCGGTCGCCACCCGGGCGCGGGCGGCCGCCGTATCACCGTGCACCATCAGGACGAAGGCCGCACTGACATCCTGGGTCCAATGCTGCTCGCCGAAACCATCGTAATACGGTTGCTGTTGGTCCAGACGGATGGCGGTTTGGAAATCATTGTTAAAACGCGCCGCCATAAGGCGGAGATAATTTACGGTGGCCTCGTCATAAAGCCCCGGTTTCAGTTGGGCCTGCCAAGCCTGAAGCTCGCGGACCGATCCGGTCGCAAAAGTTGGAATCTGGGCCAATAGCACCGCTTCGAGCGAAGCTTCCGGGTGTAGCGCGGCCACTTGCTGCTGCACCGCCAGCGCCTCGTCATAGAGGTTCAGGCCGACCGCCAGCTGCGCGAGGGTCCGGGTGTAACGCAGGCTGCGGGGCTCCAGTTGCGAGGCGCGCCGCAGTTCTGTCAAGGCCTCGGCCCAGCGACCCTGACGCCGGTGGATGAAACCAAGGGAACCGAAAACCGCGGCATCGTTCGGGCGCAGGACGGCAAGGCGCTGGTATTGCTCGGAGGCGCGCACGTAGTCGCGATAGCCGTAGTAATAATAGTCGCCCTGCTTTTCGATGACCGCGGGATCATCCGGGGCGAGGCGCACGGCGGTATCGATCGCCGCCTTGGCCTTGGCCAGCCGCTCGACGGAATGGTCAAGTTCGTTAAAATAAATGAAGGCGTGAAGCGAAGCGAGCTCCGCCCAGGCCTGGGCAAATTTGGGATCGAGCTGCACGGCTTTCAGGAGGTCCGGTTCGGCCAGAAAGGACGTGGACGTGTCATCCCTGAGCTGCCGGCCCTTCACATAGGCGTCATAGGCCGCGAGATTTTCGGTCGGCCGGCGGTTGAGCAGCTGCTTCTCCTGCGGCGAGAGGGCGGCGGACAGCGCCCCGGCGATCTCGGTGGCGAGCTCGCTCTGGATCGAAAACACGTCGGTCAGGTCGCGGTCGTAGTTTTTTGCCCAGACATGCTCGTCGGTGGCCGCGCGGATCAGCTGGCCGGTCACGCGCACCTTGTTGCCGGCACGGCGCACGCTGCCCTCCAGCACGTACGCCACCCCGAGTTCCGCCGCGATCTGGCGCAGGGGCTTCGTCGTATTGCGGTACTGCATCACCGAGGTGCGCGACACCACCTGGAGTTCCCGCACGAGGGCCAGGTTGGTGAGGATGTCCTCGTGGATCCCGTCGGAGAAAAACACGCTGTCCTTCTCCTCGCTCATGTTGTTGAACGGCAGTACGGCGAGGGATTTCGGATTGATGGCCGGGACGGGCGCGGCCACGGCCGGTTTAGCCTCAACGACCGGCGCCGGCGCGGCCGGCATCAGTTCCTTGGACCCGGAGCGCAGGGCGAAAAAGACCGCTGCCCCGATCGCGATGACCGCCACAGCGCCAAAAATCAGCGGCAGGCGGGATGGCGCGGCAGGAGATGCTGTAGCCGGGGTCGCCTGCCCTGAGTTCGCCGAATGGGCCGACCCCGAACGACCGGCCTCCGTGAGGCCGGCTCCCGTTTTGGCCGCGGCCTTTTTCGGCGCGTCGAGGAGTCGCTTCACCTGACCGACAAATTCCGGCGTCGGCGCACCTTGCGCC
>CAZAOI010000389.1:0-2702 GCA_964486705.1 uncultured Oleiharenicola sp. | reverse complement strand
GCGGCGGAGCGGGCCGCCGTTTCGACAAGCTCAAGGCCCTGAGCCAGTCGAAGGGTTCCGCCCTACCACCGGGCTCCAGCCGTCAGCCCCTCACGTTCACTTGCCGAAATTCACCCGGATCTCGTCGAACGCCTGACTCGTGGCCAGCAGCATCGTCTCCACCGCTTCCGTGGTCAAATCGTGGCGGTGCATGAACTCCGTCCCGACCGGCGTGATGTTCCACGTCGGGCCCACCGCGGGCAGAAAAGGCGTCCCGAGCCCTTGCGGCAGCAACGCGGACGAAAAATAAAGCGCGTCCGCCAGCCAGTTTTCCTTCGCCAGCGTCCCCGGCTCTTCCTGGGCCGCGATGGCCTGGACCGTGCCCTCGGGAAACCGCCATTTCTCCAGCAGCATCGCGCCGGCTTGCGCCTGGGTCAGACCGACATTGTCGATTTCCCACTGCGCAATCGGCTCGACGCCATCCCAGAAAAGGCCGCCCTGCAGGTGGACCACGGTTTGGTTGATCGCCAGCCGCCCGATATAACGCAGCAATCCGACCGTATACGCCTCCTCCGGATCCGTGCCGCCCGTCTCCCGCGCCAGCACATGCAAAAAAAGACCGTTAAATAAACTCTCCGCCCAATAGTCCGCGCCATGAATGCCGTAGCAATCCAGGTCCCGGCTGCTGACAATCCGGGCGACGGCCAGATTCAGGAGGCGCATCGTCTCGCGCATGCCGATTTTTTGCACCGCCTCGGCGATATTGCTGCTGCGCGAGCCGCCAAAATACGCACTATTGGCGCAGCGGATGATGTCGGCAGTCAGGGCCGAATCGCGCCCCACGAGCGCGGCGATGCTGTCGATGTCTGACTGCGGATCGCGCAACAGTTTCATCGCGTTGGCGAGGATCACGGGCGCGGGGCTGAATTTGTCGATCTCGTTGAGGGCAACGAGGAATTTTTCCTTGGTCGGTTTCATGGCAGAGGGGGTAGTCATGGTCGGAGACGGGGCGGTGGCCCGGCGCGCCGGGGCTGGTGATGCTCCCCGACCGTGGGCGGGAGACAACAGTCAGACCGTGCGGCCGGCGAGACGGGCGAAAGGAGAGACGAAAGGCAGATTGGGTGCGACATGGATCGATGGTCCCGTTTGGTTTACATCGGCCGGCGCGGAGAGAACTTGAGCTAAATCGGCGCGGCGGAGCTGGCGCCTCCCACCAGGTGGTCGTCGATGTCCCTATCGACGATTCTGGGTCCGAGGGTGGTCGTCGATTTCCACATCGACGATTCCGGACGACTGGCCCTGGGTTCGCAGGCGCGAACAACAGGGCCTATCGACGATTCCGGGTCCGAGGGTGGTCGTCGATGTCCCTATCGACGATTCCGAGTCCGAGGGTGGATTCCGGACGACTGGCCCTGGGTTCGCAGGCGCGAACAACAGGGCCTATCGACGATTCTGGGTCCGACCAAACCAGCGTCGGTATGGAAACCGACGCCCACCCCACCGGCGCGGTGCGCCGCTGGCTAAGCAATCCTCCGACCAGGTGGTCGTCGATGTCCCAGCCGCAGCGCAGGCTGCGCGACTGGCCCCGGGTTCGCAGCGGCGAACAACAGGGCCCATCGACGATTCTGCGTCCGAAAGGTGGTCGTCGATTTCCACATCGACGATTCCGGGTACCGAAAGGTGGTCGTCGATTTCCACATCGACGATTCTGCGTCCGAAAGGTGGTCGTCGATTTCCACATCGACGATTCCGGGTACGCGATATCACGGTCGCGGCGGAGCGGGCCGCTCCGCCCTACCCCCCGGATCGAGCGGTCAGCCGAATGAGCGAGGCTCATTCCGAATGTCGGCTAACTCGGATTTCACTGAAGCGGGCGGGGTGCGATACAACAAAACTCAACAACGATACAGGGGTTCACAAGCCCGCGCCCTTGTGCCCCGAAGCGCCAGTTGCACACTGGGTCCCGTTACGGTTATTTGGTGTTTGTGAAAGAGCCGCTCAGGGGTGAGCGGCTCTTTTGCGTCTGGGCACAAAGCCATTCTTCCAGTTTCCAGACGGCGGTGGTCGCCGAGTCTAGTCGGGCCGGGGCCCGGCGTAGGCCGATCCCCATCGACGATTCCGGCATTCTTGGCGCACACCACCAGCCTGCGCCGCGCTGACCCGCCCCCCCCTGATCCGGCAAAGCACCTGCCCGGCCCACCCCCAAACCACAAAGCGCGTCCGGAGGCCGCCGCTCCCCCTTTACCGGTCCCGCGCTCTGGGACGCCGAGGCCTGGCTACCGGTTTTCCGGTAGACAGAGCAATGGTGGACATTCAGCGGCTCGTTCAAGGAGTCGCGATGCCATCACAGAACGTCGTCGAAGTCTGCCGCGAGTTCATCGCCTGCGGCTGGACTTTCCGCTACTACCGGGTCACGTACCTCGTCCCGGATGGCTCCACCTTCGAGCGAATTGAAACGGTGGAATTACCGGCGCTGCTGCCCCAACAAAAACCCCCGCCGTTTCCGGCGACGCTGGACTTGAAAGACTGACGATCGTGCTGGTGCTCAATCCCGACTGGCCGCCATCCGAACCCGGGCAACTGAACCTGGGGCGAGCGGTGCCCCAGAGCCCAAAAAAGCCGCCCGCATCGCGGACGGCTTTCAAAGTGGTGGACCCTAACGGGTTCGAACCGTTGACCTCCTCAATGCCATTGAGGCGCTCTACCAACTGAGCTAAGAGCCC
>CAZAOI010000388.1:0-2702 GCA_964486705.1 uncultured Oleiharenicola sp. | reverse complement strand
CAGCGCCCTCGCAAAATCAGCCGGCAAAAAACATGTCTGACCGTCGCACGCCCGCGGCTTGGTCGCGCCCTGCGGCAAGCTCTTCGGCTCCTGTCCTCGGGCGCGACCAATCCGCTCGTCCGGCAAACAAACCCGTCAACGCCCTCTCAACCTCTTTAAACTTGTCCTCTCCCTCCAATCCTTCATGACCTCCGCACCTCTTCAAGGTGGCTGGTTTTGACCCGGCCAGCAGTGGCTGGTTTTAACCCGGCCCGTGACACGCGTAGACTCAGGGAGGCCGCCCTCACTGCAGATCATCGCAGATCAAACGCACCGTTAGGCAAGCTTTACAGGAGATAACGGAGTGTAGGCCGCAAACTGTCCATGCCCTAGCGCAGAGTGCGACCAAAGCGCCCCAAGTTGACATTCAATCGTTTTTGTCTCACGTGGTGGTGAGACAAATGAAAACCGCCTCCGTCCGTGAGATCCGCAACAAATTCCCCTCGGTCCTTCGCTTAGTACAGCATGGCGAAACGATTGCCATCACCTCGCGACGTAAGATCGTGGCGACACTTTCGCCACCGCTAAAATCGGGACCGGCCCAACAACCGTGGGCCGATCTGGCAGAGCGCTTCGCTGGCCCGGCCAATCGCAATTTAAATATGACCAAACTCATTTCCGATGACCGGGATCGCTAACCTGTCGGTCTACGCCGACACCTCGTTTCTTGCGTCGCTCTATTTGCGCGACACCCACTTGGCCGTAGCACGTTCGTATCTCGCCACGCATCGCGCAGCACTCACGTTCACCAGTCTGCAACGCTTTGAACTGCGCAATGCGATCCGACTCGCCGCCTTTCGCAAGCGAGTGACCGCGTCCGCGGCCAAAAGCACCCTCATGGAAATTGACCGTGATGTAAGTGCGGGAAACCTTGACGAAACCCCACTGATTTGGAGCGATGTATTGCATGCCGCGGAACAAGTCGGTGAGAAATACAGCACGAAGATTGGCGTGCGTTCCTTGGATCTGCTGCATGTCGCCGCCGCCATCACACTCGGTGCGAAAATGTTTCTCACCTTTGATGTTCGGCAACACGCCCTCGCCAAATCCGCCGGTCTGAGGGTCGGGCCAGCGCCCCCAGGGTAATTCCAATCGTCCCAAGCTTCTGCACTTTACCTCAAGGACGCCAAGAGCACAAAGATTCGCCTCCGCTTGGGAACTCCTCGGCGGGCTTCGAGATCTCTGTGGCAAAGCTTTGGGCGTTCCTTCGGACTGCTAACCTAGGTCCTTGCTGGATCCTTCCTGCCTCGTCCGACGGTCAACGGGCCGACTTTAGCCCCGACCAAGGGCGGCAACCGTTCTTTGGACCCGAATCTTCCCCATTCAGCAAGCGCGTAGGCCCGCAAGAAGCGCGAAATCGGGGTGGCTCACTTCAAGAGATACGGCTTGGTGTCGAGCAATCGAATGCCCGGGATGGGGGCGAAGTGGCGAGTGTTGGTGGTGGCCACCTCGAACCCAAAGTGCAGGGCAGTTGTCGCGATCAGGAGGTCGTGGGCGTCCGGCTTGTTGCCCGACGCTTCCATGGCCGCCCAAATGGAGGCGTAGCGGCGGGCGACGCCGAGGTCGAAGTCAATGACTTCCACCGCGGCGAGATACTGCTCAACCCGAATGGACCGGATTGCCCGATGCTCCGGCGTGGCCCGCTCCACGCCATGCAGCAACTCCGCGGCCGTGATCGCGGCCATGTAAGGCGTCTCCCGGGGATGGGCGGCGAAGAACGCAGCCAGATTGAACGTCTTCCGTTCCTCCCCGATGAAGAGCGAACTGTCGATGATCAGGCCCACTTCGAGGTCATCGGGCGGAAGTTGCGTTTGGCGGCCTTCAGATCGCGCTCGAAGCGGGCCGCTTCCGCGGCGGGGACTTGGGGCAGGGTCGGCCAGAGAGCGGCCAATTCCCCGCAGGTCTTGAACCGGCGAGCGGGCGTCACCTTGACCAGTGGCTTGCCCCCTTTGACCACCAGCGCCCCTGACCCTTGGTAGTGAACGCGACTAAAGAAGTCGGACAGATTCCGGGCGACTTCGGTGACGGTGATTTCCGGGAGGGGCATGTCAGATATTACATATCGGCTTAAAATCAGATAATACAAGGACAATCGTGAAGGCCGGGAATTCCCGCCAGGGCCGCGAGGCAGGCCCCGCGCGGATGTGTCCCTAGGTCCAATTCCGCGACGGCTTGGATGAAATTGAAGTCAACCGAGAAACTGCCATTGAAATCACGGATTGGTCGATGTCGCTCCGCTCGGAACACGGATGGCTCGGATCATCAATCAACTCCCAATTCTTGGCCTTTCACCCAGCAGGTGAATGAATTTGATCCCGGTCTTCTCTCTGAATTATTTCTGGATCCGTGGAGATCCGGGGCATCCGTGGTTAAGCTCGTTTGTTGGGGGCGGCTTGATCAAATGCCCCAATGGCTCCGGGGATCTTTGCTGTCACCGAACATCAGCCCGAAGCCTCGGTTACCTCGGCTTCTTTGGTGCGTAAAATACCATTTCAGCAGTCCGTGATTGATCATGAAAGCCGATTCGTGTCTATCGTGACGAGTTAAAGACTAAAGTTTAAGTTTAAGTGCTCACGACTAGAACCTCTCTCCACCTAACACCTGTCCACCTGCCGTCCACCGCTTGCCTCGCCGTAGTCCTGCCCGGCGGGACGAAGGCGGGA
>CAZAOI010000387.1:0-2703 GCA_964486705.1 uncultured Oleiharenicola sp. | reverse complement strand
CAGGGCGGTGCCGATGAAAACCGCGCTGCGGCCGAGTCGGTTGGCGGCTCCCAGCAGGGGGGCAAGGGTGCCGAGCCCGGCGAGGAGCGTGACCGAACGCAGGCGGGTTGCCGTGAGCTCCGCGGGCGTCCAACCGGTCAGCTTGGCCAGCCCCGCGGCGGCGTAGTAGAGAAAGGGCCCGTGCTTGTCCGCCGGATCGTAGGTGTAGCCGTCGCCCCGCAGGAGCTGCCACGTCTGGTAAGCCTGCACGGCCTCGTCGGCGTGCAAGGGCCGGCGGTTGATCTGGGAGTAACGGAGAAAGGCCGCGCCGGCGAGGAGGAGGACGGCCGCGAAAAGAAACAGCCGGCGGTTATGGGCGGGCTCGGCCAAAGACTTCGACCTCGATGTAATGATTGAGCTCGTTGGCGGTATTGCCCGCGCTGTAGAGGCGGACGTAGCGGGCGACCGCCTTGTTGGCCGGAATCACGCGCCCGATGTTCTTGTCCAGGTAGGCCGGCGAGGTCCCGACGCCAAAGCCCGCACTGTTTTTGTCATCGTTGTTGAACAGGGTGCGGACATTCGTCCTGAAGGCGGGATCGTCGGAAACCTGCACGATGACCTCGAGGTAGGCGCGGGCTTGCGCGTGGTAATGCCAGACGGCGATCGCGTAGAGCTCGGCCGCCGCGCCGAGGTCGATCTGCACCCACTGGCGGCCCCGGTCGAGCTCCACGAAGTAGCCCTCCTCGGATTCCTTGTCCCCGTCGGTGATCAGCGAGAGATCGCCGATGACGGGCGCGGGGTCGGAGGAGGTGACGGGTTTGCCCTTCGCGAGGTTGGTGACGCCGGCCGGAACCATGATCACGGCCGGCTTGGTGTTGGGCGCCTCGAGGTTGTTCAACTTTGCCGGGACCGGCGTGCCGGTGAGCATGGGCGGCGGGAAGAGCACCTTGAGGGCGGACAGGGCCTCTTCCGCCCGAACGGAGAGGGCGGTGAGACCGAGGGCAAGGAGCAGAGTCAGTTTTTTCATGGCGGGGAATTGTGTCATCTGGAGCAAATTAACTAAAACACTAGAGGGAACTTGAGGTAGGGGCGGTTGCCCCCAACCGCCTTTCGCACGCCAAGGGCCGTTGGGGGCAACGGTCCCTACCCGTAGTCCAAATTCTCAGGTGATTGATTTTAGGCGATAAAGTCGGCGGGTTTGTAGTCATAGGCCGCGCGGGCCGCCACGGCGGGATTGACCTGGAATATGGCGGCTTCGCTGATGAAGGCGTGGGCGGCATCGCAGGTGAGCGTCGCCTGCCCCCGGATGGCGGCAAAGAAATTCTCGAGGTGCGGCTGGTGCAGCGGCTTGTCGAGGACGATGGGCAGCTCGTAGGCGACAAGCGGCGCCGTCTCGCGCACGTCGACTTTCCCCGGGGTGGGCGGCGCGGCGGCGGCGCTTTTCTTGATGTAGTTGAGCTCGACCCATTTTTCCCAATCGGGCGCGCGATCCTCGCGGTAGACCTTCGTCAGGGCGGGATTCTCGGAAATCTTGACCGAGCCCTCGTCGCCCATGAATTGCTCGAAATAACCGCCGCCGGCGCTCGTGGTGGTGAGCACCTGGTAGAAGGCGCGAACTTTGCCTTCGGGCGTGGTATACTCGAAAATCGCCATCACGTTGTCGTACCATTCGCGGCCCGGGTAGTAATCGGCGCCGCCGGAGGCGATGACGCTGGTGGGATTCGACTGGAAAAACCAGTTGAAGATGTCGATCTGGTGCGCGCCGAGGTCAGAGATCGGGCCGCCGGAGAGATCGCGGAACCAGCGCCAGTTGCGGAACTGGTGCATGTCCTTGAAACCATACTTTTTCAGGACGTCCGCGGGAATTTCCGCATTCTTGGGCCAGCCGGCGTCCGGCGTGACCGAGCGGTTCCACTGCGCGTTGGCGTTGGTGAGCCGGCCCGGGAGCCGGGCTTTCTTGATGATGTTGTCGAGGGCGTGACGGTACCGCGGATTGCTGCGGCGCTGATGGCCGATCTGACACAATTTGCCGGATTTGCGCATGGCCTGGACCATCGAGCGGGCCCCTTCCACGGTGTTGGACATCATCTTTTCACAGTAGACGTGCAGGCCGGCCTGCAAACAGAGGACAGTGTGCGGGGCGTGCCAGAAGTCAGGGGTGGCGATGATGACGGCATCGAGGCCCTTTTCCTTGGCGAGCATATCCTCGATGTCGGTGTACGCGTTGACTTTGAACCCCGCCTTGCCGAGCTTGTTCTGGCCATAGGTGCGGCTGAAGGACCAGATGTCGCAGATGGCGCGAAAATTCAGGCCGGGAATGCCCAGCATGGAGTCGAGCAAGATGCGGCCCTGGACGCCGAGGCCGACAATCGCAACCTGCAGGGCGTCAACGCCCGGGGTTTGGGCGCGCAGCAGGGCCGGAGCGCCGAGCAGAATGCCGCCGCCGACCAGCAGGCTGGTGCGCATGAACTCCCGGCGGTCGACGCCAGCAGGGAGGGGAAAAGGTTTCGTGGGTTGCATGAAAAACAATTACCAGCGCTTGGTCAGGGTGAACCGATTGTGCTGGGCCAGGGCGAGCGCGGCCACGACCAGCAGCACGTGGATGGCGAGCCAGGCCACGCCGCCACTCTCGTTGATCAGGACGAGGCCGAAGGAGAGGCTCACATAGATCAGGCCGTGGATCAGGAGTGAGGTGCGGGTGGCGATACCCAGCAGCAACGTCAC
>CAZAOI010000386.1:0-2710 GCA_964486705.1 uncultured Oleiharenicola sp. | reverse complement strand
GACTTGGCGACATCGGCTATGGTCAGCATGGAAAACCCGCGAGTGAGCCGTGTCCGGCAGTTGCGGTCAATCGCACACTTTCAGCCGGGCGACAGTTTCTGGAAACAGTTGGCAGTAAAGGCCTCCGGGGAGAGACGGGAGCGATTCCGGCCTAGTTCAAGACCAGAAGCCGGCTCTGCTTAAGGAGGCGGCGTTTCGCTTCCAACGACCGAGGGAGCGGGAGTTGCGCCACACCGATCAAGCGTCGCATGATTTCCACCCCCGCATAACCCAGGACGAGAGGTTCCGAATGGGTTCCGGAACGAACGGCGCGATCGAGCCAACGGGAGCCGAGCGCCAGATCGTGCCCGCTCAAGAGCAGATGGGCATAAAAGACGCCGAGATCGAATTCCGGATCGCCGCCGAAGGAAAATTCCGGATCGATCATCATGATCTCGCCACCCGGTTGGCGCAGCATGCTGCCCAGGAAAAAATCACCATGGATGAGGGTCGGGCGGTCTTGATCCAGGTAGCGGCGACCCAAAGCGGCGACCTGCGCCGCGTAATCAGGATCGGCCCGTAACTCCCCGGCGGCCAGCGCCAGCCCCGGGGTGATGGTTTCCAGCATGGCATCGAAGAGCCCCTCCCGGCGCAGCGGAAGGTCAAAAATGTGGGCGTGGTTGAGGGAGCGCATTGCGTGATTCCGAAACAATCCGGCGGTCGCCGGGGGAATAACCAGCCGATGCAGTTGATGCAGCCAAAGAGCCAGTTCGTCGATTGAGGCGGAATCAAGCCGGTCCGTTCCCGAATAGCATTCCTCCAATGAAACCACCGGGGCCAGATCGGCGAGCACCAGCAGATGCGCGGCCGGGTCGTGGTCGAGGAGTCGCGGCAGGCGGGCCGCCAGCAGCGGATCCTGGGCGGCGAGACGATAGAATCGCGCCTCGGCTTCCGCCCGTTCCACCGGCGCGGCGATCGTCGGGTATTTTTCCACCCAGGCCCGGGCTTGCTTCAGAATAAAGCTGCGACCGGGCAGCCGGGCGCGCCAGACACAGTTCATGTTGCTCGCGCCCGCGCGCTCCAGGAAAAGCTCCGCGCCGGGTTCGGCGAGGTGCCGCTGTTCGAGATAGGCCGCCACGGAAGCCAGCGCGCCCGCCTCGAGCGTCGCGGGCAGTTGAAATGGCAAGTCGGCGGGGGGTTGGGCCATCGGGCCGGAGCAAGGCAGAAGACGGCCCCAAAATCACGCGAATTGAGGGTTTCCCTCGGGGGTTGAAAATGAATAGACAGATCAGTCTATTTAGTGCTTGCGCTTGACTAGACAGTGTTGTCTATTGGGGCCACTGATCGCCGTTCTCCAGTCGGGAGCGGTGGATCGGCTAACTAAAAAACAGAAATCAAAAACTAAAAATGAAAAACATCCTAAAATCCATCGCCGCCCTCGTGCTGCTCGCCACCACCGCCTTCGCCGGCGATCTCGTCAATGTCTCCGGAGCCAGCAAGGCCGCACTCAGCGGCTATGATCCGGTCGCCTTCTTCACCGATGCCAAACCGGTGAACGGCTCGCCCTTCATTTCCGCCGACTATCAGGGCGCGACCTATTTCTTCGCCTCGGAAGAACACAAGACGCTCTTCACCGCCAACCCCGTGAAATACGCGCCGCAGTTTGGCGGGTTTTGCGCCTTCGGCGTCGCCATCGAGAAGCTGTTGCCGGTCGACATCACGACGTGGCAGGTGCGGGACGGTAAGCTTTACCTCAATCTGAACAGCGCCATCCTGGAGAAGTTCAACGCCGACCTTGATGGCAATGTGGCCAAGGCGAATACGAACTGGCCCGGCCTGGTTACAAAAAACGGAAAGTAACTTCCCGCACCCTTTTGGGCTCTCCGTCCGATCCGGGCGGCCCATTCGGTTTCATTCACCGCCACCGCGCCAACAACTTCTTCCCAGTTTCGTGAACGCCCGCTCTCCTGCAACGCCGGTTCGCGAGCATCAACGACCTGCCAGTCACCGCCCCCGAGCGGAAATCCTTCTGGGCGCGACCTGAAACCGCCCGCTGCTCATGCCGCTCAACCGGCGATGAGCGGCCACCTCCGGCCCCGCCGGATCACTTTGGCTGAATCCAATCAACCCTATTAACTAATCTAAAATCGAGCATAAAACTTTCAATCCACAGATCCTCTCTCCGCGCGTTCGCCGTGATGCGCTTGTCCGCACTGTCCATCCTTCTGGCCGGAAGCGTGCTCGCTGCCACCGCGAGCGTCGCGTCGGCGGTCGATCTCCGGCCGGCTGCCGCCGCGACCTCGCATCCCATTCTGCACCGGACGGTCAAGGTGCAAGGTCTCGACATCTTCTACCGTGAAGCTGGCCCAGTCGATAAACCGACGGTCCTCTTGCTTCATGGCTACCCCACGTCCTCCTTTATGTTTCGCAATTTGATCGCGGATCTCTCGGCGGATTACCATGTCCTCGCCCCCGACTATCCGGGCTACGGAATGAGCGAACAGCCCTCTCTCGCTACTTTCGCTTACACGTTCGAGAACATGGCGCTCCTGGTTGAGGGACTCCTCCGCGAACTAAAGATCGAGAAGTACAGCATTTACCTGATGGACTACGGCGCGCCCATTGGATTCAGAATCGCTGCGAAGCATCCGGAAAAGGTAAGCGCGCTCATCATCCAGAACGGAAATGCCTACGATGAGGGGCTCCGCGAGTTTTGGATTCCGATTAAGAA
>CAZAOI010000385.1:0-2720 GCA_964486705.1 uncultured Oleiharenicola sp. | reverse complement strand
CCGCTATAAATAGTCCGTACCTTGCCAGCCGATACCCCGCCGGCAATCAACGACTGTTCAATCTGCCGAGAGATCGCAATAACGGCCTCGACTCGATCAAGCTCGTAACGCCGTACCTTCGCCGGCTCGATTTCCTGCCGCACATGCGCCATGATCGGCACAGGGGTGGAGCAACAACCAGCCACAGCCCTCAAGGTATGAGGCACCCACCAGATATCGTTCACATGGATCATGGCCGGATCGAGTTGCGCCACCAGGGCGCTCAACTGACGGACCGCCGATCGACGTTGGAAAAACACGAAAGGCTTTCTCCAAGGAGGAAGACTCAGCGCGTGAGTGGACAGTCCAATCGCATCCAGCTGTTTACGGAAGGGGCCCGTCCCAGGACAGACCACATGAGGCTCCCATTTCTGCCGATCGAGGGTCTGCAACAACGCAATCAGATCGCGCTCCGCCCCTCCGATGGCCTCAATCCCATGCACGTACAGAATTCGCGTGGCCACTACCTGGCATCCGGATGAGAGGCCACCTGCCTAGTGACATCCCACAGCTTGGCATATTTCACAAAGGTGTACATGCTGGCAAACACACAGACAATGAGTCCGCGCACCCCATCGCGAAACCCATTTTTCAAGACATAGGTCTTGAGGAACACCACCAGGGGACGGAAGACCAGGTCGCTCCAGCAAACCGTCCGGACCTTCTTGGCCTTCTCCTGTGCCGCAAGCGTAGTATAGAGGCCGAACTTCTTGAAGTGATCCTGAATACGCCGCTCCGTGTAGTGATCGAGATGACCGGTCAATGTGCCGATCTCTCCCTCGACGAGAAGGTTTTCATGTACGGCGACATCGTTATACTGGGCCAGCCCCCGACGAAACAGACGCACTTGATAGTCGGGGTAGACGCCGCCCCCTCGGACCCAGGCCCCGTAAAAAAAGTTCCGCCGTGGAATCCGGTAGGCCACGGGGGCGCCAGGCCTCCACCCCTCGATGCAGATCCGCACCTCCTCACGAAGTTCTTGCGTCACCCGCTCATCGGCATCGAGAATCAGCACCCACTCAGACGACGCCTGGGTCATCCCGAAATTCTTCTGCAGACCGAAACCGGGCCAGGGACGCACGAATACCTGAGCGCCGGCTCCACGAGCCAGATCCACGGTCCTATCACGGCTTTCCGCATCGACCATGATCAGCTCATTGGCCCACTGAGCCGACCGCAAACAGTCCTGGATATTGGCTTCTTCGTTCTTCGTGATCACTACGCAGGCAAGGGAGGGGGTACTGGCAGCACGCGTCATAACGATGCTCCACGAGGCAGTGCTGCAGCAGCCTGCTCAAACTGCCGACGATACTGACTCACCACACGATCGGGACTGACCCAGAGGCGGCGCCAAGCCGTCGCGCGATCCAGCTCCTGCACCAATTTCTTCACCGGCTTCACCACTCGCTGAGTAAGGCGCGCGCCAAAAGACGCGGCCGAAAACTCCGCCGGTTTACACCACAACTCAACCTGTTCAGCCTGGCTCCACTTCCGGTCGATGGTCCATCGCTCATGGGTGCAGGCAAACGGCTCCCGCTTGCCCTTCAGCGTCGCCCGGATGAAATGATGCACAAACGAATCCCCCACCACCATACAGCGCTTCATATCACCGGTGGTCTGCTCACGCTTGCGCAGGGTGTAATACAAATCCCAATCGGCAGCCTGAATCCGTTCGTCCAAACCTCCGAGTGCGTCGTAGGCTGATCGCTTGATCATCACACAGGAACCGACAATCCCCTCGAACATCGTACCGGCAAACGCCCGATGAGCTTCTCCGCAATAGCGTTCCCAATCCCCGTACATGGATTGGATCATCGTCCGCAATTGATCGATGCCCTTTCCACTGGAGAGCCGCCCCTGTCCGATCGCCGCCCAGCGCCCCTGCACCCAATCGGTCAAGGAGACAGTCGGCATCATCTCCAGCCCTAACGGAGAGGCGGCAGCCAAACTCTGTCGTTCCATCGCGTCGATCAAGAAGCCGTTCCAGTTCGGCGCGACATATAGATCGTTGTTGATGTGGCAGAAGAACGTGCCGCGAGCCTGGCGGGAACCAAGATTCATCGATTCCGGGTAGCAGAGGTTTCGATCGTTTCGAATGACCCGGCATCCGTTCGCCTCGAAGAACTCCGCCGAACCGTCCGTCGAATGATTGTCGATGACAATCACTTCGTACGGGCCGGTCGTATAGCGCTGGATCCCCTCTAAAAAGAGCTGGTTGTGCCCGAGCTGATTATGAACTGCGACAATAATACTCAGCATAGTTTGAGACTCGGCCAACCTTTCGTACTATCCACGGAATCCCCGGCGCGCAACTTCTCTATAGAAGCTCCAGTTCAGCCACCGGCTCCGCCTCGGGGCCCAGCGCTTGGCTGCTCCAATACGTGGCCGCATGATGAGCGGATGGCTCCCACCGAACTCCTTCAGCATGGCATAGTCCTCGAACTGAAAGCTGTCGTGCGCCAGTTGCTTGGCCTCTTCGGCAGGAACCTGACCTCCATGATAGACCGTCACTTGCTCACGCTTTTTCTCCGTCATTGTCTTTGGGTCCTTCACCCACCCATAGTGAAAAACGCGCCCGCCCGATGGAGCAATCCATTCCTTCGGTCCGCTCTGAAGATATTGCTGCGTCGCCTTGAGATGGAACCCCACCGCATCGCCACAGGATTCGACTTCACCGTTGT
>CAZAOI010000384.1:0-2741 GCA_964486705.1 uncultured Oleiharenicola sp. | reverse complement strand
AGTCGCGCCGCCTCCGCGGCGGCTGGGAAACCGGCGACCCCCTTTCAGTGGCAAACATGGGGGAGCGAGCTTGCCCGCTCCCCCATGTTCAACTCCGCGGAAACAGCTCAAGAATCCGAGCGGTTTGAGCGGTCGATCGTGTAGCCACAGGCCGCCGTGCCTGTGGGCTTGCGGAATTGATTTCCGGACCGACAGGCACAGAGGCCTGTCGCTACGTCCGATCGGCATCGGAGTATGCGGTCGAATCCGGTCCGGTTTCTTCCGGTCACGGTCAAAACGCCTTTTGCGACCCAGGCGGCATGGATCCGGTAGGTCCGTCCCCAAAGAGGATTGGCATCCCCAGCGCAGCGAAGGATCTCGATGTTCCCTGTCGCGATTCGTCGGCATCACGCGATCGCCTGAGCTTTTTCGGGCTTTTTGCTTTCCACCCGGCGATCTGCCTCTAGCTTGCGGTCGGGCCGCGCCACCGCCAACCGCGGTGAGAGTTGGCCCTTTAATGTCCCCCCATAAACGCACCCACGAACCGCCGGCGATCTTCGAGCTGCTGCTCCCGCTTGCCGGCCTCCTGCTGGTGGGGGTTTTTTTCCTGCCGGGGTTTCGGCAGTTGCTGGGCCTGTTTTTGTTTTTCTCCCTCGGTCTGGCCGTGCTGAGCCTGGCCCTCGGCATGGCGCTCTACCTTCGCCACCTGAAAAAACTGACCACGGACGGCGTGTTCAGCCCCGCCGTGCCCGCCGCCCCTCCGGATACCTGGACCCTGGAACTGCTCCGCGAGCTGGAATGGAAGCGCTTCGAGGAATTGGTCGCGGCCTATTTGCTCGAACTGGGCTATACGAGTGAGTCTGCGGATAGCGCCGCGACTGGCCGGGCGGTGCCGCTCTTCAAAGGGGGCCGGATCGAGCCGGCCATCCTTCTCCAATGCCGGGTGTGGGATGCCGGCACCGTCGGCCTCGAGCCGGTGCGCGCCCTCCAGGCCGCCATGGGCACCGAAGCCATCCGCTACGGCGCCTACTACACCGCCGGAGAATTTACGGCCGAGGCCGAGGCCTTCGCCCACGGCAAAGTCATCGATCTCGTCAACGGCCCGGAGTTCCTCGTCCGCCTTCGGCAACTGACCCCGGCCATGCAGCAGAAATTCCTCGAGGAAGCGACGGCCGGCGACTACCAGACCCCCTCCTGCCCGGGCTGTGGGATCAAATTTGTGTTGCCGACCGAAGAAGAGGAGCCCTCGGTCGCCACGCAGGTTTGGGTCTGCCGGAATCACCCGCAGTGTCAGCGCACGCTTCCGGTGGCCGAGGTCTCGTCCGTCCAATAATCTCGCCGCCGGTGCCGGAATGACCCTAGAACCCGCAGTTAAAACGCGGAGGTCGCGGAGAACACCGAGGAAAGAACAATCCCATGCGCTCAAGTGCAGACTCACCCGCCGGGTGAATGTCTTTCTGTGATCAATCTGATACAACGCTCTGTTTTTGCGTTTTTTGTGCGTTTCCAGCCAAGGCGCAGGCCGGGCGACTGGTCCCGGGTTTGCAGCAGCAAACAACCGGATGTGGCCAATCCTTCTGCGGAGTTTAGGATGACTCCGTGCTTGGCGGCGGATGGGCAAGATGCATAAACAGACTGGCGCCGGAGGCCCGGCCGCCGCCCGCACCGGAACTCCCCGCTCGCCCTTCCCGCACTGGAAAACCCGCCTTCATGAAGACCGCTTCCGACCACGACTTGCCCGCCGGGGAAAAACATTTCGGTTTTCTCGAAATCGCCGTCCTCATTCTTTCCGTCCACGTTTTGGGAGCTCATTTTGCCCAAGCCGCCTTCACTTTGCCGGCCAAGGTAAATCTTATCCTCAACCGGATCGATTTTTTCGTCTGTATCGTTTTTTTTGCCGACTTCTGCGTCCGGTTTCACCGCGCGCCCTCCAAGGCGGCGTTCATGAAATGGGGCTGGATCGACCTGCTCTCGAGTATCCCGACCATCGATGCCCTGCGCTGGGGGCGCCTCGCCCGCGTGTTCAGCATTCTTCGCATTCTGCGGGCTTTCAGTTCGATGAATCATATCGTGACTTTTCTCTACCACAAACGGAAGAAAAGCCTGCTGGGCTCCTTCGCGCTCACCGGGGTCGTCCTGATCTTTTTTTCCAGCTCCGTCATCCTCGCCGTGGAAACCGCCCCGAATTCCAATATCGAATCCCCGGTCGATGCCGTCTGGTGGGCGGTCACCACCATGACCACCGTCGGTTACGGCGACTTGTACCCCGTGACCCTTGAAGGCCGCGCCATCGGCATTTTTCTCATGATCAATGGCGTCCTGTTGTTCGGCGTGGTCTCCGGTTTGTTCGCGCGGCTGTTCATGGAGCACGAATTCGGGAAGGAGGACGTCGATCTGAAACTCCTCACCGAGGAAATCCGGCTCCTGCGCGAAGAGGTCAATCGCCTCAAGCGCAGCGACCCGTAGGCCCCGCCACCGGACAGCCCGGTTGTCCTGATGCCTGATTCAATTTCCCTCGAGTGCCCGCATTGCGGCGAGACCTTCACCCTCGCGCTGGATGTGAGCGAAGGCAGCGCGGAGTTCACTGTGGACTGTGAAGTTTGCTGCCGACCCATGACGGTGGCGGTACGGATCGATGATGGCGAACTCACCGGACTCGACGTCACGGCGGAGTAACGATCCCCGGGGCATTTGATCAAACCCACCCTGCCCCTTTCCTTTCGTTTTTGGAGGAGCCTGCTTGCCCGTTCGACCAGCTCAGG
>CAZAOI010000383.1:0-2755 GCA_964486705.1 uncultured Oleiharenicola sp. | reverse complement strand
ACCTCGCAATGAAGGACATCATCCGCGAAAAAGACCGCGGCATCCGGCCCGCGCCCGGCTATCCCGCCTGCCCGGATCACCAAGCCAAGCCGCCCCTGTTTGAGCTCCTTGGCGCCCAAGCCAGCACCGGGATCACTCTCACCGAAAGCAACGCGATGTATCCCGCATCAAGCGTAAGCGGCTGGTATTTCAATCACCCGGACTCCAAGTATTTCGCAACCGGGAAACTGGCCAAAGATCAAATCGAGGACCTCGCAAAGCGAATGGAAATACCAGTCGCGGACGCTGAGAAATGGCTGGCGCCCTATCTGGATTACGATCCGGCATAGGCGACGACCACCGCCACCGGCATCCGCTGACGGACGAAGCGCGGCAGCGCGGAGATGGTCAAACCGCAGGTTTGGCCCCGAAGGGGTGACCAACGCGGGTGCCCAGCGGGCAGCGTGGGTCACAATCCAACGCCATGTTCCCCGCGAGCAGCGTCAGCGGCATGTATTTTAATCATCCGGACTCAAAGTACTTTGCTGTCGGTAAACTCGCGAAGGACCAGATCGAGGACTACGCCACCAGGAAAGGTATCCCCGTCGCTGAATCCGAAAAGTGGCTGGCTCCCTCCTTGGACTACTGAACCCAGAAGGCTGGCCAGCTGAGGGGCGCGCAAAGCCTGCTGGCCGGCGCCTTTCCTGGATCGCTGAAACGATCCAGCGGGGAGCGGCCGCATTGGAATTGCGGACCGACGGCGAAATCCTATGATGCCGCCATTCCCGCAAAATCCTTGTGCCCTTGATTGGCTCGGCGGGTTCCGACTGAAGCGATGGTAAACGTTCGCATCCCGCCCAGGCTTCTGCTCACCGCCCTCGCCCTGGGCGGCGGCCTCCTGCTTCCCGCCCACGCTGGCGCGTCCACCCGCCCCAACGAGATCATCGTCTCCGCCGCAAACTATGCGCAGACCCCGCCCGAGGTTCTGTGGAAGATGTTCCGCCGGGCGGACGATCTGACCGACGTGCCGCTACCGCCGGCCGGCGAACGCCCAGTACGTTACTACCAGTTCCTGCCGGGCGAGGGCCTCACGGCCGACCTCTCCTATCCCGAGGTCTGCAAGCTCCTCTTCCCTGCCCTCAAGGCGAAGAATTTCGTCAACACCACCGACCAGGCGAAGGTCGAACTGATCCTGCGCGTCACCTTCGGCGGGCGGTACTGGCGCGATCCCTTCGTGCGCAAGGACGACCTGGAATGGCGCCACGGGCTTGTGCCGAAGCGGCGCGGCGCGGGGTTGGGCGCGGCGCAGGCGTGGGACGAACGCGCGGGCGGCGACGAGTCAGCACTCTACCAACTCGAGCGCGACCTCGGCATGGAAGGCATGGCCGACCGCCTCATCGGCAGCAAGAGTACCGACGATTATTACCTCATCGTCGTCGACGCCTTCGAGGTCGCCGCGCTCAAGCAAAAGGGCAACAAAACGCCCCGCGCGTGGAGCACCTTCATCGCCGTGCCGCACCAGAAAGGCGTCACGTTCGCCGACGTCGCCGCGAAAATGGTCGAAAAAGCCACCCCTTGGTTTGGGGAGACGTTACCCGGCAAAGCCCACTTCACCGACCGCGAAGGCACAGTGAAACTCGACGAGCTAAAAATCCTCGAGGACAACGTCGTCGTCCCAGAAAAGTAAGCCGCTTCGCTTCGCCGGCAACTCCGACCAGCGAAGGAGGACCGCAAGGGCCCTGCGGAGAGCGATCTTCCCCACCCCAAAGATTCCGATCGGCCTTCGCCCCGGCTTCCCTAGACGATCGAAGAGCCACCGCACCCCAGGCGCCGAACCCGTCCACCAAGGAATGGCACGAGTTGAATTCCCGCCATCCACGACGCTCGTACCCGATTCAGGGAAGGCTAGCCATCCAATCGCCCGGCTCGGCCCTCGCTTCGTCCCTCCGTTGGCACGGGACACGCTTCCGCAAGCAGGCCGACCATGAAATTCCTCGCTGTCTCCGACCTGCATTTCGGACTGACCCAGTTCGACTGGGTGGCGCAGCAGGCGGAACACTACGACGCCGTCATCATCGCCGGCGACCTGCTCGACATCAGCGGCCACCTCGACCTCGACTCCCAGATCACGGTCGTCGTGAAATACCTTCGCGCCATCAGCGCGAAGACCCGGCTGCTCGTCTGCTCGGGCAACCATGACGGCGACGAAAAAAACGCCGCCGAGGAATACATCGCCCGCTGGCTGCAGCGCGTGCGGGCCGCCGGCCTGACCGTCGACGGCACCGGCCTCGACCTGCCCGGGCTGCGCCTCTCGGTCTGCCCATGGTGGGACGGCCCGACCACGCGCGGCACGATGGAGACCTTCCTGCGCGCGGCAAAACCGCCCTCCCCGTCAGTCTGGCTCTGGGTGCACCACGCTCCCCCCAACGGTGTCGGGGTCAGCTGGACCGGCAAGGAACACGCCGGCGACGTCTTTCTGGTGAACACCATCGGCGAGCTGCAGCCTGACTTTGTCTTCTCCGGGCACATTCACAACTCGCCGTTCCGCAACGGCGGTTCATGGGTGTCGCGCGTCGGAAAAACCTGGGTCTTCAATCCCGGTAGGCAACTCGGTGCACCGCCGACCTACATCGTGCTCGATCTCGCGCAAAGGACCGCCCGTTGGGTCTC
The DNA here is from genome assembly GCA_964486705.1 of uncultured Oleiharenicola sp. Classification (GTDB taxonomy): domain Bacteria; phylum Verrucomicrobiota; class Verrucomicrobiia; order Opitutales; family Opitutaceae; genus Lacunisphaera. The sequence continues at coordinate 106 of CAZAOI010000383.1, read as the reverse complement.
CCAGGCCGGGGTGGAGGAAGTTCAACTCGACGCCGCGCCCGGCCCCGGCCACCTCGACGGCGTCGTCGGCGTGAACCGTGAACAGGTCGGAGGTCATGTAGTGCTC
>CAZAOI010000382.1:0-2779 GCA_964486705.1 uncultured Oleiharenicola sp. | reverse complement strand
TTGCCGGTAGACGGATAACGGTAACCGGTAGACGGTGGACAGTGGGCGGTGGGCTTGTTGGTTTAAGCCGGAAGTTTAAGTTGAAGTAAAATGCGCTCTACGGAGGGACGGAGCACCGTTGTTGCCTTCTGGCAACCCGGTGTTTGTCCTCAGTTCTCGCTTGGGCGAAACTGAGGCAAAGAGGCCGGAGGAGAAGCTCAAACTAAAGCGTCCCGGAAACCGGACTTGGCTCTTGGATATTCAGGTGCGGATACCAGCGAGCGAAATCCCTCGGATTGCGCGTGACGAGACCGGTTCGGTTCGCCGCGAACCCGCCAATGAGAAGATCGGCGATGGGCCGCTTTGTCGCCTGGGCAAGACGCTTGGCGACCACGTAAGCGTTCCAAGCCGTGTGGGCTTGTTCCGTGTCAGCCACCGTCCACGATTCTCCATAGGAAATACCCGCTTGATCCAAGAAGTTTTTCTGCTCAGCCAAGTCGCCTGAAAATGCCGCCGATAACTCAACCATGGTGACCGGGCTGATTGTCAGCCCTTGGGGCAAAAGCTTCTGCAGTAACTTCGCGGAGGGACGGCCAAAGGCGGGATCGTTCTCGAACACATCGAGAATGATGCAGGTGTCGATGACCCACATGGCTACTTTTCTCCCGCCCTCAACTCCCTCATCCAACTCGCCGTTCGGCGTACTGGTCCACTGCGAAGTTTCTGGGCGTAACCGAGCACACTCAAGGGACCCTTGGTCAGGGGTGTTTCCACTGAAACCCGCATTTCCCGATCAGAAATGCGCTGCCAACGAAACCTCTGCCCGGGTTGCAACTTCATGGATTTGCGCAGAGCGGCCGGCACGGAAATCTGGCCTCTCTCAGTGAGCGTGGAGTTTTTCATGCCTTTAAGGTGTCATGTAAGAATATCATGTCAACGGTCGGGTTGGTCATGTGCTGTGCAGGGGCATATTATCGGGCACTTTTGTCTGGAGCCAAACATAGAGGAGGTGGAGGTAGGGGATGAGGAAGGCCCAGTCGCTGGGGAAGTAGGCGGGCAGTTGCCGGTAGACAGATAACGGTAACCGGTATACGGTGGACAGTGGACGGTATGCAGATTGGGGCACAGGGGACGGTGAGTCGGTAGATCCGCCTACGTCGGACTTCGGCGAGACAAGCGGTTGCGACGAGGTCGCGTGGTTGGCGGTTTCCTCACTGTCATCCGTTGCTCCGGCTACCGTCGCACCGGCTGCCCGCCACCAAGCGCGCAGCGCGATTGCGCCGAGTAATACGTGCAGTCCGTGTAGGAACCAGTAGACGTGCAGTAAGCACGGGACACCGGTGGACAGTAGGCTGTGGGCAGTAGACGGTGTAACGGTAGACGGAGGAACGGTAGACGGTAGGGCTCCGATGGCGCTCACTGCCGACTGTCCACCGTCCACCGGGCTGCTTCCTGCAGCCTCCGGATTGACCGGCCATTTCAGCCAAGCTTTACCGTTGTTGGTTGGCTACCAACCCGGCACATGTCCGGGCCGGTCGCCCGGCATGGAGCAGATACGCGGCGAGGTAGGGGATCAGGAAGGCCCAGCCGCTGCGGAAATAGGATTGGAGCATGGCTCCAAATCTATTTCCGGGGAGGCCGAAGGCCGGATCATTCTTCGCCAAGTCTTCGGACGACAGGGGCTGGAGGCTGGAGACGGGAAGCAACACGGCAAGGGGGACAGTGAGAGTGAAGGTGAAAGGGAGGGTGAAAGGGAAAATCGGGCCTGCCTTCGCTCAAGGATTCGGCGAAGCTCGCCCAGCGGCGATGCCGCAGGCGAGGTTGACAGAGAACATGACTATTTCAGCCAAGCGTAGTCGAAGGGCAAGACCTTGTATTTTTCGTTAATCAGATTTTGAGTCGTCAACGGCTTGGTTCGGATTATTGCTCCGTTGATCAATGAAACCCCGGTTGTATATCGAGACGACAATTGTCAGTTACCTGACAGCCCGGCCTGCGCGGGACGTGATAGCCCTGGCCCGGCAGCAGATCACCCAGACTTGGTGGATTGACCGGTTGCCGGATTTCGATCCGGTAGTGTCACAACTTGTGCTCGACGAAGCAGCGCGTGGCGACGAGGAAGCTGCAAAACAGCGTTTGCGAGTCTTGGAGAATTTCCCATTGCTGGACGCCACTCCTGTCGCTTTCCGACTGGCCGCGCAGTTCATCCGACCCGGAGCCATGCCGACCAAGGCCAAGGATGACGCTTTGCATCTCGCGGTTTGCGCAGTGCATGTCATACCTTACTTGTTGACTTGGAACTTCCGCCATATTGCCAATGCGCAGGGGCGCCGTGTTTTGGGTGGCATATGTGCCCGGGCTGGCTACGATTTCCCCACGATTTGTACACCAGACGAACTGATGAGGGGTGAACTATGACCGACGAAATTCTCAAGGAAATGCATGCCATCAAGGATGCCAATGGCCGGAAATACCGGGCCGGATTTGCCGCGATGATGCGTGATCTGCGCCAACGTCAGGAGCAATCAGGACGCCGGATAATCAGGACTTCCCGGCAGCCAGCCAAGAGCCGCAAGGCTGCCGTGGTATCATCATAATGTGGGCTCGGCTTTGGGGCTGGGAACACTCTGGACGATGCGCAACAGAGTTTCGGCATTGGCGACATCGGTGAGGTAATTTTTACCGTCAGCGGCGGGCAATTTCAGTCGGTGACAATCTGTCACCGACTGGCTGCCTTCCTTCCCGAGACGCTCTTTCAGTTTGTTCCAGTATTTTCTGGCCACTTGGAAATCCGGTTGCT
>CAZAOI010000381.1:0-2779 GCA_964486705.1 uncultured Oleiharenicola sp. | reverse complement strand
GTCCTCCAGCCGCGCCGGCTGGCGGCGCGCATGCTGGCCAAACGCGTGGCCGAGGAGGTCGGCACGAAGCTCGGCGAAGTCGTCGGCTACCAGATCCGGCTCGACTCGCGGGTGTCAAAGGCGACGCGCATCCGGTTTGTCACCGAGGGCATCTTGCTCCGGCAAATGTCGTTTGACCAGTCGCTGCGGGGCATCAGCGCGATCATCTTTGATGAATTTCACGAGCGCCACCTCTACGGCGACATCTCCCTCGCCCGGGCGGTGCAGATCCAGCAAACCACGAGGCCCGATCTGAAAATCATCGTGATGTCAGCCACGCTCGACGCCGCGATGCTGAAGGACTACCTCGTGCCCTGCGAAGTGCTCACCTCGCAGGGCCGCACGTTTCCGGTGGAAATCGAATACCTCCCCAAGGCGGTGGACTTCGAGCACGATCCCGTCTGGGTCGTCGCCACCCGGGAGTGCGAGCGCATTGCCGCGCAGAGCACGGGCGACATTCTCGTCTTCATGCCGGGCGCGTTCGAAATCAGCCGGACGGTGCAGGACGTGCAAGGCTCGCATGCGCTCCGCGGCTTCCTCTGCTATCCGCTGCACGGCGAACTGCCGCCCGAGCAGCAGGATCGCGCCGTTGCGCGTTACGATACGCGCAAGATCATCGTCTCGACCAACGTGGCCGAGACCTCGCTGACGATTGATGGGGTGACGGCGGTTGTGGATTGCGGTCTGGCCCGGGTGGCCCGCTACGATCCGCATCGCGGGATCAACACGCTGCTGATCGAGAAGATCAGCGTGGCGTCGTCTGACCAGCGGGCCGGCCGCGCCGGCCGGACGGCCCCGGGCGTGTGCGTGCGGCTCTGGACGGAGCGCGAGCACGGCAAGCGTCCGCTGCAGGAGCTGCCGGAGGTGAAGCGCCTCGATCTTTCTGAGGTTGTGCTGACGTTGAAGGCCGCGGGGATCGACGACGTCGGGAATTTCTCGTGGCTGGAGAGACCCGAGCCCAAGGCGCTGGAGCGGGCGGAGGCCTTGCTGGCGGATCTGGGAGCGTTGGCCCATGTGGGAGGGGCTTTACGCCCCGAGAGTTCGGAAGAGTCGGGGCATAAAGCCCCTCCCACATCAATCACCGAAACCGGTCGGCGCATGCTGCGTTTCCCGATGCATCCGCGCTACGCCCGGATGTTTCTTGCGGCCCAGGATTACGGCTGCGTGCGCTCGGTGGCGTTGATGGCGGCGTTGACCCAGGGGAGAAATTTTCTCCTGCGCAATGTCGACAAACGCACGCAGGAGGCGCGCGACGACCTCTTCGGCGAGGAGCATGAATCCGATTTTTTCCTCCTGATGCGCGCGTGGCGCTATGCGGACAAGGCGAACTACAACATGGACGCCTGCCGGCGGCTGGGCATCCATGTGCAGGGCGTCAAGCAGGTTGGCCCGATGTTCCAGCAGTTCCTCGAAATCGCGGAAGGCGAGGGGCTCGATATTGCGGAAAAACGCATCGACGGCGTCGCGGTCCGCAAGTGCGTGCTCGTCGGTTTCAGCGATCATCTGGCCAAACGACTTGATAGCGGCACGCTGCGCTGCGAACTGGTGCACAAGCGCCGCGGGGTCCTCGCGCGCGAGAGCGGCATCGACCAGGCGCCGCTGCTCGTGGCGGCGGAGATCACCGAGATCGAGAGTCGCGGCGAAGTGAACGTGCTGCTCAATCTCTGCACAGCGATCGAAGAGCCGTGGCTGAAGGAATTGTTTCCCGAGGATTTTGTCGATGCCGGCGGGGTGCTGTACGACGAGACCGCCAAACGCGTGCTGGCGCGCAAGGAGCGCCGGTTTCGCGACCTTGTGCTCGAGTCGAAGCAGACGGCCGATGAGCCGCCCGAAGGCGAGGCGGCCGGGCTGCTGGCGAAGGAAGTCACGGCCGGTCGGATCGAGCTGACCGAGTGGAACGAAGCCGTTGAACAATGGATCATTCGCGTGAACTGTCTCGCCAAGTGGTGGCCGGAACTGGAAGTGAACCCGATCACCGAGGCCGACCGTGCCACACTGATCGAACAGATCTGTTACGGCAGCTACGGCGCGCGCGAGTTGAAGGACAAGCCGGTCATGCCCGTGCTGCGCGACTGGCTGCTGGCGGAGCAACTGGCGGTCCTCGATGTCTATTTGCCCGAGCGGATCGAAATGGCCAACGGCCGCAAGGCGCGCCTCGCCTACACCAAGGACGGCCCGCCGGTGCTGAGCGCGCGCATCCAGGAGCTCTACGGCGTGAGCTCCACCTTCACGCTCGGCCACGGCCGGGTGCCGGTGAAGATCGAGGTGCTGGCGCCGAATCAGCGGCCGATCCAGGTGACGGACGATCTCAGTAATTTTTGGCGCGAACAATATCCGAAGGTGAAAGCGGAACTGTCCCGCCGCTATCCGCGCCACGAATGGCGCTAGCCAGATCGTGACGATCTCACCTGAATCTGCCGTCGGCGGGCGTGCCTGCATAACCGGGTCGGCAGCCGGGCGTGCTGGCTCGGGTGAACGGTGAGCGGTTATCAAAACTCTATTTGCATTCGGCAACATTCTCGTCATCGACTGGCCGCCAGATGACGATCTCTGATGCCATCCAGGCCAATATCCTTTCACCCGCGGTGTTGTTCTTCGCCCTAGGTTTGCTGGCGGCGCTGATGAAGAGTGATTTGAAGTTTCCCGAGCCCATCTATGTGGGGCTGACCATCTATTTGCTGGTGGCCATCGGCTTCAAGGGTGGGGTCGAGGCGCGGGTGGCCGGACTTGACGGTGACTT
>CAZAOI010000380.1:0-2782 GCA_964486705.1 uncultured Oleiharenicola sp. | reverse complement strand
TCCTCCGGATGAGCCGTGCTGCCGAGCGGCTCGTCGGGGACGACTCGCCCTACCATTTGAGCCGTAGTTGTCACTTCTACGGGTAAGCTTCAATAATGCTTGGTGTAGTCCAATTCGCGCTGCATCGTGCGCAGCTGGTCGAGTTCCTTCTGCAAAATCGCCAAGTCCTGAAGCGTTCGCGGTTCCTTCATGTCCGACAACAGGTCGCGCTCCGCCTCCATGTAGCGGACGCGAGTGGCGGCAACCGTTTCGAGATACGCGGCGGAATTCCCCCCGAAGATCGCCGCCGTCTTGGCGAGCGTGGCATTGTTGAGCGCCTTGTCCAAATCGCTCGCCTTGAGATTTTTCTTTTCCCGCGAGATCGCCTTGTCGAGTTTCTTGATCGCGCGGTCCAGCTCCTTAACGCGACCGGCCGTGACTTGGATGGTGGGCAGCGTCAGGACTTCGGAATCCCGGGCCGGCGCCGCCGGGGCCGCGGGCGGTGATCCATTCGCCACCACCGCGGGCCGGTCGGACGGGGCCGCCGCGTCCTTCGCCGCCGGCTCGACCGCGCGCGCGGTCATCGGTCCGATGGCCACACATACTCCCAGCAGCAGGCGATTGAGGAAAGAATGCACGCCTCGAATCTTTTAAGATTTACGCCCGCTGCAAGGCAAACACGTCGCCGCGCGCCTCCAGCACTCCTAGAAACCGCAGTTAAAACGCGGAGGTCGCGGAGAACACCGAGGAAAGAACAATCCCATGCGCTCAAGTGCAGACTCACCCGCCGGGTGAATGTCTTTCTGTGATCAATCTGATACAACTCTCTGTTTTTGCGTTTTGTGGCCAATCCTTCTGCGGAGTTTAGGTTAATCCCGCCGGCGAAAGCTGAATTGACCGAGCCGGACCACCCGCACACCACGTCTACCGGAATTCCGGTAGTTCGCGCGATGGCGGCGCCCATCGGAGAGGAATGTTTTCTTCCTAAACCGCGCCCAAACATGAATTCCGAAGCCGATCGTCGACCCTCCATCCCTCAGACCGGATCATGCAGTTGGGTGGGCGTCGGTCTTCGGACCGACGCTGATCGTCGATCTGGCCTGTTGTTCGCTGCTGCGAACCCATGCCCAGTCGCGCAGCCTCCGCTGCGGCTGGGAAATCGACGACCCCCTTTGGGTTTGCCGCATGATCGAGACAAATTCGTCTATAACTGCATGAGTCCCGCTCAGACGCTGGCAACCGCTTTGCGCCAGGAGTCCCCTGCCACCGAGGCCTTGAGCGTCTTTTTTTTCCGTTAAACCCGATGTCGCTCGAAAGTTTCATCGAAGGCAATAGCTGGCAGAGCGCCTTCGCCAAACTCAACGCCCGGAGCCGCGACGTCTTTGTGCTGGATCGGAAGAACGGCCATTGCCTGGCCTTCGATTTCGGTTTGCCGCCCGAGCAGAGGCAGGAATTCATGGGCCACCGGTGGCTGGAGTTCATTGTTCCGCCGGACGACGAGCGGATGGTGGAATTCCTCCAGTCGGAGGACTACGGTCCTTTTGTCTATCGCGCCATGGGCAGACCGCCCAAATGGCAGATCGGGACCAGCCTCGATATTTCGATGGTGCGGATCAATTTCGGACCCGTCGCGGTGTGCTACGGCCACGCAATGGCGGTGATGTTTTAAGACCGGACGACAACGCGCCATCGCTGAATCCAGGATCAGGTAGCGGGCGGGCGGTGATTTCTCACCCCCCCCCCGGAAGCGGCGCGATTGGCCGCGGATTGGCCGCCGCAAACCGCCGGGCGCCTCGAATCGCCGGCCCGCGGGTTTCTCCATTCCAGCCAAACCGAGGCCAGCTTCGGGCCATCTGACTGTGCCTGATACGAGATTCGGCTGCCCTCACCCATTGGGCCATGGCCTTCGCCTGCGAAGGGTTGCCAAATCGAACAATTTCGGTCACGTCTTCCATGCTCCTTTTGGGGGCACCGACCTTCGCCCCACTTTCGCGCTCCGGCAGATTCTGGTTCATAGAGCAAAAATTCTGCAACAGTCTACCTCCTTCATGATGCCTTCGACAAATCAACCCGTCGCGACGATCCCCGATCGCCGGCTGTGCCGAGGGACCAAACAACGGTTGCCGGCGGCCCGCCGTTTCGTGATGGCCCGCCGATCGCACCTCGAGGCCGGGCCGGGCCTACGCGGGGCCTTCACCTTGGTGGAAATCATGATCGTCGTGGTGATTATTGGCCTCTTGGCCGCCTTGGCTATACCGGCCTTCCTCAAGGTGCAGGAAAAATCGCGCGCCGCGCGTTTCGCGAATGATTTTCGGCAATATGAAGGGGCGTACCAAAGATTTTTCATGGAAGGAAATCCGCGACCACCCGTGACCGGCGGGGGCATCACGCCGGCCGGCATGAGCGGCTACCTCCCGGCCAATTATGCTGCAACGTCGGTCTTGGGAGGATATTATTGGTGGTCGGGACCGAGCGGCGCCATCGTTTTGGTGGGCAGCACGGCCGACGACGCTTTTATGACGAAGGTCGACGCGATCCTGGACGATGGAGTCCTCACCACCGGCGGATTCCAAAAAGTGGGCGCAAATTACGGACTGCTGGTTCGATAGCCGCTGGCCGCCGAGGCCTATCTTGGAAAAATGGCCGCCTGCCAACGGGCACGGCGGCGTGGTTGAGCTACGCCGGCACCAAGGAGCTATTCCGGCGACCTGGAACCTTCATTTGTCTCAATTATCTGATGGCTCGCCATTAACCCAAGTTCGTCACGGATCGCCTTGCAATGACTGCTCAAGCGGTAGGCCAA
>CAZAOI010000379.1:0-2787 GCA_964486705.1 uncultured Oleiharenicola sp. | reverse complement strand
GATCAGTGGGCCCGCTTTCGTTATTCCATCATCGCCCCCGTATTAGCCGCGCCGCCCGGCAAGGGCGAGCTTTGGTCTGCCTTGACCACCTTGGCCGCCAAGACCTGGCGACGACCCGATACGGGACTGGACATCCAGTTCAGCATCGCCACGCTGGAGCGCTGGTACTACCGCATCCGCGACGCCGCCGATCCCGTGGCGACACTGCGGACGACGACACGCAGCGATCGCGGCGGCTTTCCGGGCATGTCCGTGCGCGCCATCGACGTGCTGAAGGCCCAATATGCCGAGCACAGCGGCTGGACGGTGCAATTGCACTACGACAACCTGCGCATCCAGGTGGATAAAGACGAGTGCCCGTCCTACCCCACGCTGCGTCGCTACCTGCGCGCCCAAGGCATGTTTCGCCAAAGAGCCGTGCGCAATGCCACCAGCGGCGTGCTCGCCGCCATCGCCCGGGTGAATCAGCGCGAGATCCGCAGTTTCGAGATGGAGCATGTGGGCGCCCTGTGGCACCTGGACTTTCACCACGGCTCGCGAAAGATCCTCTTGCCCACCGGCGAGTGGGTCAAGCCGTATCTGCTGTGTGTGATCGACGACCATTCGCGCCTGGTGTGTCACATCCAGTGGTTTCTTGATGAAACCGCCCACAGTCTGGCGCACGGCCTGTGCCAGGCGTTTCAGAAGCGCGGCTTGCCACGTATGCTGATGACCGACAATGGCGCGGCGATGGTGGCCGAAGAACTCACCGGCGGTCTGGGCCGCCTGGGTGTACTGCATCAAACCACTCTGCCGTACAGTCCGTATCAGAACGCCAAGCAGGAGGCGTTCTGGGCGCGCATCGAGTCGCGCCTGATGGCGATGCTCGAAGGCGAAGCGGAGCTGACCCTGGAGATGCTCAATCGCGCCACGCTGGCATGGGTCGAACTTGACTATCACCACGCCCATCACAGCGAGATCCACACCACACCGCTGGCGCGCTTTATCGACGCCCCCAACGTGCTGCGCCCCGCCCCGGAGGGCGAGACCTTGCGCGATGCCTTCCGGATCGAGGTGACGCGCACTGTGCGACGCTCCGATGGCACCGTGAGCATCAATGGCCAGCGCTTTGAAATCCCCGCACGCTATCGCACGCTGGAGCGTGTGCGACTGCGTCTGGCGCGCTGGGATATGAGCTACGTCCATCTGGTGTGCCCGAACACCGGCCATCTGCTGTGCCCGATCAAGCCGCTGGATAAGGCGAAGAATGCCAGTGGCGAGCGCCGCCAGCTTGAACTGCCTCACCTGGAGCCGACACCGGCACCCTCGGGCATCGCACCGCTGCTCAAGCAGTTGATGGCCGATTACGCCGCCACCGGGCTACCGCCCGCCTATGTTCCGCTGATGCCGAAGGAGCTGACGTGAATATGAGCTATCTGGCTACCCACGGCCTGAAGTGGAATCCCTTCTCGCCCGATGTGCCTATCGAGGCGGTGCATGCCACGCCGGCCGTCGAGAATTTTTGCTGGCGTATCGAACACACGCAGTTGCGCGAGGGCGGCTTCTCCCTGATCACCGGCAGTCCCGGCGCCGGGAAGAGTGTCGCCCTGCGTCTGCTGGCCGAACGGCTGGCCACGATCCCGGAGGTGACCGTTGGGGCGATGGCCCATCCGCAGAGCGCGATCAACGATTTCTATCGCGAGTTGGGCGATCTGTTTCAGGTGCCCCTGACGCCGCATAACCGTTGGTGTGGCTTCAAGGCGCTGCGCGAGCGCTGGATGCATCATCTGGAATCGACGCGCTGCAAACCGGTGCTGCTGATCGACGAGGCGCAGGAGATGAATGCCTCCGTGCTGTCTGAACTGCGCTTGCTGGCGAGCGCCAAATTCGATTCGCGCTCCTTGCTGTGCGTGGTCCTTGCCGGCGATGAGCGGCTCATCGAGATGCTCCGTCGTGATGACCTGCTGCCGCTGGCGAGCCGTATCCGTGTCCGCCTGACCATCGAGCCGGCCACCCCGGATGAACTGCTGGCGACGCTTGAGCACCAGCTTGTCGCAGCGGGCAATGCCGATTTGATGACCCGGGCGCTTAAGCAGACGCTGTGCGAGCATGCCATCGGGAATCGTCGCCTGCTCAATAACTTCGCTCACGATCTCCTGGCGGCGGCCGTGCGTGACAATCGGCCTCAGCTCGATGAGAAGCTCTATTTCGATCTGTTCGGGAAACCCGTCAAGCGTGCCCCGCGTGGCGCCAGCCGCTAAGGAGCCACAATCCCATGGACGACGAACTTCCCTACATCCCCGGCCATTTGCTGGTCAAGTTGCCACGGCTTTCAGATCGCGATGCCGTGGCCTTCCTCGCCTTCATCCAACAACTCGCCTATGAAATCGATTCGCATTATTTCGGCCAGGCTTACCGTTTCAATTCCAGAGGCTTCGACCGACCCGACGACTGGATAGGCCACCCAGACCCAGAACCCTTCAGCCTGGATTGCGATCCGCCTTTCTGACTTCGGGTCATCCCAACAGCCGAACAGCCCTTCTTATCGCTGTTCGGCTACCCTCTTTCAACGGCCATCAAATTTCTAAAACAGCATGCCATTATTTGGCTTGATCACACTCACCACCTCGATCCGGCAGGTGTCCCGAAATACCGCTTCTACCTGCGGAATTTCCGCCGAACCGAAACCAAGAAAATCGGCGTCGTGTGTCGGACGGTGCGGCACATCGAACCACAAGTCGAACAGCAAAGCTCCCTTCAACAGAAACCGATCCCGTTCTGCCGAGATGCTTAGACGGTAGATCATGC
>CAZAOI010000378.1:0-2790 GCA_964486705.1 uncultured Oleiharenicola sp. | reverse complement strand
CATCCGGATCAACGACGCCTCCTGCACCGTCAATACGCTGGAATCCAGCGTGGTCAGTGGCAATGGGGCGGAGGACATCAGCCTGGCGGATGCCGGTCAGCTCGAGATCATTCAGGCGGGGGGATAAGGTGGCGCCTCACCGTCCAGACGCGGGGCTGGAGCGACGGCGCCACGTCGGCGCTCCGCCATTCTGCTTCTCCTCCTTGTGCGGCCAATCCTGCTGCGGAGAGGAGGGTTAATGGCCCGCCCGCGGCGCACCGGCGGTCCGACCGCCGGACAATCGCGTTTCTTTGACCATCGTCCAGAGCACCGCCGAGACGGCGAGCGACGCGCCGCTGATGAGAAAGATGATATTCTTGTCCGCCGCATTCTTGATGATCGTCCCGACCGCCAGGCTGACAACGAGCTGGGGCAAAACGACGGAGAGATTGAAGATCCCCATGAAGAATCCGGTCCGGCTCTGGTCGATCTTCTCCGTCATGATCGCAAAAGGCAGACTCACAACGGCCGCCCAGCCGATGCCGGCGACGGCCATCAAAACGTAGAGCACCATCGGAGTGTGGCCGAAGAAGGCCATGCCGAAGTAACCCAGCGCCATCAATGCCACGCAGAGCGCCTGCGTCTTCACGCGCCCCAGGCGTTCGGCGATCGGTTCGAGGACCAAGGCCGGAAGAATGAAACCCACCGTGTTCAGCACGGCGAAGGCGATGGCGATAATCTGGCCCGACTGGGCGTTGATCACCGCCAGGTCCGTCACCCCGGCAAAAAACTTCTGCTGGATGAAGGCGATGATAAACACGAACATCGTCTGGATCCCGATCCAGGAAAACCCGTGCGCGAGGTAAATCCGCATCAACTGGCCCCATTCGGTCGCGGTCTTTTTTCCCGTCACCGGATCGGCGGCGGCCGATTCAACGTGCCGGTTTTCCGTGATGAAAAACATCGGCACGAACGAGAAGAGGAACACCAGCCCGACTCCCGCATAGATCAAAACGTAGTTGCCCATCGTGGCGCCGACGACATAGGCCAGCACGCCGAAGAACCCCGAAATGGTCTGCATCCACGTGAAGCCCTTCGTGCGCGGATTGCCCTCGGGCGTCACGTCCGCGATGATCGAACGGGTGGGATTGAAACTGATGTTGATGGCCAGATCCAGCGTCAGCGCGACGGCGATCGCGACGAACAGGAGGCTCTTGAACCCGAGCTTGGCCGCGATCACGTCGATGTTTGGCAGCGCCAGGAGCATGCCCGCCGCGAGCACGCCGCCGATCAGGACGAACGGGCGGCGCCGGCCACCCCAGAACCAGACCTTGTCGCTGATGAAACCGATGATGACCTGCCCGAAGATCCCCGCCAGCGGTCCCGCCGCCCACACGTAGCCCACCTCGTCAATGTGCAGGTTGTATTTCGTCGTCAGCAGCCAGCTCAGCGCCGAGATCTGGATCGAGAGCGCAAAGCCCATGGCCGTCGCCGGCAGACTCGCGAGGGCGTAGAAGGAATTAGTGAGACGTTTCTGGATGGAGAGCATCGGGCAGGCGCTGCGCTGGGGTGGGATTGAACGGGGCGCAGACAACATGAGACTTCGGCGAACGAGGCACAAGCGTTCTGTCATGCGCGCGCCGGCGGGATCGGGCGGGCACCCTTGCGTCCCGTGCAGCCAAGGCTTGCTGATTCGACCGGGGCTGAACTGGCGGTGTAGCGGCGGGATTCCCGCCTGTCGGGTCTTTTCCTCTGGTTCGGCTGCACGCCCTGATGACAGGCCGCTAGACGCTACTTTGTTGCCTGGCTCAAGTACGCGCGCACCGAGCTCGTCTTGCCCATGCGGAGCGCTCCCGTAATCCACGCATACCCGGCGCCCTCCAGCCGCAGCCGTCGGGCCACTGCGATTTTCCACGGAGCGCTGCCAGCCGAGCCCGCGAGATCCTTCGGCCCCTTGCCAGCTTTTTTCAATTCTCCTTCCAACACTTGGCTCCAGTGCGTTTCTTTTAACTCCTTCAGTTCTTCCGCCTCCATGCCGGGACTCAGGGCGCGTTGCGCGTGATCCTTGGCCACCTGTCGGCGCCATGCCAAGGTGCCAATGGCCCACCCGGTCGACAGCTTCTCCAAGCCCAGCTGTTTTTGCTCTGCCTCGTCCGCCGCCAAATTAGTCAAATAACCAATATAGACCCGCACTCCGGCCGGTGAATCGGTCCACCCATAATGGCGCAACCAATCAGCACAGACCAATTGAGCCGGCCGCTCCGCCGAAATGAAGTGCTTCAAACTGCTCCAGCGAAAACCCGCCAGCTTGGCCGGAGCGGTGAGGCGTGCCCGCACCGGATTGAGATGGATCTAGTCAACCACGCGGGCCAGAGCCGCCGCGTCCTCGATCAATAGCGCCTGATACCGGCCCTGAAACAAATGTCCCCGCGCTTTCCGCAACCGGTTGAATCGAGTGGCGAAGGTGCTCTGCAACCAATGCATGCCTTCCAGCAAATTCGCCCGCGGCGTCTCCACCGCCAGATGGTAATGATTTCTCATCACCACATAGGCGTGGAGCCGCCACCCATGCCATGCACACGCCTCCCTCACCACTTTTTCAAATGCCTGGGCGCGCCCACCGTACCAAATACGTCCCGCCGATAATTTCCCCGGTTGATCACATGATAGATCGCTCCCTCATATTGGATCCGCAGCTTTCTAGCCACGCCGCCACGATGCGGCCTCTCACTCATAGGGCAATCCCGTTTCTAGCGTCTAGCGGCCTGACCCGAATGGCGCTTAGATAAGGCGCAAGACTTTCTTGTTAAG
>CAZAOI010000377.1:0-2793 GCA_964486705.1 uncultured Oleiharenicola sp. | reverse complement strand
TGACGAAGTAGCTGTCCTGCTGCTGGGCATCGGCCGGGGCCGCGGCGTGCATGATGCCGGAGAAGCCGCCGAGCATGAACATCCAGATGAAACCCAAGGCAAACATCATGGGGGTGCGGGTGACGATCTGGCCGCCCCAGAGGGTGCCGATCCAGTTGAAGATCTTCACCCCGGTCGGCACGGCGATGGCCATCGTGGCGAGCGCGAAGGCGGCGGTGGCGACGTTGCCCAGGCCGGTCGTGAACATGTGGTGACTCCAGACGCCGAAGCCGATGAAACCAATGGCCGCGCCGGAGAAGACAATGATCGGATAGCCAAAAAGCGGCTTGCGGGAGAAGGTCGGGAGGATTTCCGACACATAGCCCATCGGCGGCAAAATCAGGATGTAGACCTCGGGATGGCCGAACACCCAGAAGAGATGCTGCCAGAGGATGGGCTGGCCGCCGCCGGACACTTCGAAGAAGCTCGTGCCGAACTGGCGGTCGAAAATCACCATGATCAAGGCGATCGCGATGGCCGGCATGGCGAGAACGAGCAGGAAGCTGGTGATGAGGGCCATCCAGCAAAACACCGGCAGGCGCATCATCGTGAGGCCGGGGGCCCGCAGGTTGATGATCGTGACGATGAAGTTGAGGGAGGCGACGATCGAGGAGACACCCAAGGTTTGCAGGCCGATGGTCCAGAGATCGGTGGAAAGATCGGGCGTGTAGAGCTTTGACGTCAGCGGGGCGTAGCCAAACCAACCGATGTCAGGCAGGCCGGATTTCATGAACCAGCCGACGTTCATCATGATCGCGCCGGCGATGAACACCCAGAGGCTGAAGGCGTTCAGGCGGGGAAACGCCACGTCGCGGGCCCCGATTTGCAGGGGAATGAGCAGGTTGAAGAACGCGGCGTTCAACGGCATGACCGCGAGGAAAATCATCGTCGTGCCGTGCATCGTGAACAGCTCGTTGTAGAACTGGGCACTGATGAAGCGGCTGTTCGGCACCATCAGCTGCGTGCGAATCAGCAGGGCCTCGACGCCGCCCACGAGGAAGAAGAAGATGGCCACGGCCCCATAGAGAATGCCGATCTTCTTGTGGTCGACGGTCGTCAGCCAGCTGACCAGGCCGTAGGCGGCGGTCGGGCGCCTGAAGAGCGGAGTGGTTTTGGCCGGATGGGCCGATTGTTTGCCGATGAACTCGGTCTTGGCTAATGCGTCTGCCATAAAAAGTGGTGTGTTGGGGAGGAGAGATTCTCGGCTTCGTTCAGGATGTTGGCCTGGTCAACGGGTCGGTCAGGCGGGCGCAGCGAAGAGGCCTGCGGTCTTTGGATGATCGGCGAAAGGGGGTTACTTGAGGCTGTGCAAGTAGGCGACGAGGGCGTCGATCTCCTGATCGTTAAGGGCGAACTTGGCTTTGCCAGTCTCGACCTCGGTGTAGCCGCCGTTGGACATCTTGTTGCCGGGCTTGTAGTGATTCGGGTCTTTGATCCAGGAATGCATGCGTTCAGCGGTGTTTTCGAGGACGCCGGCGGCGATGGTGGACCGGGCGCCCACGCGCGTGAGATCGGGGCCGGTGATGCCGATGCCTTCGTGGCCGCGGACGGTGTGGCAGGAAATGCAGGTCTTGTCTTGGAAGAGCTTTCGTCCCGTTGTGACCAGGGCGGCGTTTTCGCCGGCCTCGACGAGCTGCATTTTGCGCCAGGCCGCCAGCGGGTTGGCGTCAAATTCCGGTGATCCGGCGAGTGCTTCGCCGTCGCCAATCTTCAGGCTGGCAAGCTTGACGTGGGGCACACCGGCCTCGGCGGCCAGCAAGGCGGGCGTGACGGAGCGGGCCGCCTGCTTTTGGTTTTCGAGCCACTTGGAGTACTCGGCGGGGGAAAGCGCGATGACGCGGAAGCGCATGATGGCATGCGATTCGCCGCAGTACTCAGCGCACTGGCCGTAGTAGTAGCCGGGATTGTCGGCCTTGAACCAGAGGAAATTCGGGCGGTTCGGCATCATGTCCACCTTGCCGGCGAGTTTCGGCACCCAGAAACTGTGGATCACGTCGACGGTCCGGAGCTGGACGCGAATCGGGAAGCCGGCCGGGACGACGAGTTCGTTGCCCGTGACCAACTTGTCGCCATCGGTGCCGTCGGGGTTTTTCACCAACTCGGTGTTGTATTCGAATTTGAACCACCACTGGTAGCCAATGGCGGTGACGTCGATCGCGTTGGCCTTCTCTTCTTCCGGCACGTCGTGGGTGTACCAGATGTCCTTAAGGGTCGGGATGGCGATGATGACCAGCAAAGCGACGGAGGCGGCGATCAACCCGATCTCGACAAAAGGATTGCCGTGTCCCTGCGGCGGCGGTTCAGCGTGTTCATCGGTCTCGGATTTGGCGCGGAACTTGATCTGGGCGTAGGCCAGGACGGCGCCGACCACGATGAAAATCGCGGCGGTTACATAGACCGTAACCATGAACAGGTCCCATTGGACCTTGGCGACGGGCCCCGCCGTGACCATGGTGGACTGGGGGCCGCTCAGGCTGAAAACTTGGTGCGCTTTTTGGCAGCCGGCGAGGAAGGCCAGACCGAGCCCGGCGGACAGAGCAGTGGCGGCGCGGGTGATTTTGCGATAGTCGAGTCGTGTGCGGGTCATGTGTAACAGTGGCGGTCTCAGCGGCGTGCGCTGGAGCAATAATATCGGCTCAGAGTTTGCAAAATATAAGGCATTTCAATCACAAAACCGCTGAAAATCCGCGGCTTTCGGGTTTTGGGGCGCTTTAAGTGGCGGCGAGTGGACGGGGGGAGGGGCGCCGGCGAACA
>CAZAOI010000376.1:0-2805 GCA_964486705.1 uncultured Oleiharenicola sp. | reverse complement strand
AGCACACGAAGCACGTCAGGTCTTGACTCTGTACAAGAACGCTAGCGCCAACCTCCTTCTTGTGCTGGCCAATTCAAGACACGCCGGTCAGCGGTGTTTGCGGGGCGACCACCAACCAGCGAGCTAACTCGCGATCAGCACTTCGGGGTGTCTTCGGGCAATATCCAGCAGGCGGAGGGCCGCGCCGGTCGGCTTTCGCCGACCGCGTTCCCAACTGGCGGCGGTGACCGATGGAATGTTCATCATCGCGGCGAACACGGGCTGGCTGACATTGAGTTTCTTGCGAATCGCCCGCACCTGGGCGGGGTTCATCGGCTTCACGCGCGGCGGCAGGGCCACGGTCTTGGTCCGGAGCGTAATCTTGCTCTTGCCCGATAGGTGTTGGGCAAGGGCCGCCACGCTGCCAATTAAATCCTCGGCATTAAATTCAACTTCTTTGGTTTTCATGTCTGAACTCTCGTTTGATGGTTTCGACTGCAACCCGGAGGCGGCGTTCTTGGTCAGGGGTCAGGTTCTCTGATTTGGCCTTCGTATAGATGTAGAAGCAGATGATGGTTTGATGTTGCGGAAGGTAGAGGTAGATGACCCGGCCACCGCCCGACCGGCCTTTGCCCTCAAGAGCCATGCGCACTTTGCGCAGGCCATGCATTCTCGGGATGATATTGCCCTTTTCTGGGTCTTTTAGCAGGTCGTTTTGAAGTTGGCGGAGATGGTGGTCATCGGTGATCTGCGTCACGAGGCTCGTGAACAGCGGCAGCTCGATGAAGGTCAATTTCATGCACCCTTACGGAGTGAGGGTAATATCGATATCATGTCAATTGGGAAATACGGCTCCACTCTCGAGTAAGACATCGACGGTGGGTGGGAAACCGACCAATCTGCCATCGTGTTTGTTCGCTCAAAATACACAGCGCGGGCGCCTGCTGCGAAATCCAAAAACCCGCCGGTCAGCGGGGTTTACAGTGCAACAACTGGCCGCAGATATTACAGCTAATCGGGTCAGGTCCGCAGGTAGGACGCGCCGTTGAGGTCGATGATGCAGCCGGTCAGGGCGGCCGGGGCGTCGGTGGCGAGCCAGGCGACGGTGTCGGCCACTTCCTCCGGCGTGGCGATGCGGCCGAGCGGGTGCTGCGCGAGGATCTCAGCCCGATTGGGGCCGCTCAGGCTGGGCTCGGCCATCTCCGTCGCCACCCAGCCGGGGGCAATGGTGAAGACGTAGATCTTTTCCGGCGCGAGGGCCTTGGCCAGCGACTGGCCGAACGAGTTCAGCCCGGCCTTGGACGCGCCGTAAGCCGGCGCGGTCGGCTCGCCGCGAAAGGCGCCGCGCGAGGAAATGTTGACGATCCGTCCCGAGCCGCGCCGGCGCATTTGCTGCGTGGCGAGAAAGGCCAGGTGCGCGGGACCGGTGAGGTTCGTGGCGATCGTCCGTGCCCACGTTTCTTCCCACTGCGCAAAGCCGACTTTCAGCGGGTCGTGGTCCTCGTAGAGCCCGGCGTTGTTCACCAGTACGTCGAGGCGGGAAAATTTTTTCTGCACGGCTGCTATCAACCTGGGGCCAGCCGCGGGGTCGGCGAGATCGGCGCGGAAGAGCGCGTGGCCTTCGCCCGGGAGCGAGGCGAGGGTGGCCCGCGCGGCGGTGGCGTTGCGGTGGTAATGCAGCGCCACGCGCTGGCCGCGGGCTGCGAGTTTTTGGGCGATGGCGCGGCCGATGCCGCGCGAGGCGCCGGTGACGAGGGCTACGGGAGAAACGGGGGCGGCCATGTGAGGAATTCCAGCGTCGCGATGCGGTTCCAGTTGGAATAGAGGATGAGAGCCCAGACCACGAGGCAGTTGATGTAGGCGATGAAGACCGCCGCGCTGCCCATGTCCTTGGCGCGTTTGGCGAACGGGCGTTTCTCCAGCGAGATGTCGTCAATCGTCCACTCGACCGCCGAGTTGAGCAACTCGGCGATGACGATCAGGAAAAGCGAGGCGATCATCACCGCCGTGGACACGGCATTGACCGGCAGGATGATGGCGAAGGGCGTCAGGATGGCGACGAAGATGAGATCTTCGCGAAACGACGGCTCGTGTTTGATCGCTGCCCAGAAGCCTTCGATGGCGTAACGCACCGATTGCAGGAAATTCCGGAAATCGCGGCGTTTCGTTTCGGGCGGGGGGATGGCAGCGCTCACGGCGGGAGTTCAGCTCAAACAGGCAAACCGGACAAATCTAAAGTGGAAAGGGGGGAGTGCGGCCTTCCCGCCCCGTTTGGAACGCGTCCAGAGGCCACGGTCCACCTCACGCGCTCAGCAATCGGAAACCGGGCGACTCCGCTCCAGCCAGGCCGAGTTCACGGCAGGCGAGCAAAACCGTCTCGTCGTGACAGCCGATGAATTCGAGCAGCCGGCACACGAAGCGGCGCTGGGTCGCCTCGTTGATCTTCATGACGGCCCAGAACTGGGTGCCGTCGATCTGCCGGGCATGGTTGCGGGAGCGGGTCTCCTTGATCTCCTCCCGGCTGAGCATCAGGTAGCGGAGTCCGCTTTCCTGGTGGGAGATGAAATCCGCAAAGTCCCCGGCGTAATTTTTGGCGCACCAGGCGAGCAGTGTCAGGTAGCGTTCCGTCGGATCCTTCAGGGCGGTGAATTCCCTGCCTGAGAGGAAAAACCGCAGGTTGTCGCCGGCGAGCGGTGGCCGGCCGGCGCCGAGCATTGCGGCGATCACATCAGAGGGCGACAGGTTCTTCGCCGCGGCCAGCTGCTGCAGTGCCTCGAAAGCTTCATCACTCAGCTCCACCCTTTTCATGTTTTAAATCTGGCACAA
>CAZAOI010000375.1:0-2817 GCA_964486705.1 uncultured Oleiharenicola sp. | reverse complement strand
CACCCCCCTGATCCCTTCGCAGCCGGGCAATTTCCGGAGTTTGGCGAGGATTGGATCCTTGTGCTGAAAGAGCTCGTTGCGGACGACGGCGTGCGAGACGAGCACGACCAGCAGCCCGCGTTCGACAGTGACGGGATGCGAGTAAGACGCGTTGGCGACGCCGACGATCTCGGGCCATTTCTCGCGGATGCTGTGTTCGAGCGAATCGTGGCTGATCCGGAACTTGACGAGCAGTTCGTCGACGAGCGAACTGAGCTCGGTGGTCTTCCGCCGCTTCGAGCGGCTTTTGTCCTCCGGCACCTCGCGGAAACCGGCGATGAGGTTCTCCACCGCACGGCTGAATTCTTTGGGCTCGTCAGACATTTTGTTTAACCGCGGACGGCACGGATCAGCTCAAATGGATTTTTGATGCCTGTCATCCTGCGTGCCGCGAAAGGTCCGGCCTCCTGTCCGCGGGCGATTGCCCGGCTGGATTCTTCGCGCGGCTCAGGATGACCGGAGTTTTGGATTGGTTTTCTATCCGTGATCATCCGTGCGATCCGTGGTTAAAGTCCGTTTTTCGGTGGGCTCAGCCGGCGCCCTGCTGGCGGTCGTAGAGCGATTTGTAGAGGGCGTTGCTGGCGTGGAGCGAGGCGTGGTTGCCCTGCGCGGCGATCCGGCCCTGGTCGAAGACCAAAATCATCGAGGCGTCCCGAATGGTGCTGAAGCGGTGGGCGATGATCAGCACGGTCTTGCCCACGACGAGCTTGCGCAGGGCGTCCTGCACCGCCGCCTCGCTGTCGGAGTCGAGCGCGCTGGTGGCTTCGTCGAGGATGAGGATCGGCGCGTTGCGGAGGAAGGCGCGCGCGATCGCGATGCGCTGCTTCTGTCCGCCGGAGAGCAGGGAACCGCGCTCGCCGACGATCGTGTCGTAACCCAGGGGCATTTTCTCGATGAATTCATGGACGTGGGCGTCGCGGGCGGCGGTCATGATCTCCTCGCGGGTTGCGACGGCTTTGCCGAGGGCGAGGTTGTTGTAGATGGTGTCGTTGAAGAGCACGGGTTCCTGCGAAACCAGCGCGATGTTGCGCCGCAGGTCGGCCAGGCGCATGTGGCGCACATCGATGCCGTCGAGGATGACGCCGCCGGCGCCGACCTCGTAGAAGCGCGGCACGAGGTTCGCGAAGGTGCTCTTGCCGGCGCCGCTGGGGCCGACGAGGGCGCAGATCGTCCCGGCCGGGATGTCGACGTTGATCTCCTTCAGGGCGGGGGCCTCGCCGTAGGCAAAGGTCACGTCCTGGAAAACGATGCGTCCGCGCAGCCGGTCCGTCGGCGCGGGCGCGGCCGGGTCGGTGATCGTCAGCGGCTCGTGGAGGACGTGCTCGAGGCGCTCCAGCGACGCGGTGCCGCGGTTGATCTCGCTGTTGAGGTAGCCGATTTTCTTGATCGGCTCATAGCACAGGTACAGGGCGGTGATGATGGCGATGAAGGTTTCCCATTTGACGTTGGCGTGGTAGGAGAAAACCAGCGTGGCGGCGATGCCGATGGACGAGAGGATTTCGATCGCGGGCGTGAGGGCCTGCGCGTACTTGACGATCTTCATCTGCGCGACGACCAGGCCGTGCGTGGCCCAGCCAAAGCGTTCGATCTCGCGTTTCTCCAGGCCGAAGGCGCGGACTTCGCGGGCGGCGGAGAGGTTCTCCATGAAGTGCGTGGAGATGTCGCCCAGCTGGCTCTGCATCTGCTGGGCGCGCTTGACGATTTTCTTGCCGACGTAGTGTACGGGCAGGACCGTCAGCGGCACGACGGCAAGGCACACCAGCACGAGCAGCGCGCCATCGGTGGTGAAGGCTTGCCAGATGAGGAAGCCGAGCGCACCGAGCAGCGCCATGGGCTGCTTGACGCCGTCGTTGGCCATCAGGGAAAGGGTGAACTGCAGCTGCGCCGTGTCGGCGAGTCCGCGCGAGATGAGGTCGCCGCTGGCCTTGCGCTGGAGAAACGAGAGCGGCAAGAACTGGAGCTTGGTGAAATAGTCGAGCCGGACGGCCTCGAGGATGCGCACCCCGGTCAGTTGCACGTAGTAGCTGTTCAGGTAGCCGCTGACGGCCCGGAGCAAGAACAGCATCGGCACGCTGCCGGCGATGAGCAGGACCGTCTTCATATCCATCGGCGGCCCGCTGTGGTCGAAGATCGGCGGGAAGACGTATTTGACGAGGGTCGGCAGGCCGAGGCCGCTCGTCGCGCCAAAGAGCAGGCCGTAGAAGACCGCCGCATAGAAAGTGCGGCTGGTGGCCTGGAGGTAGCGGAAATAGGGTCGGAAACGGCGGAGCATTGGCGGAAGATCAGCGGGACTCGATCGAGTGGAGAAACTCGCGCAGCACGGCGCGATACACTTCGGGTTGTTCCGAGAGGGCGGCGTGCGCGGCGTTGGGAATCACCTTCAGCTGCGCCCCGGGCACCTTGCTCTGGTAAAGCGCCGTGGTTGCGGGCGTGGCCTCGTCATACTGGCCGCAGATGAAAAGTGTGGACTGGCGGATCTCGGACAGGCGGTCCACGCGTTCATAGCTCTTCAGGCTGCCGGTGGCGGTGAATTCGCTGGGGCCCCACATGGTGGCGTAGGCTTCTTTGCCAGATTGACCGCGCGAAACCTGTCTGGTTCGCGGTCCGCCACGGGAGAAATGCAGTTTCGCAAAATCTTTTTCTACCTTGCGATACTCGGGCGCGTCGTAGGTGCCCGCCGCCTCGTTGCGCAGCACAATGCCTAGGGCGTCGCCGGGCATCTGGGCCAGATAGGCCTTTTGGTCTTCCAGCCAGCGTTTGGCGCTCAGGCAGGGACCG
>CAZAOI010000374.1:0-2819 GCA_964486705.1 uncultured Oleiharenicola sp. | reverse complement strand
CTTCAGCTTGAAGAAGGCCGCCTGGGCCAGGCGCAGCGCGATGACCAGACACCGCTGCTGCCCCTCCGAGGCGAATTGCTTCGCCGGCCGGCCATTGAGCAGCAGTTCCAAGTCATCCCGGTGCGGGCCGCGCTCCGTCGATTTTAAAAGCGTGTCACGCGGTCGCGCCGCGGCGAGTGCGGCCGCGAAGTCGGCGGGCGTCGTCATCGCCGTATCCGGCGAATAAACCAGTCCGGCCGTTTCTCCCCGGGGCACCAGTCGCGCATGAGCCGCCCGGAACAACTCGCTCAACTCCGCGACCCCGGCTTCGCGTTTGGATACCAGAATCACCGCATGCGCCGCCAGCTCGTGCTCAAACGCCTCGAGCGCGCCGGCATCGCGCCCGCCTTGCTTCAGCAGCATGTTCCGCTCCGCCACCGCGCGCGTGTAGGACTGCAGCGTCGTCAGGTAGGCGGTGTCCATCGCCGCCAGCGTCAAGTCGAGCCAGCGCCGGCGCAGCGACGGCGAGCCGCGCAGGAACTGATTGTCCTGCGAGGAAAAAACAACGGTGGGGAATTTCCCGATGAAGTCCGCCAGCCGCGTCACTTTGCCCTGCTCCCACATGACCTCGCGGCCCTGCGTCGTGAGCGTGACGGTGAGACGGCTCTCGCCAAATCGCTCATGCTCGACTGTGAAGGCCAGCCCCGCCTGCGTCTGCCCAAGCCCGATCAGGGCGCGGGCCTCGGCGCCGCGAAACGAGCGCAGCGCCGTCACATAACCCGCCGCCTCGATGAAATTGGTTTTTCCCTGCGCATTGGCCCCGACGAGAAACGTCCGCGCCCCGGCTAGCTCGACCGAGACGAGCGGCAGATTGCGAAAGTGTTGAAGGGTGACCGAGCGAAACCGCATGCCGCCGCGACTATGGCTGCTTGGCCGCGGGCAGCTCCATCTCAAACTGCTTCCAACCGGTTAGAATCGCCTGCACGACCTGGTTGCCGACCTGAAAGGCCGACTCCAGCGAGGGCCGGTAGCCGGAGTAATGCGTGAATTTTTCGCCGAACATGCTCTCGACCGCCGTCGCGCCCGGCCACGGCATGTCGTAGTTGCTCGCCGTGCGCAGCACGAGCAGCCGGCGCACGTCGGCCTTGCCGGCGCGCGTCAACCACACCAGCGCCTGCGCCGTACCCGTGTCCTCCATGGCGGTGGTGACGTAGCTGCCCTTTCCGCCCGTGTGATAGGTGACCCAGGCGTTGGCCCACTCGTTCAGGAGTTTGCCGTGCCAGTAGGTTTCCGACGACATCGTGTCGCCCTTGAGCACAAACGGGGGCCGTTGCGCGTTGGGGAAACCGGTGAAGCGCGCCCGGTGTTTCTGCAAGTTCTCCGTGTCCGCGAGCGGGGTGTCCTTGGTGAGTTCGTACGCCCAGTTGACCAGGCCCGCCTCCAAGCGGAACACCTGACTGGAGTCGTCGGGATCCTGCGGGAGTTCGTAGGGGCGGTTTCGGCGCAGAGGAACGTAGCCCGTGGGCCAGTCGGCCGGGACCTCGCGCGGATCGATCTCGTGGCCGAGATCACCGTTGACGATCCACTCGGCCCATGCGGCACTGCCGAGCGAGCCTTTCGCCGGATCGATGCCCGCGATGCCGGCCACCAGCCAGTAGCTCTTGCTCAGGTCAAAGCGCGGATCGCTGCCCAGCGCCATGATGGTGGCCGCGGCCCGGGTGTTGCCCACGCCGGTCACGATCGCAATAACCGAACCGTCGGCGTTGCTGCGCACGTCATGGTAGGCCGACGGCAGCGGATAAACCGTGTCGAGCTTCAGCCGCTCGACCCAGAATTGAAATTCGCCCGGCGTATCGCCCGTGTCCTTGCCCGGCTCGAACATGGCAACGACCACGACCTTCGGCGTGACGACCGCCGCATTCGCGAGCAAACCCAACGCCAGAAACCCCATCAGTGTCAGAAAACGCATGCGACAGACTGAGCAAGCGGCGTGCCGGATGTCGATTTGGTTCTTGCGGATTGGGGCACGGCGGGCTTTTTGGTCGCCTTTATGAGCAAAGCCTCCCCCTCCACCAACGAAGTCGCCGTGCTGAAAACGAGCTATGGCGAAATGACTCTCTCTTTCTGGTCCGACGTCGCTCCGGCGACGGTCGAGAATTTCAAGAAGCTGGCCCGCGAGGGCTTCTATGATGGCACGGCTTTCCACCGCATCATCAAGGGCTTCATGATCCAGGGCGGCTGCCCCAACACCAAGGAAGGCGAGACGGGCATGCCCGGCACCGGCGGCCCCGGCTACAAGATCAAGGCCGAGTTCAACAAGAAGGCCCACGTGCGCGGTGTCATCTCGATGGCCCGCTCCGCCCACCCTGATTCCGCCGGCTCCCAGTTCTTCCTCTGCCACGGCGACGCCAAGTTTCTCGACAACCAATACACGGCGTTCGGCCAGCTCACCGCGGGCGACGACGTGCTGGAGCAGATCGCCAACATCCCGACCAAGTCCGGCGGCGGCGGCGAGAAGAGCACGCCCATCGAACGCGTCGCGCTCGAGAGCGTAAAGATCGTGGCCCAGTCATGAGGCGGGCCCTCGGGCGGACTTAAGGCACCCGCTCGCTCAGTCGTAAGCAGGTGGGCGTCGGTTTCCTACCCGATGCCTGTCTGCCGAGATGGAGATTACAGCCCGTGCCGACCCGCGCGGGTATTTTGTTGGTATCGGCGGGCCGGAGCGGGCTTGCCATCAGGTGGTGAACTGTTCGTGGTATCTGGCAATTAATGGTTCTCCGCCGCCCGTCACTGCTGCCTGTTCTTGTCCCCGCACACCTCTCCGAGCAGGGGCGTCGGCA
>CAZAOI010000373.1:0-2834 GCA_964486705.1 uncultured Oleiharenicola sp. | reverse complement strand
TACCAGAGGTTTCCTGTTTGATCACTTTGCTTTCCCTTAGCTTGATACGCATGGGATTTATACGGATATTACCCAGCGCCGGCAGGCTGAAGAAGAATTGCGTAAGTTTTCTCGCGCGGTTGAACAAAGCGCCAGCTCGGTGTTGATTACGGATACCGGTGGGCTGATCGAATATGTGAATCCCCGCTTCACCGACTTAACCGGCTATACCCTGGCAGAAGTCATCGGCAAAAATCCACGCATGCTCAAATCGGGCCAAACGGCGCTGGCGGAATATCGTCAGTTGTGGCAGGTAATTGCCGCCGGCGGGGAGTGGCAGGGAGAATTTCTGAATCAGAAAAAGAACGGGGAGCTGTTGTGGATGTCTATCTCGATTTCACCCATCAGGAATGCCGAAGGCAATATCACCCATTTTTTGGCCATTCAAGAAGATATTACCGAACGAAAACGCACGGAGGAAGCTTTACGCCGCCAAAATGAATACCTGGCCGCCCTGCACGAAACTACCTTGGGCTTGATCAGCCGACTCGACCTGAATGAGTTACTGGAAGCCCTGGTTAGCCGGGCCGGGCAACTGGTGGGCGCGCCCTATGGTTTTATTTACCTGGGCGGCCCCGAGACTCTTTCGGCCTCGCCGGTGGAGCTTGACTCAGAGGCTACCTTTGAACTCAAAGTGGCAGTAGGGCTTTCGGCCCAACAGGCCGGCGAGCGGGTGAAATTGGGCGAGGGGCTGGCCGGCAAGGTCTGGCAAACCGGCCAACCCTTGGTGGTAGACAATTACAGCACCTGGTCTGGTCGCGCCGCCAGCATTGAATCTGATGTGCTTCACGCCATTGTGGGCGTACCACTTAAATCCGGGCGGCAAGTCATTGGGGTGCTGGGTTTGGCCCACGAGATTGGCTCGGAGCGGACGTTCGGGGAGGCAGAAGTCGAATTGTTAAGCCGCTTTGCTCAACTGACCTCCATTGCCCTGGACAACGCCCGCTTATATACCGAGGCCCAGGAAGCCAAAGTAGCCGCCGAGCAAGCCAATGAGGCCAAGGGCGCTTTTCTGGCCACGATGAGCCACGAAATCCGCACGCCGATGAACGGCGTCATCGGCATGACCAGCCTCTTGCTCGACACCCCCCTCAACCCGGAACAGCGCGACTTTACCGAAACCATCCGCACCAGCGGCGACGCCTTGTTGACCATCATCAATGACATCCTGGACTTCTCCAAGGTCGAATCGGGCAAGTTGGAGCTGGAATATCAGCCTTTTGATCTGCACACCTGCCTGGAAGACGCCCTGGACCTGCTGGCCCTGAGCGCCTCGAAAAAACACCTGGACCTGGCCTATCTGATCGAGCCGGGCACCCCCGAAGCCATCTTCGGCGACATCACCCGCCTGCGCCAGATTATCATCAACCTACTCAACAACGCCCTCAAGTTTACGGAGCGGGGGGAGGTGGTCATTTCGGTCAGTAGTAGTTTGATAGACAGTAGGGGAGCAGGGGAGCGGGGGAGTGGCACGCAAGCGGAATTTTTCACTCCTGCCCCCCTGCCCCCGCGCTCCCCTGCTCAATTCTACGAACTACACTTCGCGGTTAGAGACACCGGCATCGGCATCCCCCCTGAGGGGATGGATCGGCTGTTCAAAGCCTTCAGCCAGGTAGACGCCTCAACCACCCGCAAGTATGGCGGCACCGGCCTGGGGCTGGTCATCAGCCAGAAGTTGAGCCAACTGATGGGCGGGCAAATGTGGGTAGATAGCCAGGAAGGGGTGGGCACCACCTTCCACTTCACTATCCAGGCTACGGCCGCCCCCGGCCTGAGCCAGACCCAATTGCACGAAGTCCAGCTTGAACTGCGCCAGCGGCGGCTCTTAATTGTGGACGACAACGCCACCAACCGGCTGATTCTGGCCCGGCAGGCCGAAGCCTGGGGGATGACTTACCGGGACACCTACCGGGACACCCCCAATCCTTTGGAAGCCCTGGCCTGGCTAAAGCAGGGCGAGCCATTCGACGCCGCCATTCTGGACATGCACATGCCGCAGATGGATGGCCTGACCCTGGCCCTGGAAATCCGCAAGCTGGAAGATAGAAGATGGAAGGTGGAAGGTGGAAGATGGAGGATTGAAGCTGGAAGATAGAGGATTGAAAATGGAAGATGGAAGCTCGGCAATAGAAAATCCATCCTCCACCCTCCATCCTCCATCCTCTACTCTCCATCCTCCATCCTCCATCCTTCCGCTTGTGATGTTCACCTCAATGGGCAGCCGGGATATGGAGCGGCAAACCGATTTTGAGCAGGCTGATTTTGCCGCCTACCTGAACAAGCCCCTGAAACCGTCGCACCTGCTGGATACTTTGATGACCATCTTCAGCGGCCAGCCCACCCACATCCGGCACGAGGAAACCGACGAAATGGGCTTTGACCCGCGCATGGGTGAACGATTGCCCCTGCGCCTGCTGCTGGCCGAAGACCACCCGACCAACCAGAAGCTGGCCCTGGCCATCCTGACCCGGCTCAGTTACCGGGCCGACATCGCCGCCAACGGCCTGGAAGCCATCGAGGCCCTGGAACGACAGCCCTATGATGTGGTGCTGATGGATGTACAAATGCCGGAGATGGATGGCCTGGAAGCCACCCGCCACATTCGCCGGCAGTGGCCGGCCCAGCAGGGGCCGTACATCATCGCTATGACGGCCAACGCCATGCAAGGTGACCGGGAAATGTGTCTGGCCGCCGGAATGAATGATTATGTCAGCAAACCTATCCGGGTGAATGAATTGATGGCCGCTTTGAGTCGAGGGGCGGCAGCATGGAAGAGTAGGGGGGTAGGGGAGCAA
>CAZAOI010000372.1:0-2848 GCA_964486705.1 uncultured Oleiharenicola sp. | reverse complement strand
GCCGCCATCATCCGCAAACTGAGCGAGGCCGCCGGGGCGAACACCAGTTCCTCCGCCATGATTTCTCAGAACAGCAGCACGATGGCGGAGGGCGCCTCGGAACAGGCCGCTTCCCTGGAAGAAACCAGCGCCTCACTCGAGGAAATCTCCAGCATGGCCAAGCGCAACTCCGAGAGCGCCAAGCACGCCAACGAGCTGACCCGCCAGACCCGCGCTGCGGCCGATGCCGGCACCCACGATGTGCAGGCCATGAACCTGGCCATGGAAGCCATCAAAGCGTCCAGCGACGGGATCGCCAAAATCATCAAGACCATCGACGAGATCGCCTTTCAAACCAACATCCTCGCCTTGAACGCTGCCGTCGAGGCCGCGCGCGCGGGTGAGGCCGGCGCCGGTTTCGCCGTCGTCGCCGAAGAGGTCCGGGCCCTCGCCCAACGCAGCGCCACCGCCGCCAAGGAGACCGCCGACAAAATCGACGACTCCGTAACCAAGAGCCGCCACGGCGCCGAGGTTTGCGCCAAAGTCGCCGTCGGGCTTCAGGAAATCGCCACCAAGTCGCGGCAGGTTGACGAACTGGTCGGTGAAATCGCGAACGCCTCGAATGAGCAGACGCAGGGAATTGAGCAGGTCAATGTGGCGGTCAGCCAGATGGACAAAGTGGTCCAGGCGAGTGCCGCCCGGGCCGAAGAAGGCGCCAGCGTCGCCCAGGAACTCATCGCCCAATCGACCTCGTTGCAGCAAAGCGTCGAGGAACTCAGCCTATTGGTCGGCGGTGGATCACGCCCGGGCATCGGTGGATCTACCTCTCGTTCCCTCGCCAGCGGCAGCCGCGTTCCGGCCCTCATCCACCCCTGATCAGATTGGTCAGTCTCGGTCTTCTCCCAGGGCGCCATCGGGCGCTCTTTTTTGTTGTCCCGGGCAAGTTGCTTCATGGCAGCAGGTTTCGGCTATGACTTAACCTATTTAGAATAATTCTAAATCCCTGTTGCAATCTGGTCTTATTCCAATTCGTTTGGGGCATCAATCTCATGAACTCCACTGCCAAAAGTTGTGCCGCCCTCGCCAAACGGCTGACCGATAGCGGACTCCGGCCCACGCCGCAACGGGAGGTCGTCTTCAAGATCATCTTGGAGAAACGCGATCATCCGACGGCTGAAGAAATCTTCGCGCGCGTGAAATCACAGCTGCCGACCATCTCGCTCGCCACGGTCTACAACTGCCTGGAAACCCTCGTGCAATGCGGCCTCGTCCGCCAGGTGAACCTCGAGCGCGCGCCGACCCGCTACTGTCCCAACCTGCACGAACACGCGCATTTTCACGACGACACCACCGGTCAGGTGCATGACATCGATCTTCCCACCGACACGATCAAGCAATTGCGCGAACTGCTGCCGGAGGGTTTCGACGCCAACAGTGTGGAGCTCACCTTCCGCGGCCGCGCCGCCGACAATCCACACGGCACGAACTGACCCGCCTGCCCACTCTCAACTCTCAGCCCTCATCTCTCAACTTTTCTTCATGAGCCAACTCGAAATCAAAAACCTGCACATCAGCATCGGCGAAAAGCCCATCGTCAAAGGCTTCACGCTGACCATCAAACAAGGCGAAGTGCATGCCATCATGGGGCCGAACGGCACCGGCAAGAGCACCCTCGCCAAAGCGATTGCGGGCCACCCGGACTACACGATCACCGGCGCCGACGTCCTGCTCGACGGCAAGTCGGTCCTCGCGATGGAGCCGGATGAGCGCGCGCGCAGCGGTTTGTTCCTCGCGTTCCAGTATCCGAGCGAGATTCCCGGCGTTTCCATCGCCAACTTCCTCCGCGCCGCCGTGCAGGCCCGCATGGCCGAGGGCGAGGAACTCGACGCCTCCGGCTACTACAAGAAACTCTACAGCAAGATGGACCTGCTGAAGATCGATCGGAAATTCACCTCCCGTTCGGTCAACGAGGGCTTCTCCGGCGGCGAGAAAAAGCGCTGTGAAATCCTCCAGATGGCGATGCTCGAACCCAAGATCGCTCTGATGGACGAGACCGATTCCGGCCTCGACATCGACGCGCTGCGCATCGTCGCCGACGGCGTCAACACCCTCCGCCAAGGTCCGCTGGGCATCATGCTGATCACCCACTACCAACGCCTGCTCGACTACATCGTGCCGGACTTTGTGCATGTCATGCACGACGGCCGGATCGTGAAGAGCGGCGACAAGTCCCTCGCGCTGGAGCTCGAGGCGAAGGGCTACGACTGGGTGAAGCAGGAATTCGCCGCCGCCAACGCCTGACCATGGCAGGGCGGAGCAGCCCGCTCCGCCGCGGCTCACCGAGCCGGTGCGCCCTACCCACAAAGCCCAAAAAAAACCAGCCCACTTCCGCCATGAAACCACCCATCGAAATCGAGTCCGTTCCCGCGACCGCGAATCCCGTTGTCGGCATCGACCAGACCGCCGGCAACTTCAGCTACAAGGTCGACTACGCCTTCGACGCCGGCACCGGCCTGAGCGAGGACACCGTCCGCTACATCAGCTCGGTGAAGAAGGAAGCCCCGTGGATCCTCGAGTTTCGACTCAAGGCCCTGAAAACGTTTCTCGCCAAGCCGATGCCAACGCACTGGGCGACCAAGGACCTCGAGGCCATCGATTTCCAGAAAATCCGCTATTACCTCTCGCAGGGCCAGAAACCCAAGCGGACGTGGGATGAGGTGCCGGACGACATCAAGAAGACCTTCGAGCGCCTTGGCATCCCCGAGCAGGAACGCAAGTTTCTCGCCGGCGTTGAGGCCCAGTTCGACAGCGAGGCCGCCTACTCGAACATCAAGGATATCGTCGCCAAGCAGGGCGTCATCTTCTGCAA
>CAZAOI010000371.1:0-2852 GCA_964486705.1 uncultured Oleiharenicola sp. | reverse complement strand
CTTAACAAGAAAGTCTTGCGCCTTATCTAAGCGCCATTCGGGTCAGGCCGCTAGATGCTACAACGCAAGCGTCGTTCCGAGTGGATGAAAGTGATCTCGGCGCCCGCGGGCGGGCGGGCAAACTGCTTTTCCCGGCGCGGGCCACTTGGCGCACGAGCGACGCATCACGGGCGCGGCGTGAGCAGGGCGTCGAGGCGGTCGGGGGTGGTCGTGCCGGGGATCTTTTCGAGGCGGGGATAGCGCAGGCCGCCGTGGTAGTTGAGTTCCACCGTGCGGAAGGAGTCACCGTTTTTCACCAGCAGTTGCAGCGGTGACTTCTTGGCTTTGATGGCGGCCTTAAGCTGGTCGGGGTCGAGCGCGCGGCCGTCGACCGCGAGGATCTTGCTGCTGACGGTCAGGCCGGCGGCAAAGGCGGGACTGTCCCACATCACGGCGGACACTTCGCCTTCCTTCCCGAGGACGAAACCGCCGGAGTAAGTGAGGTCGGTCACCTTGCGGCGCTTTTCCATGGCCTTGAAATAATCAGTGGGCTTGTCGGTGTAGACGAGTTGGTGCCCGCCGCGGGTGAACCCGTCGAGGGGCGCGCGGGCGGTGAGGGTTTCCACGCGCGTTTGGAGGAAGGTGTCCCAGTCGTGGGGTTGCACGTCGTTCAGCGTGCGCACGACATCGCCAAACGTGTAGGTCGCCACGCCCCAGTCGCCATCGTTCAGGCCGAAGAAGGCGCGGGCGAAGTCGTCGAGCGAGCGTTTGCCGCCGGACAATTCCCGAATCAGGCTGTCGGCATCGAGCCAGAGGAACATGCCCTCGAGATAGAAGTCCTCCGCGCGCTGCCAGCTGGTCCAGCCTTTCGGCCGGCGATGGTTCATCACCGGTTCGTTCGTGGTGTCGAGCAGCGGACGCCAGCTGCGACCGGCGCGCGTATCCACTGCCGCCGCGCTATAGGCGAGGGCCTCGAGTGTTTCCTCCTTCGTCATCAGGCCGGAGCGCGCGGCGAGAACGAAGCCCCAAAATTGGGTCTGGCCTTCGTAAACCCAGAGCAGGCTGTCCTGCATTGGCGTGCGGAAGTCGGGCGTCCAGAGATCCGCCGGCCGGCGGTATTTGCCATTCCAGCTGTGGGCGTATTCGTGGGCCAGGGTGTCGCGATCGGGCAGGCTGGCTTTCCAGTCGGTGAAGTAGTCGCCTTCGAAGCCGTTCTCCGAACTGCGGTGATGCTCGCGCCCGATGCCGCCGAGCTGGCCGCTGACGGCGACGAGAAAGTCGTAATGGTTGAAGTGGCGCGCCCCGAAAAGTTTGTCGGCCTGGACCACGAGATTCTTGTGCAGCTGGAGCTGCTCGGGAGTGGCGGCGAGCTGATCGGGACGGTCGGCCACAATGTTCAGGCGCACCCCGGGGGCGAGTTCTTCGGTGCGAAAATTGCTGCCGGCAAACACCGGGCTGTCCATCAGGGTGTCGAAGTTCACCGGCTGGTAGCGGATCGTCGCTCCCTCGGTGGCGGCGACGTCCAGAGCCGTCGCGGCTTTCCAGCCAACGGGAAGTTTCAGCGTGGGCGCCACCTGGATTTGCCGCACGTAATGACCGGCCGGGTAGAGCGCCAGCGAGACCCATTGCAGGTTGAACATCTCGGGCGTGACGACGATGCGGCCCTGGTTCGCGGCGGTCGCGGAGAGGAATTGGAAGCTGACGTCGAGGCTGCGGATGCCGGCGGGCACGTCGACATGGAACGCGTAGACGTCGACCGGATCGCGGCGCCAGGCGAGCAGCTGGCCACCGGCCAGGATTTTCAAACCGGCCAGATTGGTCACGTCGCCGTAGTCGGCATGGCGCGCCGGCAGCCATTGGGGATAGAGGAGCGTGAGCGGACCGGACGTGGCGACCGGGATGGTTTCCGTGACGAGGAAAATGCCGCGAGTCACATCGGTAGCATCGACCGTCAGGGCGATGACACCCGGCCAGGGGATGTCGCGGGCGGCCGGGATGGTGTCGGGGATCGGTTGTGCCACCGGGAGGGCGGACTCGCCGTGGACCAGCGCCACAGTGAAGACGAACAAACAGGGAAGAAAGCGGGAGATCATAGGCGGGGCTCGGTACACCCTACGCCAAATCACCCGCCTCCCCACGGCGAGCCAAATCGCGGGCGGCGGCGCAGACTGCGGACGAGCCAACCTCAGCCAGGGCGGCGCGCGGTCTTCGGGCAGAGCGGCGCAACAATTCCCGATTCTGTCCGGGATGAATCCCGGACGCCGAGAGCTTTTGCACTAAGTCGGAACGATGCAGTTTGGCCACTGGAAAGGTGGTCGCCGTTTTCCCGGCCCCCGCGGAGGCGGCGCGACTGACCCTGGGTTCGCAGCCGCGAACAACCGGACACACCGGTGACAGGCGTCGATGGGGACATCGACGCCCACCCCACTGCATCGTTTGGCTAAGGTGTGTCTTCAAACCCGGTTTGTCATCCTGAGCGCAGCGAAGAATCCAAGGCAGCGTAGGTCCGATCGCGAGCGAACGGATGGATTCTTCACTTCGTTCAGGATGACAGGTGATGAGTATTTGGCGGGTTTGAAGACACTCCCTTGGGCAATTTCTGGTTTGGTTGATGCAGGTAGATGTAGCCACAGGCCTCCGGGCCTGTGGGAATGGCGCAACTCGGCAGGCAGGGACGCCGCCGCTACCCGGAACGCGATGCCCGCAGCCATTGTCGAACAGCGCCAATTGGAACCGAATTGGCTCGAGGGAGAGTTTTCAGCCGGGGAGGATGGGGCTCTTATCCGGGATCATGCCGTAGAATGAGGTGGAGCGCGGCCTCCGGCTGCGCTGGCCGATCTGGCTTTCAAGCCAACCCGTCCGGAGGCCGGGTT
>CAZAOI010000370.1:0-2884 GCA_964486705.1 uncultured Oleiharenicola sp. | reverse complement strand
ACAAGTCGCGTAGTCTCCCGGCTGGACCTCCCCATAACGCCGCTGCAATAACCCGCCGCATGAGCCACCCCATCCATCGCATCACCTCAGTTGAGCTTGTCGCCCCACACACCCTGCGACTGGCCTTCGCTGATGGTCTGACCCGCACGATTGATTTTGCGACGGTCTTGGCCGGCGAACTCTACGGACCGCTGCGCGACCCTGCCGTCTTCGCCCAGGTCCGACTCGACCCCGAGGTCCACACGGTTGTCTGGCCGACCGGAGCCGATTTCGATCCGGCCACGCTGCATGACTGGCCCGAACACGAAGCCGCCTTTCGCGCCGCCGCCAAACGCTGGAGCGACTCCCATGCCCTCGCCTGACCCCACCGCCAGGTTCGCCGACTTCAAGGAGTGCGGCATCGAAGTCGCCATCACTCCCTCCGACATGGCCGACGCCCTCCTGCGGGCGGTGAAGGCCAAAGGTGTGACGTTGACGTAAGGTAGCCGGACGGGAGGCGAGGAGAAATTCGACCGCTAAGTTCGCCGCGCTGGCCAAGGGGCAACGAGTGGCCTGCCATCAACGCCGACCCTCGGCCGGCAATTCACCCCTGCGACTGGGCAGTTCGTCCCAATCCGTTTGCCTCTGGAATTCCGGGTCTCCTTACCTGTCACCTCTCTGCTTGGCGTCCCACGACCGCCGGACAGTTGGCGTAAGTCGGCAACGGAGTCGTGGAAAATTCCACCCATGAAAACTCTCTTCGCTCTCCTCGCCCTCAGCGCTTCCCTCAACTTGTCGGGTGAGCCCGTGCCTGCTGCGGTCACCACCACCTACCAGGTCGAGCAGAACGTCACTCTCTCGGAAATCCCCGCCGGCGCCAAAGTCGTGAAATGGTGGATTTCCATCCCGAACGATGACCGCTATCAAGAAGTGCTCGACTTTAATGTCGTCGCCGCACCGGGCACCTGGAGCACCGTGACGGAGCCGGACCACGGCAACCGGTTCATGCTTGTCGAAGTGGCGGCCCCGGCCGCCGGCACGCTGACGACCAAAGTCGAATTCACTCTCCGCCGCCGCTCCGTGTTCACCGCGATCGATCCCGCCAAGGCCGGCCCGATCACCGCTTCCCACCGTCTTCTCTTCGTCGACGAATTGCGCAAAGATGCGCCGCACATGCAGGCTTCGCCGAGGATTGTGAAACTGGCCAACGAAAGCTGCGGCCCCGAAACCAATATCGCGAAGCAGGCCAGCCTCCTGCTCAACACGGTCGCCGATTACGCCGACCACTATTCAAAGGATCCGACCAAACCGAGCTGCAGTGTCGGTGACGCCGGGGACTGCATGACGAACGCCGGCGGTTGCTGCACGGACATGCACTCGATGTTCATCGCGCTGGCCCGGGCCCGCGGCATCCCGGCCCGCCTGCAAATGGGCTACCGGCTCCGGGAGGCCAACGAGGGCAAGGAGGTCGATCCGGGCTATCGCTGCTGGGCAGAATATTTCGTGCCCGGCTACGGCTGGGTGCCCGCCGACATTGTCGAGGCCGATGCACCCAACGGTCTCGGTCGCACCCGCTGGTTCAGCGGCCTCACGGAGCGCCGGCTATGGCTGAACGAAGGCCGTGAATTCAATCTCGCCGGTCGCGCGGTCACCGACCATCGCGTCAACACGATGGTCATCGGCTATGCCGAGATTGACGGCGTCGAGGCCCGGGTGCTGGCTGATGAGGTCGCGAAAATACCCGCCCAGCTTTCACGCGCCGTGCGTTTCACCGAGGTCAAACCGGCGGCGGTGACCGTTAAGATCGCAGCCGCAACCCCGTAAGCGGCAAAAAAGTCCGGCAAGATTTCCCGAGAAATCGGTTTTGTTGAAGTAGTTCGCCAAGATCCGGTGTTAGAATAGATTTAACCATGAACCTTCGAAATAATTTTCTAACCACCGCGCTGGCCTTGCTGTTGACCCCGCTGATCGTCGCGGCCGCGCCGGACGCAAAGGCCAAAAATGCTCCGGCGCCCACCGCACCCGAGGCTGCGCTCAAGCCCGGCATGTCGGCGGCCGCGGTGAAACAACTGCTGGGCACGCCGATCGAAGTCAGGGCGATGGCCACCCCAAACGGCAAAGCGGAAGTATGGGTTTTCACCAGGCAGACGGGCACCCGCGTAGAGCGACTGGGTTTCCCCTCAGCCGAGATCATCACCTATCTCATGGGCGCGGACGGCAAACCCCGTGAGCAAAAAACGCCCGGGCCGATCCAATACCAAAACGTCCTGCATATTCTGGAGGAGTCCAGCGAACTGCTGATGTTCAACGACGAGTACGTCACCCACAAGACTTACCGCCGGGAACGACGGGCCCAATAAGGCGCGCGCTCCCGGCCCGCCCCATTTGCCTTAGAAAATTCAATTGCAACGCAGAGGACGCGAAGCACGCAGAGGAAAAACCAGCCCGGATGCATCCCAATTTAACCACCCGGACCCATCCGCTTTCCGCGCTCTTCGGGCGCGGAAAGGCGACTTGGTCGCGGTGAGCCCCGACTAGTGAAGCTTACCCGTAGAAGTGACAACTACGGCTCAATGGGTAGGGCGAGTCGCTTGCCGCGCCGTAGTCTTGGCGAAGGCTGGTCCCCGACGAGCCGCTCGGCAGCACGGCTCATCCGGAGGATTCGCCCTACCCAAGACTCCGTCACTTCTATGGGTAAGACTCAATAGGTCGGCCCGCCAGGGTGCATCCATCACCCCTCCCGGGGTGATGGATGCAGGCGAGGTTGGTCGCGTTTTTGAGAATTCACCGGCCGGGTAAAGATCCCCGGGGCAATCACGGCAAATACCATGGCTTTGTGGGAGCGAGCTTGCTCGCTCCCACATTTTTTATCCAAGCCGGAGCCAGCTCCGGGGCATTGGACCCA
>CAZAOI010000369.1:0-2896 GCA_964486705.1 uncultured Oleiharenicola sp. | reverse complement strand
TGGCCGCTAAGGAACGGATGCGGTTATCCAGTTCGCGCCAGGCCGGGTTGACCACTAAAACCGTCTCATCCATTTCCTGTCCACCATACTCTATAAGTCTATCAATATCATAGTGTTGGATCATATATCGGAAAAAGTTCTCCTGAGACCAGCGGCTGAACATGGCCGCTCCCACCAGACCTCCCGTCCGCCAAAAATCCGTCGTCACCACCGCCGTCTGATGACCCGTTTCGGTCAGCTTGCGAATCTCCCGAAACCAGAACTTTTCCCCGCCATGATACACCCCGCGCTCGGCCAACTTCAAGGTCACCACCTCGCCGTTGGGAAAGGTGACCGTCTGCTCTTCAAACTCGCTCTCCGGCCAAAGATCGGTCACCCGCTTGCGGTAGGTGTAACAAGCGATGCGCTGGTCTTGCCACAGTTTTTTGAGCAGGGCCGGGCTGTAACCCTCACGGTCAAAAATCAGACCAAAACGCGACTGCAGTGGGTTGGCAGCCAGGTCTTCAGCGCTCGGTTGATTCGGCACGTCGGTCAGCAGGCGCGGAGCGATTTCCTCCTGCAAAACCGCGATCAGACCGGCGTTGACCGTGCGCGTCACCACAAAAAAAGGCTGGCCCAGGGCGTCGTTGACCCAATAGTCGGCCAAACCGCGCAGGCACAGCCGTTCGCGGCTCACATACCAGCGCGGCAATTTGGTCTGCGCGCCATGATAAACGCGCACGTGGCCGTCCACATATAGCAACCCGGCGATGTCCTTCGGCGTCTCGGCCAGCCAATCTTTGGCCAGGGCCTTTGACCAATCCGCCAGCCGGCCGTGATCGGCCAGATAATGAACTTTTTCGCGCAGGGTTCGCACTTCCGGAATGCGATCCAGGCCGATGGTCTGGCCCAACTCGCCCGGATCCATGTAGCGCGCGCCTTCCAGCGACTTGACCCGCTGCAACAGCAGACAGGCCAGGGTCAACAGCAGCGAGGGCAGGCTGTAAAAACCTTTGGGCAACTGAAAACAGTCCGCGCTGTGCTTGAGCAGCCCGTTGGCCAGCAGCGCCGGTATGGCCGCCAAGACGCCGGCTTTGGCGACGTCGGTTTGGGGCGTGAACGCCGGCGCGACCCCGTTCAGATCGCCCAACGCCGCTTGCACCCGCTCCGTCTCGCGGCAGCAAGCCATGCCCAGGGCCGTCTGGCTGGCTTCGACCGTCCGTTCGCTTTTGCTGGCCGAAGGCGCTGCCGCTGCCGTCGTTTTCGCGATCTCCGTTTTAGCCGGCCGTTGCAACCGTCCGGACGAGATGGCCTGGCGAATCGTGTCCGCCGATATCGTTAGCCGCCGCCCCACCTCAGCTGCGCTCAGTCCCTGACCCAAAAGCGACTGGGCCTTCCGCAACTTCGACGCCGTCAGCACGTGACCCACGCCGCCCGCCGCCCGATTTAAAAAAAGCGCCAGGCCCGGCCTCGCGCAACTTCTTCACCCGCCGTTTCACGCTGATCGGCGGCACCCCAAAAGCGCGCACAATGTCCACCTGTTTCACGTGCCCGCTGACCACCAATTGGCTGGTGATAAATGAAAAACCGGCCAGGTCATCCTCCGCGTGGCTGTAAACCGGCAGCGAGCCATGAAAGTAATAGATCGCTCCGTCC
The DNA here is from genome assembly GCA_964486705.1 of uncultured Oleiharenicola sp. Lineage (GTDB taxonomy): Bacteria > Verrucomicrobiota > Verrucomicrobiia > Opitutales > Opitutaceae > Lacunisphaera. The sequence goes on along the minus strand of CAZAOI010000369.1, from coordinate 1,261 downwards.
CGCTTTTCAAAACCGACCAACTCGCTAATCGAATGATAACCCGCCGGAAATACCGGCAGTTGCTGCTGGCACATCGCCCGCCTCCACTGCAAAATGGGATCAGTTCAGTTTCACGCTTGCAAATACCCGCTGAAAGATATATCTTTTCGTAACCGCTTGGCTATCCTTTTGTTGCACGAATTTATCCCGGACGGCGGATCAGGAGGTCTGAACTTACGCAATTGCGGGGATGTTGGCAAGAAAATTTGTGGGAAATGCTTGATTTCTTGTCGGGTAGCTAACTAAAGGGTGTGCCAATACGAGCAAACAGCAGTCGCAGGTAATCGTAAATCTCCGTCACCGTGCCGACCGTGGAGCGCGGGTTGCGCCCGGTCGTCTTCTTCTCGCTGGAACTGGCCGGGGACAGCCCTTCGATGTAGTCCACGTCCGGCTTTTCCATCTGCCCCAGAAACTGCCGGGCGTAGGCTGTCGTCCATTATCAAAAAACCGTCGGCGTAAAAGTCATGTTCAGCTTCACGTCCGCCGGCATGACCATCTGAATATTCTCGCCGGATTGGGTCAGCACATAAAGGCCATGCTTCAGGGCGTAAACATGCGCTTCCTGCACCACGCTCATGCCGGCCACTGCGCCAAGCACTTTTTGGCTGCCATAACGGGGGAAAACTTCTTTGAAAATCGGCAGTCGTTCCTGCAAAAATGTCCTCACCGCCTCATCATCCAGCCGCATTTTCACTGAAACCACCACCACATATTCGCCATTGAAAGCCACAATGTCATACTCAATCTGCCGAGCCTCCGACTTGACACGCATGGCATAATCCGTAATCGGAATGCCTTGTTGATTGAACAACCGCACCACCGCCGGGGCCACCATATCTTCGGCAAAACGACCCAGGCTGTTGGTAATCTTGCCAACTTCCTTGCGCAAAAGCCCCATCTCCCGATCAAACTGCTTATTCGATTCCGCCAGCAGTTCGTGAAACTTTTTGTCGGATTCTTTGAACCCGACGTAGATCAATTCTTCCAATTTTTCCATCGTCGTCATAGGCTATCTCCTTTTGTAGGTATGTCGTTGTCGTCTTTACTGAAAGTTATAAGGTTTGTTTCGACTGTCAAGGTCTATTTGGCTGGAATATTGTACCGACCGTGGAGCGCGGGTTGCGGCTGGTCGTTTTCCGCTCGCTGGCAATGGCCGGGGACAGCCGCTCGATATAGTCCACGTCCGGCTTTTCCATTTGCCCCAAAAACTGCCGGGCGTACG
>CAZAOI010000368.1:0-2928 GCA_964486705.1 uncultured Oleiharenicola sp. | reverse complement strand
CTAGGCTCCGGCTTTTTTGTGGCCACATCCCGGTGAAAACCAAAATCTATTCCCCGACCCCGGCCAACCTGCGCCGCCTCGCGACCGCGTTGGGCCGGGGCGAACTCGTCGCCATTCCCACCGAAACCGTCTACGGCCTCGCCGCCGCCGCGCTTGACGCCAAGGCCTGCAAAGCGATCTTCCGGGCCAAGGGTCGACCCACCCATGATCCGCTGATCGTGCATGTGCTCGATTTGAAGCACGCCGAGCACCTGGCCGACTTCAACGAACCGGCGCGAAAGCTGGCGCGGCAGTTCTGGCCCGGACCGCTTACGCTCGTGCTGCCGAAGAATTCCTGCGTACCCGCGATTGTGACCGCCAGCCGCGACACCGTGGCGATCCGCGCGCCCGCCCATCCAGTCGCCCGCCGGTTGCTCCGGCTGGCGGGCATTCCCCTCGCAGCTCCCAGCGCCAATCTTTTCGGCTATATCAGCCCGACCTCCGCCGCGCATGTGCTCGCGGGTTTGGGCGGGAAAATTCCGTCCGTGCTCGACGGCGGCCCCTGTCGCATCGGAGTCGAGTCCACCATTCTGGATCTGACCGATCCCGCGCGGCCCAGAATTCTGCGGCCCGGCGCGGTCACCGCGGCCGTGTTGGAAAAACTTCTCGGCACCCCAGTCGCCCTGGGCGCGCCCCGCCAAGGGCGGGCGCGGCCGACCGCAGGGTTGCTCGCTCCCGGAATGCTGCCTCAGCACTACAGTCCGCGGACCCCGCTTTTCATCAAGCCCAGCTGGGAGAAGCTACCCGCAAACGTCGGGGGAATTTTCCTGCGCCAGCCATCTCGCCGGCCGGCCAAAAACATCTATTGGCTCAGCCAGCGCGCCGCCCTGGCAGAAGTCGCCCGCAATCTCTACCAAGTACTGCGGCAGGCTGATCTCGGAGGGCACCGGCAAATCTGGATTGAAGCCCTGCCGGGCGATACGGGCGGTCTGGCCACCGCCATCAATGACCGGTTGCGACGGGCGGCCGCCAAACGGTAGGAGGAGCGCGGCGTCCCTGACGCGCTTCTGAAAACGCGTCCGGAGGCCGTGTTCCACCACACCAAATCAGGCTCTCGCCGCCATCACTTCCGCCAGCGTGCCGAGCAAACGCTCGTTCTGCGCCGGGGTTCCCACCGTAACCCGCAGCCACGCCGGCAGCCCATAGGGTTTCACCGGCCGGGTGATGATCCCGCGCAGCTGCAACGCGCCGAAAACCAGCGCGCCGTCGCCGACTTTCACCAGCAGGAAATTTCCCGCGCCCGGAATAAATTCCAGCGCGAGCCGATGGAAACCCGCTTCCAGCTGCGCCATCCCCGCGCGGTTTTCCCGCTGACATTTCGCGACAAACTCGTGGTCATCCAGCGCCGCCACCGCTGCCGCCACCGCCACGCCATTGACATTGAAGGGTTGCCGGGGTCGCTGGACGATCGCGATCAACTCCGGCGCCGCATAGCCATAGCCGATGCGCAAGGCCGCCAGACCATAAATCTTCGAAAAAGTCCGCAGGCAGATCACCTTCCGGCCTTCGGCAATCACCGGTCGCAGATCCGGCGCCTTTTCCACAAACTCGGCATAGGCCTCGTCGAACACCAAGATCACGTGCGGCGGCAAGGCGCGCACCAGTTCCACAATTTCCGCCTCGGTGTTGGCCACGCCCAAGGGATTGGCGGGACTCGCCAGGAACACCAGGCGCGTACGGGGCGTCACCGCCGCCGCCAGCGCCTTCAAGTCCTGCCTCATATTCAGCAAGGGCACTTCCACCGGCTTCGCGCCGAACATCAGGGTGACCAGCTTGTAGACGACAAAGGAGGATTGATGCATCACACACTCCACGCCCGGCGCCAAAAACGCGTGGCCGATCAGCTCGATAATTTCGTTCGAACCGTCCCCGATGATGAACTGATCCATGCCCAAGCCCCATTTCTCCGCCAGCTTCTGCCGCAGGGAAAAATATCCGCCGTCGGGATACAGGTGCGCCTCCCGCAACGCCTTTTCGCCAGCCGCCACCGCTTTGGGCGAGGGACCGAAGGGATTCTCATTCGAGGCCAGCTTGATGATGCCGGCCGGATCAAGGTCGAGCTCGCGCGCGACCTGGTCAATCGGCTTGCCCGCCTCATAAACGGGCTGGGTCAGAATCCCGGGGTTGGCGAGTTCGGCGAAAGTCATGCCCCCAGCCCACCGGCAACCGGTGGGCGACTCAAATCAAAATCCAGCGCCGGGCTCGCGATTACGCCATTCGCGTTAGCCATCTCGGCATCCCGACAACTCGAGGTGGTCGCCGGTTTCCACACCGGCGACAGGCGTCGATCGGGACATCGACGCCCACCCAAGCGCAAACTCCCGACCAAGCTTACCGCTTGGTCGCGCGGCTCTCCACCCGCACCCACTTCATGCCGGCAGCCTCGGCCGCCTGGATGCCTGGCTCGGCGTCTTCGAAGACGAGGCATTGCTCCGGCGCCACGCCCATTTTCTTGGCAGCCAGAAGAAACATCTCCGGCGACGGTTTGCCGTGGGTCACATCCTCGGGCGTGACGACCACCGGGAACAAATCGGCCAATTTCATCAACTCCAGGGTGTGCCGCACAATATCCCGCGGTCCGCCCGAGGCCACACTTAGGGGCATTTTCCCGTGAGCTTTCCGGGCCACACCAACCACGGCATCGATCAGCTTCATTTCGGCACGCAGCTCCAAGAACAGCGCCTCTTTTTGGTGAAAAACTTTTTCGACGTTCAGGGTGATTCCATAGTGCTCCCCAAAGACCGCCGCCACCCGCAACGTCGGCATGCCGCCCAGCGAATAAAACAAATCCTCACTCAGCTCCTCCTTCAGGCCGGCCAACTGCATGGCGCGGTTCCACGCCCGGTAGTGCAGCGGCATCGTGTCCACGAGGGTGCCGTCGAGATCGAA
>CAZAOI010000367.1:0-2949 GCA_964486705.1 uncultured Oleiharenicola sp. | reverse complement strand
CCGGGTTGCTGACGATTTCCCTCTTCGCCAAGAGCTACAAGGAGGCGCAGAGCTACGTCTCCCCGCTCATCATCGTGGTCATTATGCCCGCCGTCATCGGCATGCTGCCGGGCGTGGAGTTGAACGCGAAACTCGCGCTCGTGCCGATTCTCAACCTTTCGCTTGTGTGCAAGGAGATGCTCTCGGGGGTGTGGCACTGGAACTACATCGCCTTGATTTTTGGTTCCTCGTGTCTCTATGCCGCCGTCGCCCTGGGCTTGGCGGTGAAGATGTTCAATCGCGAGGATGTGATCTTCCGCGCCTGATTTTTTCGTAAATTCCCCGGCGGCACCGGTAAACCGGGCGTAAATGCCGGCGACGCCTCTAGGCAGGCGGGGAATCGGTGGTATGCTCGTCCGCATCAGCCATGAAAACCACTCTAACAACCGAAGCGCAGGAGTCCGAGTCCCTCAACAAACTACGGGCGCAAATTTGCGCCGATATTGAGAGCATGCAGCAGAAGGAAGCCAGTCTGCATGAATATGAGAAACGACTACGCTTGCTGGTCGAACAAACCGAGGGCGGTCAGCATCCCGTTCCCGCGCCCGCGCTGAGTGCTGGGTCTGGGCAGTCCGCCGGTGATTTGGATGCGGAGTGGGAAAAATATCAACGCGCCCATGCCTTGCTCGAGGCGGCCCGGCGCGGTTTGAGCGACGACCGGATGGCGCTGAAGGAGCGCGAGGAAAAATTTCATCAACGCGAAGTGGAAGTGGCCCGCCGGGAAGCGTGGATCAAGGTCCGCGAGCAGGAACTGGAAGCTCAAGCCGACGTGCGCGCCAAGGAACTCGAGGCGCTGAAAGAAAAGCCCAAAGCGAAACAGCGTTCTTCGTTTACGGTCGCGCCCTTGATGGCGGCGCGAAAACTGCTGATGCGCAATCCCTGAGGGTCTTGACAGCGCACCTGATTTGACTGTCGGCGCGGCCTGGATCCACACGGTCCGGGCCTTTTCTTGGACGGGGGACAAGGGCGTGGCGTCGGAGGCCAGAACCCGGCGTGGAGCTGGAGCCGCCCCGTCGGGTCAACTGGCATCCAAGGCCGCCAGCTGACCGGCGGCCTTTTCCCAGGCGGCGGTGGCCGCAGTGAGCTGGTCGACAAGGACGGATAGCTCGCGATTCAAGTGCTGAGCTTTACCAGGCGAGTTGTACGTCTCGGGCGCCTCGAGTTCCGCGGTGAGCTCGTTCTGTTTGGTCTCGAGCTGTGAGACTTTCTCTTCCAGGTGGCCGACTTCGGTGCGGAGCTTCTTCAGGTCGGCTGGGTTGGGCTTCGCCGCCTTGGGTTCGCCCGTCTTCGTTCCCTTGACTTCGGCCTTCTGCACGGGTCGGGCATCGGTGAAGCCGGCGGTGAGCGCCGCGCGAGCGTTGCCGGCCTTGGATTTCTCCAAGTAGTAGTCGTAGTTGCCCGCATACGGCGTCAGCCGGCCGCTATGCACGTGCAGAACACTCTGCGCGAGTTGGCGGATGAAATAGACGTCGTGGCTGATGAAGATGAACGTGCCTTCGTAGTTCTTGAGCGCGTTGACCAACGAGTCGATCGACGGAATGTCGAGGTGGGTCGTCGGCTCGTCCATCAGCAGAAGATTGGGCGGGTTGACCAGGAGGCGGGCGAGGGCGAGGCGGGATTTTTCGCCGCCGGAAAGGACGGAGACCTTCTTATGGACATCGTCCTTGCGGAAGAGAAAGCCGCCGAGCACCGCGCGGGCCTGCTGCTCGGTGAGCTGGTTTTCGTTCGTGCGCAGCTCCATCACGTTTTCGAAAACGGTGAGGTCGAGCTTGAGATTATCGGCGCGGTTTTGCGCGAAGTAGCCGGGAACGACGTTGCTGCCGAGGTTGATCTCGCCGCCTTGGATCGGAATGACTCCGGCGAGGATTTTCAGGAGCGTGGACTTGCCGGCCCCGTTCGGGCCGACGAGCACGATCTTCTGGGCGCGCTCGGATTCAAAGTTCAGGTCCGTGTAGACCACATGGTCGCCGTAGGCCTGCCGGACCTTTTTCAGGTTCACGACCTTCAGTCCGGAGCGGGGCGGCTGGGGAAAGCGGAAATTGATCTTCTTGAGGTCTTCCCACGGCTCTTCGACGGCAACATCCTTGAGGCGTTCAATCTGCTTCTCTTTGGATTTCGCGCGCGAGGCCATCGAGGCCTTGGCGCCAAAGCGGTCGACGAATTTCTGGAGATGGGCGATTTCGCGCTGTTGGTTTTTAAACTGCGCGGCCTGCTGCTCCTTGCGGGCGTCCTTTTCGTTGAGGTAGTCGTCGTAGTTCCCCGTGTATTTGTTCAGGGTGCCGCTGCGGAGCTCGAGGATGCCGTTGCAGAGGGAGTTCAGAAACTCCCGGTCATGGGAAATGAGGACCAGACCGCCCGGATAGCGCGTCAGGTAATCCTGAAACCAGAGCAGCGCTTCGAGATCGAGATGGTTGGTCGGCTCGTCGAGCAGCAGCAGCGCGGGCTCGCTGACCAGCAGGCGGGCGAGGTGGGCGCGCATGACCCAGCCGCCGGAAAAGGACTTGGCCTCCTTTTCGTGGTCGCTCTCGCGAAATCCGAGGCCGGCCAGGATCTTCTTGGCGCGCGGCTCCAGCGTCCAGTCGATATCGTAGTCGTCGTCGTTCTCGGGAATGAGTTTTTTGCCGCTGGTGGCGATGGCCAGAATGGTTTCGTCGCGGACCGGGGCGCTTTCCTGGGGCAGGTAGCCGAAGTCGGCGCCGCGTTCCCACTCGATCGTGCCCTCGTCGGGGGTTTCCTCACCCAAGATCAGGTTGAAAAGGGTGGATTTGCCCGCGCCGTTTGGCCCGACCAGACCGAAACGATCGGTGCGCGCAACGAAGAGCGATACATCCGAGAAAAGCTCTCGGGTACCGTAGGACTTGGCGACATCGGCTATGGTCAGCATGGAAAACCCGCGAGTGAGCCGTGTCC
>CAZAOI010000366.1:0-3005 GCA_964486705.1 uncultured Oleiharenicola sp. | reverse complement strand
GGGGGGCGTCGTGGTTCCAGGGGCATCGTCCGGTCCTGTGATGGTCAGGTCTTTTGCAACGCTCAGCTCGGTCAAGAGCGTGACGGTCTTGACCGATTCGTCGGTGAATAATTCGGGAAGAAACTTAATCGTATCCCCGATCTTCGCCGCGGTTATCGCGTCGCGAAGAGTGGTCTGACCCGCGGCCGTGGGGTCTGCGAGCGAGTCGACCCAAATCGTCGCCGCGGGTGCCACGTTGGTTAATGCGCAGAGCGTCGCCACCAGACCGGCCATGAAAAATCCGCTCCGTGAACGGCGCGCGAGGGGCCCTCCGATTTGCTCCATCGCTTGCCCGGACGTCTCTTTGTCTTGGCAAAAATCCAAAGGATGCACTCCCGCCGGGAGCCCGGATGTCTTTAGCAAATTTTTCATAAGGGTTTTTTCTATTTTTGCATCAGCGAATTGCAATGATGAAAGTCATTTGCGTGGCTTCCCTAATCTACGCTCAACAACGATGATGCGAACGTGACACACGCAAGAGTCGTGCCAACGGATTGGCATTTACTGAAAATATCTACCCGGAATCAGCGGCAAAAAAGTCCGCGATCGGCGATCGCCGCGTGGCTTTACCCAGCGTGTGGAGCCGCGCTCAAACCGTGATGGGTCTCACTTCCCCCAGCGGCGAAAAAGAAGCCGGTGCGCACCAATGACGAAACGGTCCCAGGGGGATAGGGAAAGCTGCTCGACCCATCCGGTTTCCGAATAATGCTGCACTTGCCCGTCGGAATGAATCCGCAGGCGCGCGTGCGTCACGCCGCGACACTGGGGGCAGGGGGCGGCGACTACGAAATCCGTCCAATTGCGGTGATCGGTCGCCGTTCCATGGAGGTCAGTCAGCACGCGGCTGCACCGTTGGCAGTGCGCCGTGAGTTCCTTGACGCTGTGCCCGTCCGGGCCCGGCACGGTATGAGGCAGCGCGACCGGTGGGTGGGCATCGTAGAAAGTTTCTGTGACGGGCTCCATTGGCTGCAACGAAGTTCACGCCAAGTCCCCCCGCAGTCAACCCTGCCGCGGCGAGGGTGCCCAGAACGGCGCTCGCCGCCGGCTAAGCCAAACGGCAACCCCCAGCCCGATCCCGGCTCTTGGCCCGGGCCGGATCTGCGGAAATTTGATTTGTCTCGGGGGTTGGCTCCGTGTCTCCGTGTCATCGTGGTTCAACTCCATCATACCGACCTGGGCGGGGCAGGGCATCCGCCGCTGCTCGTCCTGCACGGCCTGTTGGGGTCGGCCCGTAACTGGCAGACGACCGGGCGCGACCTCGCCATCCAGCACCACGTCTTCGCGCTCGATGCTCGGAACCATGGAAAATCTCCCCACGCGGTCGAGATAACTTATGAACTCATGGTGGCTGATATCATTGAGTGGATGGATGCGCGGCGGATGGCCCAGACCGTCGTCATCGGCCACAGCCTGGGCGGAAAAACGGCGATGCTGCTGGCCTGTCGCCATCCGGAGCGGGTGCAGCGGTTGGTGGTCGTCGACATCGCACCGAAGGATTACGACTCGGTCGCCCACCGGGTCGAATTTACCGCCATGAACGAACTCGATCTCGCCAGCCTGAAGTCGCGTGCCGAGGCCGAGCTGCGGTTTGAGGCGCGGGTGCCAAATCTCGGGATGCGAAAATTCCTCGCCACGAATCTCGAACGGGGCGAAAGCGGCGCCTGGCACTGGGCCGTCAACTTGCGCGGACTCACCGCCGCCCTTCCGTCGCTGGAGAAAAACAGTCTGCAATCGCCAGACCGGTTTACCGGACCGGCGCTGTTTATCGCCGGCGGTCAATCCCAGTACATCCAAAGCGGCGACCACGCGGTCATCCACCAACATTTTCCCGCCGCCCGGATCGCGACGATTGCCGGGGCCGGCCACAATCCGCACATGGACCGGCGCGAAGAGTTTGTGCGGCTGGTGTTGGGCGGGGAGTGACCGTTCGAAAACGGGGTCGGCGGTTTCCCAACCGCAGCGGAGGCGGCGCGACGGGCCCCGGGTTCGCCGCCGCGAACAACCGGGTGCATCGGCGGTAAGCATCGGTGGGGACATCGACGCCCACCTATTGCACTTGGCTCAGCGTTTCGACCACAGCCGCAAGGACGCCAGGAGGAAATCCTCGAAGGCGGCGGACTCGTTGAGATTAAGACGGAGCAAACCGGCGTTGTGCTCGAGCTTTTCGATGGCCGCAGTAAGTGAACGGCTCACGGACGGATCCCCGGCCCGCAGGCGTTCGTGGGCAAAGGCGCGCGTCGTGTGCTCCAGCTCGACGAAAAGTTTCTGCCGGATGCCGTTGGCGATGCCGGTCTCGATGGCGACCTGCTCGTCGTCATCGAGATCCTCGGGCAGTTTCGCCTTTTGCGTTTTCCAGATGAGGTCGGTGGCCGCCGCCAGCACCGCATTAAAGCGGGTGATGAGCCCATAGACGCCCATGAGCTGGTCGGCCACCGCGCGTTTTTCCGCAACCCCGGCCGACAGTTGCGCGAGCCAGGCCGTGTAGTCGGTGCGGGTGGCCTTCCAGAGTTCGCGGGTCGCCTCATCCGCGTCAGCCAGCGCCTCATTGCCCGCGTCGGTGAAACGGAAGTGCAGACAGCGGCTGCGGATGGTGGCGAGCAGCGAGTAGGGCCGGGTGGTCAGCAGCAGGATCGTCGTGGTCGGCGTCGGCTCCTCGAGGGTTTTCAGGAAGATATTGGACGCGGCCGTGTTCATCCGGTCGGCTTCGTAAATGACGGCGACCTTGCGCGGCGAGATCGTCGATGAAACCTGGATTCTGCCGATCAGTTCGCGGGTGGGCTCGGCGCCGATTTGCCGCATCTTGCCGGCGGGGCGAAGGGAATGAAAATCCGGATGCTGCTTGGGCGCAAAATACTGGCTGGGCTCCCGCGGATCATTCAGCAGCCGGTCAGCGATGGCGTGGGCCACCAGGGCGAGCGTGCCGAGATTTTCGCCATGCAAGAGCAGGCTGTGGGCGAGCCGGCGCC
>CAZAOI010000365.1:0-3026 GCA_964486705.1 uncultured Oleiharenicola sp. | reverse complement strand
CACCACGATCGGGGCCGGCATGGCCTTTGCCGACTGGCCGCTTTCCAACGGCTCACTGAATCCCACGGGCTGGCTGACCGACATCGCCATGTTTGCCGAGCACTCGCACCGGTTGTCGGCGGCGGTGATGAGCACCCTCACCTACATCATCGGAGTGTGGATCTGGCGGACGGAAGAGCGGGCCTGGCTGCGCCGCTTGGCGCTCTTTGCCGCGCTGCTGGTGCTGGCCCAGGCCCTCGTCGGCGGCCTGCGCGTGTTGTTCGACCACCTGCACATCGCCGCGCTGGAGACGAGCGTCGGCCGGCTCTTTGCCATGCTGCACGCCTGCCTCGCGCAGATGTACGTCTGCACCCTCTTCGCCATCGCGCTCGCCTGCTCGGCTCCGTGGATCAATTCCCATGCCGGATTGAAGGGCCGGGTCAACGGCCGCACGATCACCCTCGGCCGCATCTGCATGGGACTGCTCTTCACCCAACTGGCCGTGGCCGCCATCATGCGCCACAGCTTCGCCGGGCTGGCCATCCCGACCTTCCCCCTGACGCCGGAAGGCGGGCTGGTGCCGGCCCAGTGGGATTTCCGCGTGGCGATCCACTTCGCCCACCGGGTGCTGGCCGGCGCCATCACGGTCGCGCTTTTCGCCTACGGGCATGTCCTCTGGCGGGACCCGGCGGTGTCGCGCCCGATGCGCGGGCTGTGGCTCGGGGCGGTCGGGTTGCTGGCGCTCCAAGTCTACCTCGGCGCCCAGATCATCTGGTCGGGCCGCAACGCCTACACCACCTCCAGCCACGTGCTCGTCGGCGCGCTGACCCTGGCCGTCACTTTCCTGCTCGTCATGCTCTCGCATCGTGATTGGTTCGGGGCCTCCAAACCCGCCGCATGACCGCCACCAGCGAACCTCAGTCTGTCCCGCAACCCGCCGGCAAAACCGGCGCCGGCTGGCGGCAGTACCTGGAGTTGACCAAGCCGCGCCTCAGCCTGTTGTCGGTTTCGACGGCGATGGTGGGTTATCTCGCCGCCGTCCCGTACTGGGAATGGTCGCGCACCGCGCTGCTCGTGCTCGGGACGGGGATGTGCGCCGGCGGTGTGGCGGCGTTGAATCAATGGATGGAAAGCGATCTCGATGCCTTGATGAAGCGCACGCAGGACCGGCCGATACCCCGCGGGCTGGTGCCGCCGGGCTCGGCGTTTGTGCTCGGGTGGGCGCTGTGTATCGGCGGGCTGATCGTGCTGTTCAAACTGGTCAACGGCATGTCGGCGTTTCTCGGGCTGGCGACGATCGTCGCCTACCTGGCCATTTATACCCCGGCCAAAAAATGGTCGCGTTGGTCCACCGAGATCGGGGCGATCAGCGGGGCGCTGCCCCCGATGATCGGCTGGGCCGCGGCAGGGCGCTCCAACCCGGCGCTCGGCTGGGCGCTCTTCGCCATCCTTTACACCTGGCAGATGCCGCATTTCTTCGCGCTGGCCTGGACCTACCGCCAGGACTACGCCGCCGCGCACTTCCCCATGCTCTCGGTGGTCGATCCCTCCGGCACCAAGGTCTCCCGCCGCGCGTTCATCTGGACGGTCCTGTTGGTGGCCGCCAGCGTCTCACCCACGCTGCTCGGCTATACCAGTTGGTACTACGGGGCCTTCGCGCTGGCCCTCGGCCTGTGGTTTCTCCGCTCCGCCATCACGTTTTTGAATCCGAAAGAACGCGAGACCGAGGCCCGCAAATTGTTTTTCATCTCCATCGCCTATCTGCCGCTGCTGCTGGGCGCACTGGTGACCGATCGCTTTATCTTCAAACTGTAGGCGCGAGCCGAAAGACGGACCATCTCCAGAATCGCCTGCAAGCAGGCTCCTACATCAAGTCCCCGTGACCACCCAAGACCTTCCGACCTTTAACGCCGCGCTCAACGCCACCGCCACGGTGCTGATCACGCTGGGCTTTGTTTTCATCAAGCTGGGCAAGCGCGAGGCGCACCGCGCCGCCATGCTGACCGCCGGCGCCGTGTCGGCGATTTTCCTCGTCGGCTACGTCACGCACAAGATCCTGATGCGCGGCGTCCACACGCCGTTCGGCGGCGCGGATCCGGCGTTGCGCGCCTTTTATTACACGATGTTGATTTCGCACATCGTGCTCGCGATCGCCATCGCCTACCTGGTGCCGCGCACCTTCCTCTTCGCCATCAAGGGCGATTTCGTCACCCACAAGAAATGGGCCCGCTTCACCTTTCCCATCTGGTATTATGTCTCGGTCACCGGCGTGCTGGTCTATCTTTTCCTTTACGTGTGGTGGCCGGCGCTTCCGGCCGGGTGAACGGCCGGCGCAAAAAAACCGGGCCGAGGGCCCGGTTTGAGGAGGAGGCGACGGGGCTCGGGATTACTTGACGATCATCACGCCTTTCATGCCGGACAGGTAATGCGCCGGAAAGCTGCAGACGAAATAATACTCTCCCGGCTCGGTCGGGGCCTTGAAACTGACCTCGTCGCTCTGCTTCGGCCCAAGCATCTTGGTGTGGGCCAGCACCTGATCAGCCAACGCCGCCGGCACATAGTCCGTCGCGGCCGCCATGACCGCCGCATCAACGAACGCCTTGGTATCGGCGCCCTTTTTCAGGAGCACCCAATTGTGGCCCATCGCCGCCTTGGGCATGTTGCCCATGTTGGTCAGGGTGACTTTCACGTCCTGACCGGCTTTGACCTCAAAGCTAGTCAGATTGAATTTCATGCTATCGCTGGCCGTGAACTCGAAAGTCGCCACGGCGGAAGCAGCGGCGACCGGAGCGGCCGCTTCTTCTTTTTTGCCGCAGCCTGCAAGAATCAGGCTGCTGACCAGTACGGGAAGGAGGAGATATTTGTTCATGCGCACGAAAGATCACACAGGACGCGCTCGATGGCAATGCCGCAAGTCAAGGAACCTCAAAAACTCTGCTGAAACACGAAGAGCTAAGAGGGGAAACCGGATCGCCGACCGGCGTCCGCGCCGATCGAGACCAGCGTCGGTATGGAAACCGACGCCCACCCCACCGGCGCGGTGCGCC
>CAZAOI010000364.1:0-3047 GCA_964486705.1 uncultured Oleiharenicola sp. | reverse complement strand
AACCGCGCCCGCCGTCGCCTGCCTTGGCCTTGATCGTTGTTTCGTCGATGAACATAGAGCCTAACACGCGCAAACCATCGGAGAAGTAAAGGGGTAACTCAGACGGTGATCTTGACGCCTTTGCGCAGGTACGTGGGGACGTCGAGGTCCTGGCCCTCGAAAAGATTCCGGTCCGATTTCTCAAACGAGCCGCGATTGTCCGCCGGCTCGCCTTGAAATCCGAATTCCACCTGCTTGGTCGTATCCGGGTCCAACACCATCGGAGGCCGCGAGGAATCGGTCGTGACCGTGGTGCGGAAGTTCGTGTTGCTCTCCGCGGCGGACGACGTCGTGGAGGCGCCAGTGGCCTTGTCCGCGGTCTTCCGCGGGGCGGGCGGGGCGGCCCGGCGCACGAAATTGCGCCCGCCCAGATCCGTCGTCCCGATGACGCAGATCTCCACCTTGCCCTGCAGGCCCTCGTCGATCGCCGCGCCCATGACGACGTGCGCTTCGCGGCCAAATTCCTCGGTGAGCGCGGTCATGAGCTCGTTGACCTTGGTCAGGCTGAGATCGGCCCCGCCCGTGATATTGATGAGGAGCCGGTCGGCTTTGCGCGCGTACTCCGGCGTATGGAGCAACGGGCACCGCTTGAGATCCTCGAGCGCGGCCTGGGCCGGATTCTCCCCGTCACCCACTCCCAGGCCAAAAAGCGTCTTGCCGCCGCGCTGTTGGAAGACCTGCCGCAGGGCCGTGAAATCCACGTTGATCAGGCCGGTGCGCGACAGCATCGCCCAGATCGATTTCACGCCGCGGCCGATCCATTCGTCCGCCTGGGAAAAAGAATCGAGCACGCTCGTCTGCTCCGTGCCTTCCTGCAGGAGCATGTCATTCGAAAGCGGGATCACCGCGTCGCACACGCGGCGCAGTTCGGCCAGCGACTCCTCCGCCTGCTTGCGCCGGCGTCCGCCCTCGAAACTAAAGGGCAGCGTGACAAAGGCGATGACGACCGCACCCGCCTCGGCCGCGATCTCAGCGACCACCGGGGCGGCGCCGGAGCCCGTGCCGCCACCCAGTCCGGCGACCAGGAAAACCAAGTCGGTATCCTTGACGATTTCGGCGATCTTGTCGGCGTCGGCTTCCGCGGCTTTGCGGCCCATCTCGGGATCGCCGCCGGCACTGAGGCCGCGGGTCAGCGCGGTGCCGATGAGAATTTTGTCCTGCACCGGCGACGTACTCAGCGCCTTCAGGTCGGTGTTGATGACCGCGAGTTGCAGGCGGTCGAGGTTTTCCATCTTCAGCCGGTCGACGGCGTTGGAGCCGCCGCCGCCCACGCCGACAAGCTTGATGCCGACGTTGCGGTCGGTGAGGGCTTCGAGGGGAAGTTCGTTCGGAGTCTGGTCCATGGCTCAAGAATTGGTGAAAAGTTTGGTCAGGTTGCTCAGCAGGCCGGTCTTGCGGCGCGCGGGCACGGCGTGTTCATGGGCGGTGCGCAGCCCGAACTGGAAGACGCCCAGCACGGTGCTGAACATCGGATCTTTCAATTCGTCCTTCACCCAAGAGGGCGGTTCGCCCCGGCGTGCCGCCAAACCGAAGACCCGCGTGGCGGCCTCCTCGATCCCCGGCAATTTCGACGTGCCGCCCGTCAGGATGATGCCCGCGCCGCAATGTTCCGGCACGAACGCCGGACCGATCTTGTGTTTCAAGACCTCCAGCAATTCCGCGGTGCGCGCCGCCGTGATGGTTTCGATCGCCATTTTTGGGAGTTGCCGGTCGCCGAACGACGCATCGCCGTTGAGCCAGACCTTGTCGGTCTTGTCGCGGGATTGCACCACGCCGCGCGCATGGCGCAGCTTGATCAGTTCCGCCTGCGCGGTGGTGACGCGCAGACCGATGCTAAGATCGTTGGTGAGATGGTCGCCGCCCACCGGGAGCGTGCCCGTGACCAGCACATGCCCATCGCGGTAGAGCACGTAGTCGGTGATGCCCTTGCCCAAATTGACCACGAGGGCGCCTTTCAGCCGCTCCTCCGGCGTGGTCAGCAGGGATCCGTTGGCCAGGCTGGCGAGCACCAGCTCGCGCACCTCAAGATGGTAGCCACCGACCACATGGATATTGTCGCTCACCTTGCCCTCGTTTCCATGGACAATCCAGTAACCGACCTCGAGCCGGCGCCCCGACAAATGTTCCGCATCCGGCACCGCGCGGCCGTCGAGCCGGAAGGGCCGGCGAATATCGTGGATCCGCGAGCGCCCCGCGGGGAGCTCCTTTTCCTTGGCGAGCCCGCAGACCGTCGCGATGTCGAGGGCGGTGACGGTGTTGTCGGCCGACTTCACGTTGACCGACGCCTCATTGTAGAAGCCATCCAAATGGCCGCCGGTCTGCGCCAGCCAGACTTCCTCGATCCGGGCCCCGGCGCGGGTCTCCGCCATTTCCAAGGCATGATGGGTTGCCTCGCAGGCCGCCTTGTAGTCGACGACCTCGCCCTTCATCACGCCGCGCGAGGGCGCAACGCCCACGCCGATAATGTTCAGGCTGCGTCCGCGAGCGATTTCGCCCACGAGCACGGCGATTTTCCCCGTGCCGATTTCGACGGCCCCAATGAGTTTGCTGCGATTAGAAATCACGTTTTGCCTTCCGTTGTGCTGGTTGAATTAAGAAAGTGGGGGGAGCGAGTTTCGCCAGTTCATCGGGCGAGCTTTGCAGTTTGACCGGGACCTGGCCTTCAAGCGCGAGATTGATGGATTGCAGCGTAGGCTCAGGCAGCACCCGCGCCGCGTCGACCACGTAATCGAGCTGGGCGACCTGCTTGAAAAAATCCCGCTTCCGGCTGAAAATGATTTCCGGGATCTCCTGCGCCTTGACCACGATCTCGTCATTCGGCTCCAACCGGGCCAGCGACACGATGAGCCACTCCCGATAAAGGTGGGGCGCCTGCAACTGCGCGGTCGCGAGCAGACTGGCGACGTCACCCATGCCCGCAATGGGCTCGTAGGTGTTTCCCGCCCGCCGCACTCGGATGCCGTCCAGCCCCGGGAGCCCGGCCAGCAACCCGCCGCTGAACTTCACCC
>CAZAOI010000363.1:0-3053 GCA_964486705.1 uncultured Oleiharenicola sp. | reverse complement strand
CATGAAAACCCCCGCCCTGCGTCTCCTCCTTTCCCTCGGCCTGCTGCTGGCCGGCCTCGCGCCCGCCGTCGCCGCCGACGGCAAGCTCATGATCACCATGATGCCCAAGGCCAAGGGCAACGCCTACTTCATCTCCTGCAAGGCGGGCGCGGACAAAGCGGCGAAGGAACTCGGGGTCGAGTTGCTCTTCGACGGTCCCACCGACAGCAACGCCGCCAAGCAGAATGAGATTGTCGAAAACTGGATCACGCTCGGCGTGGATGTCATTACCGTGGCGGCGGAGAACAAAGAGGGCCTCTCGACCGCGCTCCGCAAGGCGCAGAAACAGGGCATCAAGGTTGTCACCTATGACGCCGATGCCCTGCCCGATGCCCGCTCCTTTTTCGTCAACCAGGCCACGCCGGAGGGCATCGCCTTCGGCTTGCTGGACGAAGCCGCGCGGCTGATGGGCGAAGAGGGCGAGTTCGCCATCATCACCGCCACGCTCACCGCCGGGAACCAGCGGGAATGGCTCAAGCACATCGATGCGCGGCTCCCGGTGAACTATCCGAAAATGAAACTCGTCGCCGTCCGGCCGAGCGACGATCTCAAGGACAAGGCGCAATCCGAGGCCACCGCCCTGATGAGCGCGAACCCCAACCTGAAAGTCATTATCGCCATCTGCACGCCCGGCACGCCTGGCGCCGCCGAAGCCGTGAAGCAGGCCGGCAAGACCGGCAAGGTGAAGGTCATCGGCCTCGGCCTGCCCAACGAAAACAAGCGCTACGTCCACGAAGGCGTCACCGAAAGCGTCATGCTCTGGAACACCGAGGACCTCGGCTACTTGACGGTTTTTGCCGCCGCCGCGCTCGCGAAGAATGAGCTCAAGCCCGGCGCCACCAGTTTCACAGCCGGTTCGCTCGGCGCCTTCGAAATCAAGGGTGACAACATTCTGCTGGGAAAGCCCTATATTTTCAACAAGGCCAACATCGACCGCTTCAATTTCTAATATGACCGTAAACGCGGGCCCGACCTCAGCCCCGCCCAGGCGCCCGTCGGACTGAGGCAAGACAACTCGCCGAGGGAGGCGAATCCGCCGGCGGAATCACCGGGAGAGTTACGCCCCGAAAAAAATTGAGCCTCCTCGTCTAATGCCGGGGAGGCTCTTCATTATGCGGGTCGAGCCCGCGAGCGCGCAATGGCGCTTATCTTCGTCTTGGTTTTGGCGGAGTCTACTGAGTTTTTAACTTTTGGACTACTACCTAACCTTAACCTGACATCTGAACGACTGACCTTTCAGCTATCATGTGGCCCCGTGGCCACACGGGGAAGATACACCTTCATCCCGGAAAATTCCAATGGTATCTCTGTCATTCGAAGAAAACCGGATTGCCCAGCGGGCTTACGCTGACCGCCAGCCAAAGCGGGCCGGGAGGCCGGCGGAAAACCGGCAAGCCCCGCGCTGCCGCACTGTGCCAGGACCGGCGATGGCCCGGAAAAAAAGAAACGCCGGTTCTCTCAGGCGAGTTGACCAATTCGGTGGCCAAGCCCTAGTTGCCAGCATTCGTCACCGATTATCTCCACGAGGGAGTGGGGACTACTGGGTTGTGGCAGCACAGGCATGTATAAGAATAGTATGCCTTGATTTTGTTTCCTGAAAGAACCGGCTTACCCCATTTACTACGTCACACTTCTCCCAAGCTTTACCGGAAAAAAATTCCTCAGGCCGGTTTGCTTGACGCTCCGCCCGAAGCGAGTTGCGCCGACCGCCGAGGCCCCGATACGCTGGCGCACGACCCGATGAAAGCTGAACGACCAAAGAACGACATGATTTTCGTCGCCACGCTCTCGCCGGCAGCGGAGGAAGAGCGCCGGAACCAATGGATCGAGTTCTTCGGCGCCTGCCATGTGCCGGTCATCGACGACCAGCCGAAGCGGACTTTGCTCCCGAACGGGACCGAGCAAGATTGCGTCTTCATTGACTTTTCCGTGGGCGGCCCCGCGTTAAAAAATCGCATCATGGACGCATTTCAACGGCGGAAAAAACATCCCTTGCTGGATGAGATGCTGGAGAATGAATTCTACCCCGTTCGTTTGGTCGACGTAACCGTCGTCAAGGCGCCGCGAGGGCTTTGGCTTCCGTGAGCGGGCGGCACTTGGTTGGAGACCGCCAGGCGACCCGTTCGATGGCGTTCGCATCACGCGGGACGTTAACCCGGATGAATCACAGTTTTTCCAATCTGACGCTGCCGCTTTCCACGCCCGACGAGCGCGGAAAGGCGACTAGGTCGCGGTTAACTCCGACCCTGTCGGCCCGACAGGGTGCATCCGTCACCCCTCGGGGTGTGATGGATGCAGGTTAACATCTCGATTCCAAACGACGCAATCGGACTGGCGGGTCGCGATCGGCCTCATCCGAGATTCGCAACTACTTGATTGAAAATGGTGGCGAGTCTCGGAATCGAACCGAGGAGACAAGAGGTACACTATCGAAGTGTTTGTAAGTGTTTGTTTTTATATGTAGTTGTAGGTTTTAGTGTTTGAGCGCTGTGGCACTTTGTGCCACTCTATTTGCATGGAAAACGTTTCGATCTTCAAGAAGGCCGGCAGCCCATACTGGAATATCGTATATTTTGACCCGACAAAAAATAAGCGCGTTTGGAAGAGCACCAAGATCCGTATCGATGATCCAATGGGACGCCGTAACGTGATTGCACTGGCCAGGAAACTTAGCGCCGACGCAAAAGGGATGAAGCCCGTACTCGAAAAATCAGCATGGCAACATTGGGCCGAGACCTATTTGCGCGATCGCTACCCTGCCGGTAAGACCAGAGTCAGGGCTTTCAACGGGTGGAAGGTACTTCAGACATGGCTCCACGAGACCGGACTCACGGTGCCGGCCATGATAAGATATGAGCATGCGCAAAAGTGGGTCGACTGGCGAACCTCAAGAAAAAGACCGAATGGCAACTTCATCGTAAGAAACACAGCCCTCACCGACCTGCGGTTCTTAACGGTGCTGCTCCGCGAGGCCATGCGCCGCGGGTATTGCGATTCCGTGGCAATCGATCGCC
>CAZAOI010000362.1:0-3060 GCA_964486705.1 uncultured Oleiharenicola sp. | reverse complement strand
AGGGCGCCAAGATCCAGTACATCACCGTCCAGAACTGGGCGAACAACGTCTTCAATCTCGTCACCAAGCGCGGCGTGGCCCACGAGGACGCCGAGATCAAGTGGATCGACTGCAACATCGGCAGCCGCCTGACGATGAAGTATCCCGGCGTCGTCCTGAAGGGGGAGCGCGCCCGCGGCGAAGTCCTCTCCATCGCCCTCGCCAACGATGGTCAGCATCAGGACACCGGCGCCAAAATGATCCACGCCGCGAACAACACGACGTCCAACATCATCGCCAAATCCATCTCGGTCGGCCAGGGGCGCTCCACCTACCGCGGGGTCGTCCACATCCCGAAGCACCTTAAGGGCTGCAAGAACAACACCGAGTGCGACGCGCTGCTGATCAACACCAACAGCCGCACCGACACCTACCCGGCCATCACCGCGCGCGGCGACCAGAATGCCACGCAGCATGAGGCCAGCGTGTCGAAGGTCAGTGCGGACATGATTTTCTACATGCAGTCCCGGGGCCTGACCGAGGCCCAGGCCATGAGCCTCGCGGTCAACGGCTTTATCAACGACCTCGCCCGCCAGTTTCCGATGGAATACTCCGTCGAACTGAAGCGCCTCATCGATCTGGAGATGGAGGGCTCGGTCGGTTGATCGCCGAATCTTTCCTCTTTCTCTTAATCTTTCTCGTTCTCACCTCTGAAATTGAACGACCAAAGCCGAGAGAAGGAGAACGATTAAGATAAAGAGAACGATTAAACCAATGTCCTCCACAATTTCCGTTGTTCCGTCCCTCACCGGCTCCTTCACCGCCGAAGCCTTCGCCACCCACCTGGCCCGGGTTTCTCACCTGCCCGCGTGGTGGCTGGACCGCAAACGCGCCGCCTATGCGCGCTTTGCCGCCCTGCCCTTCCCGTCCCGCACCGACGAAGGCTGGCGATTCTCCAATCTGTCCGGCCTCACGCTCGACGGTTTCCACTTGGCCGAGGCCATCACCTTCGAACAAGTTACCCACCAGAATCTCGGCGTGCCCGGGGCCGGTACCCTGCTGCTGGCGAATCACCGGCTCGTCCATGAGGAAAAGCTTTCCGCCGACCTCGCCCGGCAGGGCGTGATCTTCACCACGCTGCAGGATGCGCTCCTGCACCACAGCGAACTGGTCCGCTCCCACCTGCTGACCCAGCCCTCGAAGCTGGGGTCGGAAAAATTTGTCGCGCTGCACGAGGCGTTTATCGAAAACGGCGCGTTCGTCTACGTGCCGCGCAACGTGACGGTCGAATTGCCCTTTGGCATCTTCCACTACGCCTCCGGCACCGGCACCGCCCTGTTCCCCCACACCCTGGTCGTAGCCGAGGACAACGCCCGCGTCACCGTCGCCGATTTCTTCCGGTCGTCCGTCGGGGCCGGCGCCCAGTTTGCCTGCGGCGGCAACGACCTCTACGTCGGCCACGGCGCCCAGGTCACCTACGTCGCCATGCAAGACTGGAGCCGCGAGACCCTGTCTTTTCAGTTCAACGCCACGGTCGCCCGGCGCGACGCCCGCGTCCTTTCCATCAATCTCCACGCCGGGGCGCGCCAGGCGCGGCACGAGAGTTTTTCCCAGTTGCAGGCGCCGGGCGCGCATTCGGAGATGCTGGCGCTCACGATCGCACACGGCACGCAGGAGTTCGACCAGCGGACGCTGCAAATCCACCAGGCGCCGAACACGAGCTCAAATCTGCTCTACAAGAACGCGCTGCTCGATCAGGCGAAGACCATCTTCTCCGGCCTGATCGTGGTCGACCCCGACGCGCAGAAGACCGACGCCTACCAGAGCAACCGCAACCTCATGCTCAGCGAGGAAGCCGAGGCCAACTCGCTGCCCGGCCTGGAAATCCAGGCCAACGACGTCCGCTGCACCCACGGCGCCACCACAGCCCGGATCGATGCGGAGCAGGAATTTTACCTTGAGTCCCGCGGGATCAAGCCCGCCCAGGCCCAGGAACTGCTCGTCTTCGGCTTCTTCGAGGAAGTCCTGGGCAAGATCGAGAACCCGCAGCTCCACGACACCCTGTCCGAAATCATCCGCGAAAAATTCAAAGCCTGATTTGATCACCACGAAACACACGAAAAACACGAAACCCTATCTGTTCCTTTCGTGTATTTAGTGTATTTCGTGATGACCACTCTTCTTCCATGAGCACCGACAAACGCGACCGCATCCTCACCCGCGAGATCACTGTCACCCAGATCCCCAGCGGCGATAAGCAGACCCTTTTCCAAGGCGACTCGGTGTTCATCCACCAAGTGCTGGGCGGCAGCTACACCGTGCAAACCTCGACGGGCCTTTTCCGAATTGAGGGCAAGGATGCCGACGCGATCGGAGAGACCGCGGTGGTGCACACCGTCACGACGGCGACCTTGGCCGATGGGGCCCCCGACCCGGAAGCCATCTGGGACCAGATGCGCAAAGTTTTTGATCCGGAAATTCCCGTCAACATCGTGGACCTCGGCCTCGTCTATAACATGGACGTTGCGAAGCTCGACGACGGCGGCTTCAAGGTGGATGTCGCGATGACCCTTACCGCCCCCGGTTGCGGCATGGGTCCGGCCATCGCCGAGGACGCCAAGGGAAAGATTCTTCTGGTTCCGGGCGTGAGCGCCGCCGACGTCCGCATCACCTGGGAACCACCCTGGAATCAGTCCATGATTTCCGAGGAAGGAAAGATGAAGCTCGGGCTGATCTGAACCGGCGGAGCGGCGTTCGAAGCCGGTCAGCCCGCGGGGATCAACCTTCACCGGGCGGCAACCCGACAAGATCCGGCGACCACTTTGGCTCAGCCGCCTCGTTCCAGCCATGCCTGCCCGCGGCAGATTGCCCTCCCCCCGCCCGGCAAATCTGCTCGGGTGTGTATTCAAGCTACAGAAACGGCATCAGACAGGCACAAGGGTTTTGAATCTTAGCCCTCTTCCAAACCACCGAAGCCGTCATCCTGAGCCGGGCGAAAGATCCATCACCATCGGCGCCCGCGATCATCCTATTGAGTCTTACCCATAGAAGTGACGGAGTCTTGGGTAGGGCGAATCCTCC
>CAZAOI010000361.1:0-3065 GCA_964486705.1 uncultured Oleiharenicola sp. | reverse complement strand
CCCCGACTCATCCGGTATCGCATACAGAAACCACGCCCTGATATGCCCCTCCCCACGACCACGCCCCCACCCGCCGCCCCCAACGGCGGCGCCCTCGACCGGCGGAGCTTTCTCCGCTCGACCGCCGCCTTTGCCGGTCTGTCCGCGCTCGCCGCCAGCCTCGCCCCGCTGCGGGAACTCAAGGACTTCACCTCCTCCGAGGAATTTCTTCAGAAATATTACAAGGAGCTGACGCCGGAGGAGATGAAGAAAGTGCTCGAGCGGATCTCCAACGAGGTCGAGCACCAGTACGGTATTCGCCCCCATGTACGGGACCTGAAGCCAATGGACGGCGTCGAGTTCGTCTATGCCCTCAATCTCACCCGCTGCATCGGCTGCCGCAAATGTGTGCATGCCTGTGTCGCCGAAAACAACCAGTCGCGCAGCCCGGAGATTCAATACATCCGCGTGCTCAAGATGCCCCACGGCTCGATGGACGTCGAGAAGGGCAATCATACCTACGACGACAAGGAAGTTCCCGACAAGGGCTTCTTCTACATGCCGGTGCAGTGCCAGCAGTGCAAAAACCCGCCCTGCGTGAAGGTTTGCCCGGTCAACGCCACCTGGCAGGAAAAGGACGGCATCACCGTGATCGACTATGACTGGTGCATTGGTTGCCGTTACTGTGAAGCGGCCTGCCCCTACTGGGCGCGGCGGTTCAATTTCTCCAAGCCCGAGATCCCGGCGGACCGCCTCAATCCGGAGATGGCCTACCTCGGCAACCGTCCCCGCAAGATGGGGGTGATGGAGAAATGCCACTTCTGCATCCAGCGCACCCGGGTGGGCAAATACCCCGCCTGCCTTGAAGTCTGCCCGGTCGGCGCGCGCAAGTTCGGCAATATCTTGGATCCCGAGAGTGAGATTTCCTACATCCTGCGGACGAAGCGCGTCTTCATCCAGCTGAAGGAGGAAATGGGCACCAATCCGCGCTTCTTCTACTACTTCGACAAATGAGCGCTTCCCTCCACGTAACCGTGCCCAGGCCATTGCAACCGCTCCCGCTCTGGATGCCTGCGGCCTGTGGTGGTCGTCGATTTCCACATCGGCGACAAGCGTCGGTATGGAAACCGACGCCCACCCGACTCCATCCCTGCGCTCATGCGCCAGTCTGCCTTTGCCCATGATCACCGCCGCCCGCAACTACCTGGTGTTTCTCCGGCGCTGCGCCCGCATCGCCTTCGTCGGCGACTGGCGCTACTACCTCTGGATGGGGCTGCTCACGGCCATCGCGCTGGTCGGCCTCAATGCCTACGCCAAACAACTCGTTCACGGCCTGGTGGTCACCGGCATGAGCGACGAGGTGTCCTGGGGCGTCTATATCGCCAACTTCACCTTCCTCGTCGGCGTGGCCGCCGCCGCCGTGATGATGGTCGTCCCCGTCTACATCTATGACAACGAGGAGCTGCACGATCTCGTCATCTTTGGCGAGTTGCTCGCGGTCGCCGCCATCATCATGTGCCTGGCGTTCGTGACCGTTGACCTCGGCCGGCCCGACCGCTTCTGGCATCTCATCCCCGGCATCGGCCAGATGAACTTCCCGAAGTCGATGCTCAGCTGGGACGTCATCGTGCTCAACGGCTACCTGCTGCTGAACGTCCACATCTGCGGCTATTTGCTGTATTGCCGCTACCAAAACCGCAAACCCTCCCAGTGGTTCTACATTCCCTTTGTGTTCGGGGCGATCATCTGGGCGGTTTCCATCCATACCGTCACAGCCTTCCTCTATGTCGGCCTCGGGGGCCGGCCCTTCTGGAACGCCGCCATCGTCGGCCCGCGCTTTCTCGCCTCCGCCTTCACCGCCGGCCCGGCCATCATCATCCTCGCGCTGCAGATTATCCGCCGGGTCACCCAGTACCGGATCACCGACAAAGCGCTGCTCACCCTGCGCAGCATCGTCCAGGTTTCGATGATCATCAATGTCTTCCTGCTCGGGTGCGAGGTGTTCAAGGAATTTTATTCCGGCACCACGCACGGGGCTTCGGCCAAGTATCTTTTCGTCGGTTTGCACGGGCACTATGCGCTCGTGCCGTGGATCTGGACCGCCATCACCTTCAACCTGATCGCCATGGTCATTTTGGTACTGCCGGTCAGCCGCAGCCTGCGCTGGCTCGACGTCGCCTGCGTGTTGAGCATCGTGGGCATCTGGATCGAGAAGGGCATGGGCCTCGTCATCCCCGGTTTCATCCCCACTCCGCTCGGCGCCATTGTCGATTACGTGCCCTCGTTGAACGAAACTCTCGTCTGCCTCGGCATCTGGGCGTTTGGATTGCTCAGCTACACCATTTTCCTGCGCATGTCGGTGCCGATTTTGCAGGGCCGGCTTTCCAAGGCCAATGAGGGCCAGCCGGAAATCCAGAGCGACGAGCCCGATGCCGCCGTTACCCTGCCCCACCCCGTCCAGCACTAATCCCCCGCTGGTCCCACGCCCCATGGCCACCCAACTCACCGCCAGCGACGCCAAACTGTCGCTCAACGCCCACGTCGCCGCCAAGGGCGACGAGATTTTCAAGAAATACGGCCCGACGATCGGCTGGACCGAATTGCAGGCCATTTTGCGGGACCGCGCCTGCGTCCGCTATCCCTGCGAGTTGGTGTTCGACAGCGCCCGGCTCACTCCGGGAGAGTTTGCTTTTCCCGAGCCGAAAGGCGACAGGCCGGAGGAGGGCTTCACCCTGTATGTGCATCCGGTCTACATGACGCAGCTCGGGATAGTGCCGCACCTCGCCCTCTACCAGCTCGTCACCGTGAATTATGGCGAATTCGCCTCGGCCGAGGATGCCGAGACTTTTGCGGCCCACGCACTCGGACTGCCGCGCGAGGAATATTACCAGACCCTCTGCCGGTTGGCCGATGAACTCGGCACCGGCATCGATCCCGGCTCCGGGAGGGCGATGAGCCACGGCAGCTGCGGCGATGGCGGCTGTGGTTGCGAGCATTAGCCCGATGGTAACCCTCTCACTTAGAATGCAAACGATCGCCAACCCCCACATGCGCGGAGGCCTGGGGCTACGCAAACGATGCGTCCT
>CAZAOI010000360.1:0-3131 GCA_964486705.1 uncultured Oleiharenicola sp. | reverse complement strand
ACAGGTTCAACCGCCTGAAAGTATCCTTTCTTCGCCGCCAACTGCGGAATTTAGGTTGAAAGCCGGATCGGCAAGCGCGTCCGGAGGCCGCGCTCCACCTCATTCAACTGCCTGCTCTCGGCTCAGAATGGCAGCAACGGCTCAGGTCAGCCTGAATGCAGGCACGGCCTTCGCGGCCTGCAAGAGGGCCAGCGCGCGCTTTTCGGCGGCGCGCATCCGGCGCTTTTTGGCCGGCTGCAGATCGTCGTACCCCGCCAGATGGAGCCAGCCGTGGACCACATATAGCATCAGCTCGGTGGCGAAGTCCCGTCCGTTGGTTTCCGCATAACTGTGCGCCGTGTCGACGGAAACGCAGATTTCCCCGGCCAGTCCCGCCGAGCGGTCGCCTTCGAAAGTGATGACGTCCGTGGCGCTCGGATCGTCCATGAAGTCGGCGTGGATTTGCGCGAGCGCCGGGTCAGTCAGGAAAACCAGGGAAAGCTCACCGGGGGGGCAGCCGTCAAGAAATTGGGCGGCTTGTCCGTCAAGCACGGCAAGCGCGGCCGCGATGGCGCGCGGGGTGACGCGCAGTCGCGGGTGGGCGTTCGCGATGGCGATGAGGCGCTTCGTCGGCGGAGTGCTTGGAGGGGAAACGCGGCCGGCGGACGCGATCGGAGTCCGTGCGCGTCCGGAAGTCGCGCGCCGCCGGTTAGAACTCTTCGCCCTAGGTGGCATGCTCCCTCGGGGCTTCGCCGCCGGCTTTCGCCCGCTCGTAGGCGTCGATGATTTTTTGGACCAGCGGATGGCGCACGACGTCGGAGGCGGTGAAATGGTGAAATTCGATGCCGGGAATGTCGCGCAAAGTGCGGGGGGCTTGCACGAGGCCGGACGGTTTGGCGCGGGGCAAGTCAATCTGGGTGATATCGCCGGTGATGATCATGCGCGACTCGTCGCCGAGGCGGGTGAGAAACATCATCATTTGCTCAGGCGTGGTGTTCTGCGCTTCGTCGAGGATGATATAGGCGTTGGCCAGGGTGCGGCCGCGCATGTAGGCGAGCGGGGCGATCTCAATCACCCCTTTTTCGGAAAGTGTCGCGACGTCCTCGGCCTCCAGCATGTCGTGGAGCGCGTCGTAGAGCGGACGAAGGTAGGGCAGGATTTTTTCGCGCAAATCGCCGGGGAGAAAGCCGAGGGTTTCCCCGGCCTCGACCGCCGGGCGGGTCAGCACGATCCGCTGGACCTGGCCCTTCAGCAGGGCGGAAATGGCGGCGGCCATGGCGAGGTAGGTCTTGCCGGTGCCGGCGGGGCCGATGCCGAAGACAATCGGGTTGGCCTGGATGGCCTGCAGGTAGATTTTCTGGCCGATGGTTTTCGGAACGACGCTTTTGCGTTTGGTCGCGATGACGAGCGGTTCGTTGAAGAGTTTGCGCAGGCTGACGCCGCGGTCCTGGGCGAAGCTTTCCAGCAGACGCACAAAGTCGGGGGTGCGCATCGCCAGGCCCTGGGTGCGGCCGTCGTTGAGCAGCGTGAAAAACTCCTCGGCCGCGGCGATCGCGGCCGCCGGCCCCTCGATCTTCAGCCACTCGTCGCGGGTGATGAGGCGAACGGCCAGGGTCTGCTCGACCCGGGTCAGGTTGTCTTCGCTGCCGCAATACAGCTGGCTGAGATGACGGGCGTTCGGGTACTGGAGCGTCTTGGATTCGGGCACAGGAAATCAGCTTTAAGCTTTAAGCGGTAAGCTTCCCGCGACGGCCCGCAGCCGCGCGTACATGGCCTCGAGCGACTGGGGCAGCACGCGGGTCTGGCCGATGACCGGCATGAAGTTGGTGTCGCCGTTCCAGCGCGGGACGATATGCGCGTGGAGGTGCGTGATGCTGCCGCCGGCGGCCGGGCCAAGGTTGAACCCGAGATTGAAGCCGTCGGGTTTCAACGCCGCGCGCAGGACCGCTTTGCCGAAGATGATCACGTCCATGAGGTCGGCGCGTTCCGCCGCGTCCAGGTCCTCGAGGTCGGCGACGTTGCGGAACGGCACGGCGAGCAAGTGGCCCGCATTGTAGGGATAGCGGTTGAGAATCAGGTAGGAGAGCCGGCTGCGGTGAATAATGAGCGCGGCGGCATCATCCCCGAGTGCGGGCAGAGCCGTGAACAGATTGACGCCGGACTTCTCGCGGGGCGCCTCGATGTATTCCATCCGCCAATAGGCATGCAGGTGATTCATAGAGCAGAGAGTCAAAGTTAGGGCGGGGACGGGGGATGTCAAAACCGGGTTTGGCCGGCATCGGCTGGACATCCGGGGCGCCCCGGGTCTTCCTGCTGAAGATGTCTGCCTCACTGATCGAAGGAGCCCGGCGGCGGGGAGTAGCTGTGCCCCCCGAGCCGCACACGCCGATCGTGTTGGGTGAATTGGCGGCGACGGTCTTTCTGCACCCGCAGCGGATCGGGCGACGGATGCCGCGGGAAGAAGGCTATTTGGAATCGGCGCAACGGCTGGAAGTGGCCACCAGCGCCGGGAAGCTGGCGGCCTGGCAATGGGGCCGGGACGGCGCCCCGCTGGTGTTCCTCGTGCACGGCTGGGAAGGGCACGGCGCACAACTCGGCGCTTTTGCCGCCCCTCTGGTCTCGGCCGGTTTTTGCGTGCGGACGTTTGATGCCCCGGGCCACGGTGAGTCACCCGGGGACGAAACGAGTGTGCCGCACATCGCGCGTTTGCTCGTGGAGTTGGTGGCGTCGACGGGCGGGGAAGTGCGGGCCCTGCTCGGCCACTCGATGGGCGCGGCGGCGGCGGCCATGTCGACCCTTTATGGCCTCCGGCCGCACGGGCTCGTTTTGCTGGCGCCTCCGCTCAGCCAGATGGAACGAACGACCCGCGTGGCCGATCGCATGGCGCTGGCCGCGGACGTCCGCGCGGAGTTTTTCGCGGCGGTCGCCCGCCGGACCGCCGCCCGCTACGAAGAGGCCGATCTCCTTAACTTGGCGCGCGTGGCCTCGCTCCCCATGATTGCTTTTCACGACCCGGCGGACACCGACACGAGTTTTGCCGACGCGGAGCGGGTGGTCGCCGAATGGCGCGGCTCGCGGCTCGTGCCCTGCCCGGGGCGCGGGCATTACCGCTTGCTCGCCACGAAGGAAGTGGTGCGCGGGGCGGTGGAATT
>CAZAOI010000359.1:0-3140 GCA_964486705.1 uncultured Oleiharenicola sp. | reverse complement strand
CGGAGGATTCGCCCTACCCAAGACTCCGTCACTTCTAGGGGTAAGACTCAATAGAAGCTGGGCGGGCGTCGGTCCGGAGACCGACGCCCGCCCGCCTCCAGCCTGCCGCCGGCCAAGAATCGGCCTCAATTCTTCGCCGTCCGTGCCGATGGATTGCCTGCCGAGACCATGCTTGTCCCGAATCTCCCAGCCCAACGTTGGAGCACCCCGCCCGTCCGGGATCGACCGGTGCGCGCGTTCACGTTGGTCGAGGTGATGATGGCCGTCTGCGTGCTCGCCATGGCGATCACCACCTCGATTACCACCCTCCAGCGCGGATTTGCCACGATGGACTCCGCCCGCAACGTCGAGACCGCCTGCCGCATCCTGCAATGCGAAATCGAGAAGGAGCGCCTGCTCGACTGGAGCCAGGTCAGTAGCGGCTCCTACGTGCCGACCATCGACGCCGCGTTTCTGAGTATCCCGTCGGTGGCCGGACGCTTCTCGCTTTCGCGCACGACCGCCCCGGTCGCGAACCACTCCGGGAACCTCCTGCAGATCACCTTGACCACGACCTGGCGCAACTACGACGGCCGCAGCCAGCAGCGGAGCATCACCACCTACTACGGCAATGGCGGACTCTATACATTTTTCACCAGCCAGACCTGAACGCTTCCGCTCCCGCCGTGCGTTCACCCTGGCGGAACTGATGGTGGTTGTCGGCGTCAGCGCCTTCGTGCTGGTCGGCGTGCTCACCGCCAGCGTGCAACTCATGCGCAGCAGCATGCGGCTGACCCAATACGCCGAGATGGACACGCAGGTGCGCCGGAGCTTTGAACAAATGGGCGTCGACCTCAAAGCCGCGAACGCCTTTACCTACAATAGCGCGAGCGACATCACGGTCACCGTGCTCGACAGCGCCGGCACCACCTCGCAATTCACGTACGCCTGGAGCAGTTCAACGAAAATTTTCTTCCGGGTCCCGGGCACCAGCAGCGCCAGCACGACGGGCCGGATCCAACTCATGTCCGGAGTGAGCGCACTCTCCTTCGCGCGCTTTGACACGAGCGGAAGCGCGGCCACCACCGACAATGCCACGAAGCGCCTGCGGGTCGCCCTCACCGTCAGCCGGTCCGCCAGCGGCACCGCCACGAGCACGTCCACGGTCGCCACCGTCTTCACCCTGCGCAACAAACCCGTCTCATGAGCCCGCCCTCCGCCCGCTCCGGTCTCCGTTCGCCGCGCCGCGCGCAGCGCGGCAGTGTCCTCCTCACCGCGATGCTCATCGCGATCGCCGTCGGCGCCGGGCTCGTGGGCTACCTCAACCTCAGCCGCAATGCGCTGAAGCTTTCCCAACGCACCTTTTATCTCAACGCCGCGACGAATCTGACTGAGGCCGGCCTTGAAGAGGCCGTCTATTGTTTCCGTCTGGTCAACGCGGGCACCGCGGCCGGCACGGCGTGGAGCAACTGGACCATCAGCGGCGCCAACGCTTCCTACACCCTCCCTTCCTTTGACTGCGGGCAGAACGCGATCGGCATCGTGAAGGTTTACGTCACGGGCTACGCCGGCACGGCCGCGGTTCCGACGATCACGGCGCAGGCGACGATCACGCCACTCGACGGCAACTCGCCGGTCAAAAAAACCCTCAAGATTGCCCTCAAGAAAAACGGGGGCACCGGGGCCGCCATTGTCACGTTATCCAGCCTGAATCTCGGCTCCCATGTTACGGTGGACAGTTTCAATTCAAATCCTTCGGGCAGCTCCAGCGCAACGCATGCGGTCTACCCCGGCACGGGTGCCGGGGCCAAGGGCGATGTCCTCGTTCTCGGCGGAAGCATCTCACTCGGGAGCCAAGGCATGATCAACGGCAACCTCGCCCTTGGCAGCGGGGTCACGGCGCCTTCGGCGAGCAAGGTCACCGGCACCATCAGCACCAACCAAACCGGTTCCTATCCGGCGCCGACCTTTCCCACCAGCGCCTCCGTCAACGTCAGTTACTCCATCACGTCCGTCCCGAGCACGCTGCCGCGCGCCGGCGATTCGCCCGCCTCGGACGGCCGCTACTACTACTTCGCCACCGGCTCGGTCGGCGCCACGACGTTTACGACCGGAAAAAACGTCACGATCGTTGCCGCCTCAGTGAACGTCGCCGCCAATACCACGCTGACGATCGGCGCCACGGCCACCTGCATTATCTACACGACCGGCACGGTAACCACGCAGGGCAATTCCATCATCGACAACCAAAACTGGGCCGGCGCCCTGCAGATCTACAGTTCGTCATCGGCGGCGATTGACCTCGCTCAAAAAGGCACGCTCGCCGCATTCATTTATGCCCCCAATGCGGACGCCACGGCCAATGGTGGCGGCAGCAGCCCGGCGTTCGTGGGCGCCGTCATCGCGAAAACCATCAAAACCTCGGCGAACATCGTTTTCCACTACGACGAAGCCCTCGCGGTGGCTGGACTCGGCATCGGCACCGGCAGCGGCTGTTCGGTGACAAATTGGTACGACCTGCAAGGCACCGCGGAAAGCCAGACGCTCGCCTCCCTTACCGGTGGTTTTCTTGAATAGAGCGCGGGCGCCCTCAGCCGTAACGAGGCAATTGACTGGGGTGGAACGCGCGCTCCGGACGCATTTTGCCCTGCGCGTTTTGGGCCAAACCGCCCGGAGGCGGGATCAAACCTTTCAGCCCACGCCTGTCGCGAACGGGCTGAGAGTTTTTCGCATCGTTTTGGCTCAGGCGGGATCATGCAGTTGGGTGGGCGTCGGTTTCCATACCGACGCCTGTCGCCAATATGGCCTGTGGTTCGCTGCTGCGAACCCGGGCCCAGTCGCGCCGCCTCCGCGGCGGCTGGGAAATCGGCGACCGCCTTTTAGTGCAGCCGCCTTCCGAGAGGAATCGCTTCTCAACTCCTATTAAGTCTCGCCTATCAGACTGACGGGTAGGGCGCACCGGCCCGGTGCGCCGGGAACGTGATATCATCCTCGCGGCGGAGCGGGCCGCTCCGCCCTACCACCACACAACGCCAGCGTCAGTCTATTTTGCGAGCCTCAATAGGTAACAGCTCAACCACCCGAGCTGTCGGAACGATCTCTCGTTGCCACAGGCCTCCGTGCCTGTGGGGATTGGGAACGTTGGCCGAACCCGACAGGCA
>CAZAOI010000358.1:0-3144 GCA_964486705.1 uncultured Oleiharenicola sp. | reverse complement strand
CCGCCCTCGGCCAACGTGATCAATTCCTCCCGGAAGACCTCCAGGGAGGCAGCGGTAAAGTAGCTCGGCAGCCGGGTAATGAGCTCCGATTTACTGGCCGCGCCCATGATCCGGCAACTCTGTTCGTTGACGTCCCGCACCTCCACCAAACCGGCGCAATGTCCCACCTCGTCCGGATGGGCGGCAAAGTGCGCCCGGAAATCAGTGACCCCAGCCGACCGGAGTTGGTCGAAGCGCGCCCGCACCGCCGAGAAGTCCTCGAGCCAAATGCCGTACGGGGAGCACTCGAAGAGCGTCCGCAACCGGGCCTCGCTCTGGTGGCGGTCCGCCTCGGCCAACTTGAGGGCGGTGATGTCAACATTGGTGCCGAGCATCCGCACGGGGGCGCCCCGTTCATTGCGGAACACTTTTGCGGCGGCCTTGATATGGCGAATCTCCCCGTTTGGCCAGACGACCCGGAACTCCGTTTCAAATGGTCTTAAGCCCGAGAGCGCCTCCCTGATTTCCTGGTCGCCGCGCTCAAGGTCATCCGGGTGCAAAGCCGCCCTCCAGGCCTCTTCACTGCCGCTAAAATCTTCGCGGCGGATTCCGTAGAGCGCATACATGGAATCGTCCCAGATCATTTCCTGGGTGATCAGGTTCCAGTCCCAGATGCCGACCCCATTGTGCCGCGTGGCTAGCGCCAGTCGTTCTTCCTTCTCCCTCAGGTCATTCGCGACCGTTTTGCGCTCCGTGATGTCCCGAGTGATGCCGATATAATGGGTCAAGACGCCGGCGTCATCGAAGATCGGCGCGATCGACAGCTCGTTCCAGAAGGTGCGGCCGTCTTTTCGGTAATTGAGAATCTCGCCATTGAAGTGCGTCCGGCTGTGCACCGCAGTCCGGATCGCCTCGACCACCTGCGGATCACTGAGCGGTCCTTGCAGAAATCTGAAATTTCGGCCCAAAATCTCCTCCCGGCTGTAGCCGGTGATCGCCAGGATGGCGTCATTTATCGAGACGATGAGGACGTCGGGACTGCAGATCGTCACGCCTTGCGAAACGGCTTTGAGCGCGAGGTCGCTGACCCTCAAGAATTCCTCCGTTTGCTTGATCGCGCTGATGTCAGTCAACGCCACGCGCAAGTTCGGCACTCCGTCCTCGCCCAGAGTCGTGGCGAGCGTCGCCTGGGCCCAGAAGCGCGAACCGTCGATGCGCACCATGCGCAGCGCGCAAGTCTGCAGATCGTCGTCGAGTCCGCCCTGAGCGATCCGGGCCGGTTCGTCGGCGCCGACCGCCGGTTTCGCCACCATCCGCCGGTGCACGAAGTAAAACCGGTCCGCGTCTTCCTTGGCCACGAAGCTCGAGAACGGCTTTAAGGTGAGCGCCCCGCGCCCCGCGCCCAGCAGGATGGCCAGGGTGAGGTTGGCTTCGATGATCAGCCCCCTGGCGTTGACCGTGCAGTAGCCGATCGGCGCGAGATCATAGAGGTCGAAATAGCGGGCCTGCGACGCCTCGAGTTCCAGTTTCGCCCGCCGCAGTTCTTCGTTCTGGATCTCCAGTTCAATCCGATGAACGCGCAGCTCGTGGAGAATCCGCCGCATGGCGTCCGGCGCCAGTTCCTCGCGCGGCTCAGGCGAAGGGGAGACTTTTCCCTGCAGGGTGATTTCGGCGCGCCGACGGAGCCCCGGTCCGGAATCTTCGGGCGTACTGTCCGGACGATCCGTCTCGGCCTTCGTTGCCGCGGCCTTGGTGGGGGATTTTTTGGGGGATTTCAAGAGTGACTCCCTGATTTCACCAATCGGCTCCGGACAAAAAACGTGTCCGATGCCAGATGAAACCTACCCCGATCTTCGGAAAAGTCACGGCTAACAATGCTCCACCCCGTTTCTGCAATCTACGATGACCGCGACTGCTGGTATCCTCCCCAAGCAAGCAAAGATCCTCATGGCATTTGACCAAACCAACGCCAACTCAGGAGGCCCAATATTCTCGCTCCCATTTGGAGGAGCTTGCTTGCAAGCGATTCAGCGTGGGGTCCATTCGCGTGCACTCCAAATCGCCTGCCCGCAGGCTCCTCCGCTCCATCCAAGTCGACGCCAGCTCCGGAACATTGAACCCACCGGCAAAAACCTGCCGGGAGAGGCGGCCGGACCGCCGTCTGCCTCTCTTTCCGGCCCCGCCTCGCCGACCCACGGCCGACCGATGACCGAAAGACCGTCAGTTCAACGAGTTTGCTTTTGACAATTTTGCCGCCGGGCCGCTTGTATTCCTCAACCCTCCCGCCACCGCCACCAATGTTCAACCAACTGCTGGGACTTTTCTCCAACGACATAGGCATCGACCTGGGCACTGCCAACACCCTCGTCTACGTGAAGGACAAAGGCATCGTGCTGCGTGAACCGAGCGTGGTCGCCGTCCACACCAGTACGCGCAAGGTGCTCGCCGTCGGCGACGAAGCCAAGAAGATGCTCGGCCGCACCCCCGGCAACATCACCGCCATCCGCCCGATGAAGGACGGCGTCATCGCCGACTTCGACATCACCGAGGCGATGCTGCGCTATTTCATCAAGAAGGTGCACAACAATTCCAAAGTCGTGTCCCCGCGCGTCGTCGTCGCCATCCCGAGCGGGATCACCGAAGTGGAAAAGCGCGCGGTCAAGGAATCCGCGACCCACGCCGGCGCCCGCGAAGTCATCACCATTCTCGAGCCCATGGCCGCCGCCCTCGGCGTGGGCCTGCCGGTTGACGAACCCGCGGCCAACATGATCGTCGACATCGGCGGCGGCACCACCGAGATCGCGATCATTTCGCTGCACGGCATCGTCTTTTCCAAATCCATCCGCGTCGCCGGCGACGAGCTCGACATGGCGATCATCAATTACATGAAGCGGGCCTACAACCTCCTCATCGGCGAGCGCACGGCGGAGGAAATCAAGGTCACGATCGGCTCCGCCTACCCGCTCGAGACGGAGCTCGCGATGGAGGTCAAGGGCCGCGACTCCGTGGCGGGGTTGCCCAAGACGATCCACATCACCTCGCAGGAAATCCGCGAGGCCATCGGCGACACGATCAGCGCGATCGTCGAGGCCGTGCGCGCCGCCCTCGAGCGCTGCCCGCCCGAGCTTTCCGCCGACCTCGTGGACCGCGGTTTCGTCATGGCCG
>CAZAOI010000357.1:0-3151 GCA_964486705.1 uncultured Oleiharenicola sp. | reverse complement strand
TGGTCGATTCCGAACTCCGGCAAGGTGGTCGTCGATTTCCACATCGACGATTCCGGGCTCCGACATAGTGCTCGGGCGCCAATCGTGCGGCGACTTTTTCACCGGCGTCAGGCGGAACAGCCGCACATCGTGCGAATCCACGCGGGCCGCGGAGGGTTTGCTGGCGGCCCCCGCTTGCCGGCGCCGGCGGCTCAGAGATTCGCCCCGCCGGAGCGGATGAAATCTCGATACCAGTAGGCCGAATCCTTCGGCGTGCGCTTCTGTGTCTGATAGTCCACATGCACCAATCCGAAGCGGTCCTTGTAGCCTTCGGCCCACTCGAAATTGTCCAGGATCGACCAATAGAAATAACCGGCGACCGGGACGCCTTCGTCCGCCGCGCGGCGGATGGCCCCGAAATAGCGCCGCATAAAATCGATGCGCTGCGGATCGTGGACCTGCCCGTCGAGATGGACGAAGTCGGTGTTGCAATAGCCGTTCTCGGAGAAAACAAAGGGCAAGCCGTAACGCTCGGTCTGAAACCGCGCGGACCAATAAGCGGCATCGGGTGCGATCTCCAGCCACGAGAGCGTGGCGCGGGGATTGCCGATGCCCCAGCCGTGGGGAACTTTCTCGGGTTTGCCCTTCGCGTTGGCGCGGACCGGCCAGCCGGAGTAACAGTTGTAGGCGATGAAATCAGTCTTCTGGGAAATGAGCTTCATGTCCGCCGCGGTGATCTTGGGCATGTCGGCCCCGTAGGCCTTCACCCCGTCCTCGGGATAACGGCCGAGATACATCGGGTCGGCCCACCAGGAAAGATTGTGCATCGTGCGCGCCGTGCTGGCGAAATAGTCGCTCCGCGCCGCCTCGATATCCCGCTGCCGGTTCGTGGCGGGAATGCGTTCCCTTCCCGTATGGGCGAGGGCGATCTTCACCTTGCCGGTGCAGCCGGCCCGCAACGCCTGCACGGCGCGACCGTGCGCCATGAGCAGATGATGGGCCCCGAGCAGACAGTCGGCATAGGGCAATTTCAGGCCGGGGGCAAAACGCCCTTCCTGATGCCCCATCCCGATGATCACCGGCGGCTCGTTGAACGTCATCCAATGCTTCACCCGGTCGCCGAGGCGATCGGCGACGAGCGCCGCATAGTCGCCAAACCACTCGACCATTTCCCGATTGAGAAATCCGCCGCGCTCCTGCAGCGCCTGCGGCAAATCCCAGTGGTACAGCGTCACCCAGGGCGTGATCCCCGCCGCCAGCAGCCCGTCGATCAGGCGGTCATAGAACGCCAGGCCCTTGGCATTGGGTTTGCCCGTGCCGCTCGGCAGAATACGCGACCACGAAAGGGACAGGCGGTAGGCTTGCAACCCGAGGTCGCGCATCAGGGCGATGTCCTCCCGCGAGCGATGATAGTGGTCGCACGCGACGTTGCCGTTGTGGTTCTCGAAAACATTGCCGGGCTTCTGGGAAAACACGTCCCAGACGGACGGCCCGCGGCCGTCGGCCTTCCAGGCTCCCTCAATTTGATAAGCGGCGGCGGCGGCGCCCCAGGTGAAGTTTTTCGGAAATGGCATGGGTTAAATTGGAATCGGATCGGGGTCGGCTACTTCAGACCGAGAAATTTCGTCACCCAGCCGTTGATGGCGTCGTTTTGTTCCGCCGGGTAGCTGTGCCCCTGCTCAAATTCGACCGCGAGCTGCTTGGGGGCGGTGATCACATTATAGGCGGCAAAGGTCGAGGTCGGCGGGCAGCTCTCGTCGTTGTAGCCCCAGATGTAGAAACCGGGGACCTTGAGCCGGCGCGCAAAGTTCACCGCATCATAATAGGCGATGGTCGCGATTTTCGCGGGCGTCGCCTGCACTGAAGCCTGCCCGGTGGCGGCGTCGGGCATGAACGGATGCGGCCAGCCGCCCGCGCGCCCGCGCAGCGGGGCGACGACGTCACACATCGCCGGATGCGTGACCGAAAGACCGGTCACCCGCGGGTCCAGCGCGGCCGTGACGATGGAAAGCAGGCCGCCCTGGCTGGCGCCCATCACCAGCAGATTCTTGCCGTCCCAATTGTCGCGCGCCGCCAGAAAATCGTTCGCCCGCAGGCAGCCGAGGTAGACGCGGCGGTAATAGTACTTCTCCCGGTCATCCAGGTTGAACAGCCAATAGCCGTTGAGCGCGCCGGCCAGCAACTGGTCGTAAATCTCCTGCGGCTGGTTGACGGGAATGCCGTGGACCCCGATCTCGAACACAATCGCCCCCCGGGCGGCGAGTTCGGTGTCGCCAAAGTACGGGCGGACGCCGGCGCCCGGCACCTTCAGCACCGCCGGGTAACGCCCGGGCGCCTTCGGCTCGCACAGGATGCCATAGATCCGCGAAGGGCCCGCCCAACCCTGTCCGACATTGCGGATGCTCACGTGGTAGACGTTGACCTTGTCGGTGCAGGCGTCGGGCTGGAGCGTCAGCCGGGCCTCGAGCGGAATCTTGGCCAGCTCATCCCTGCCCTTTTGCCAAAACGCGTCAAAGTCCGCCGGCTCTGTTTGATACGGCGTAATTTTCTCCGGAGCAAAGGCGGCGGTGGCCGCGCCCTTGTAAGTGCGGCCGGCGACCTCGGCAGTCACCATGCACCGCAGAAACCCCGGCTGCGTCAGCGGGCCGGCGTCGATCACCAGTCCGTCCAGCGGGACGACCGCGGATTTGACGGCGCCCGGCATCATATCGGGTCCCACGGTGTAGCTGATGGTGATCGCGTCGATCGGCACATTGTCGGCCGTGACCGTGACGCGGAATTTCACGCTCGCGCCCAACGCGTAGGTCCAATCCCGGTGATCGGGCGCCACCCGCACCTGCACCGTTGCCACGCGCCAGGTTGCCTGGGGCGGCACGGGCGTGATTGCCTGCTCAGCGCGCAACGCGACCCAAGGGGCAACGAGCAAGCCGGCGGCCAATAACAGTCGAAAACACATGCGGAGCGGGGAGGAGTGGAAAGCGGGCAAATCGGCCCAGCGGGTCGTTCAAAATACCAGATCCCCGCGCGGAGCAAATGAGAGCCTTTGTCTGGCATTTGAGAACCACTACCCGGGGGCGCGACCCCGAGGCATCTTCCTTGCTTCGGCGGTAGCTCCTCCGACGTAGCGGCAGGCGCTTGCCGGGCCGTAGCCTGGCGAAGGCTGGTCTCTGCC
>CAZAOI010000356.1:0-3167 GCA_964486705.1 uncultured Oleiharenicola sp. | reverse complement strand
TTCGTCCAATGCATCGCGGGTACCCCCTCCTCGGCCACATACGGCTTGCCGGCGGAAGGACGGTGGGTGTTGTGCAGAAAACGGAAGTCATGCAACACGTGCGCCGTGAACCGGGCGCGCATCACCCGCTCCGCGGTCGCGGCCACCGTTTTTCCAGTGAGGATCGGTTCACAGCAGTCGCCAAAGGAATTCCCACTGCCGCAGGGGCAGGGCTGGGCGGATTCAGGTCGGGTGGGGACGGTCGGCAGAGTGGCCATGGCACAGTGTTAGTCGAGCGGACGCACCTGAAGCGAGGGGAAATCCAAAAAAGACCGGGGATTGACGCTCGGCGACGGCGCGGGTACGCGTTCCTCCAAACCCCGCCGCCGCACCTTGCCCGTTTCACTCCCATGAAAAAACTTTTGACCGATGCATCGGACCGCGCGATTCACTACCTCGAAGGCTTGGAGCAACGCTCAGTGGCCCCAACACCTGCGGCGGTGGCGCAACTCCGGGCTTTCGACGAACCCTTACCGACCAAACCCACCGATCCAGCCGAGGTTTTGCGACTGCTGGACGAGAATGGCTCGCCCGCGACGACCGCCATGGCCGGTCCGCGGTTCTTCGGCTTCGTGATCGGCGGCTCGCTGCCGGTGACACTCGCCGCCAATTGGCTGGCCGGAGCCTGGGACCAAAACAGTGCGCTCTATCGCGTCTGCCCCAGCACCGCTCACCTCGAGTTGGTCGCGCTGCGCTGGTTGCTCGACGTGCTCCAACTGCCATCCGAATGCGCCGGGGCCTTTGTGACCGGGGCAACCGTCGCAAATCTTTGCGCTCTGGCCGCCGCCCGCCATGCGGTACTGGAGCGAGCCGGCTGGAACGTCGAGGCCCAGGGTCTCTTCGGTGCACCCGTCATCACCGTTCTCGTCGGTGCGGAAGTCCATCCCTCGGTCACCAAGTCGCTCGGCATTCTCGGCTTGGGCCGGAGCCGGGTTGTCAAGGTTCCCGTCGACGGACAGGGACGGATGCGGGTCGACCTGCTGCCGGAAATCACGGGGCCGACAATTGTGTGTGTGCAGGCGGGGAATGTGAATACCGGTGCGTTCGATCCCGTGGCCGAGATTTGCCAGCGCGTCCAACCCCACGGGGCTTGGGTCCATGTCGACGGGGCTTTCGGACTCTGGGCCGCCGCCGCTCCCACCCTCCAATACCTCGCCAAGGGAATGGCCCACGCCGACTCCTGGGCGACCGACGCCCACAAATGGCTGAATGTGCCCTATGACTGCGGACTGGCCTTCACGCGGAATTCCCACGCCCTGCAAGCCGCCATGGCCATCACCGCCGACTATTTGCCCACCGAGAGCCCATTCCGCAACCCGGCGGACTTCACCCCCGAACTTTCCCGGCGAGCACGCGGCGTCGAGGTCTGGGCGGCCCTGCGCTCCCTCGGCCGCGAGGGACTTGCCGAGATGATCGAGCGCAATTGCTTTCAAGCCCAACGTTTTGCCAAAAAACTCGCCGCCGCGGGCTTCGAGATTCTGAATGACGTCGTACTCAATCAAGTGCTCGTCTCCTTCGGCGACGCCGAAAAGACGAAACGAGTCATCCAAGGGGTGCAGGACGACGGAACCTGTTGGTGCGGAGTGACCCTCTGGCAAGGTCGGACCGCCATGCGGATCAGCGTTTCTTCTTGGGCAACCACGGACGCCGACGTTGATCGGAGCGTTGCGGCGATTGAGCGGATTGCCCGGCTTTAACCGATCCCCGCGCCAATAAGCCGCATCAATTTGACCTAAAACGACATAAAAAAACCGCCCCGGGGTTTTCCCCGGGGCGGCGTCGTTTTCTTAGTAGCAGCGCTTCCGGCGATCTGTGCCTGCCATGAAGTAAATCATGGCAACTGACAACCAGGCGACTGTGATGGCGATGGTCAACATGACGTCTCGTCCTTTTATTACCGCTTGAAGCGGCGGTGTTGGCCCGTTCCCTAAGGGTTCGAGCGGTTTTCAATCAACTGCCGGAAGGGAACCCAGTCCCTACCGTCGCCAGGAATCTAGCGTCCGCCGCCCAAAAATCAAGAGTCGGCTGCCTATATTTTTAATACCTGCCAGTAAGCGCGTAAGGGAAATTTTTTACCTCAAATCCACCGCGATTGATGCGAAAATGGACCTCATTTGAATAGGCAGGACCCTGAGCGCCGAAGCTGCCGTCTTCATGTTGGGGCCGACCATCGCGCTTTAGACAGGCGGATGATTCGCGCCCGGGCCAGACGGTGCCATTATGGGCGTTGCGGGAGGAGTCTCGATCGACCCCATTGCGCCCTTTAACGCGAACGAAATCACTTTCCCCGCAATTAGGCCACGCTTGATGCCGCTCTGAAGGACGAACGTCCGCATGCGGCCTGCCGGAGTAATTGTATTCGGCCGACCGGAAGTGAGGGGAATACCGGGCATATCCGCCATAATACGCGAAGTTGTGGCTGCGGTCGTCGCGGGCCTCGACTTCCGCGACCCGGGCTTCGGCCTCGCGGGCGCGAAATTCCAACTGCGCCACATACTCGGCCTGTTCGGCTTTGGCCCGATTGGCCTCAAGTTGCTCCGCAAAGAGCAGGCGCGCACTGATCAATGGTTCCGCACTCGGCACATCAGGATAACGACGGGCAAAATCCTCCCAAAACGAAACCTGATAACGCAACGGGGTCGCTCGAAACCGCGGATCCGCCAGTTTGGCGGCCAGGATCTCTTCGCCCCTTGCCTTCATCTGCCCGCGCCGGATCTCCTGCTCCTGACGAAACCGCGCGGCGATGGCTGCGTGCCTGGCCTCGAGGGCGGCAAACTCATCAACCGAAAGCAGCGCGACCCGGCTCACGGTTCCGGCCCGAAGTTCAATCTCACCGCGGTCATAATAAAGCACCTGGCGCTCACCGACCCGCAACTGACCGCGCGGTGCACCCATCACCGCTCCGAGGTCATTCAAGGTGTCGCCCAATCTCACCTCCGCAGCCGAGAGGTGGAGGGTCAGAGTCACGAACAAGGCAACGGAAGCGGCTTTCATCATAATCTCCTTGAATGCTCAGACCGTACGCGAATGCCTCCCATTTGCAACTGGCAAGATCCGAAGGGCGTTCTCAGCCGGATCGATGCAGCCTCGGCCGCAAAACGCGTTTTGCCCGTGACGGGAAGAAACAG
>CAZAOI010000355.1:0-3179 GCA_964486705.1 uncultured Oleiharenicola sp. | reverse complement strand
GCGAGGGTCTTGCCGAGGGAAACAACGGCGGCCTTGGTGGCGGAGTAAAGGCTGGTCGTCGGCATACCGAGTTGCGCGGCGATCGAGGCGTTGAAAAGAACGGCGCTGGGATTGGCCAGCACCGGCAACAGCGATTGCAGCTGAAAGAAAAGCCCGCGCACGTTCACATTGAACAGATCTTCGTAGTGCTGCGGCGTCATGGCCTCGAACGCGCCGAACTGGCCGATGCCGGCATTAAGGAAGGCCCCGTCAAGAGTGGGCGCATGCTTTTTGATCTCGGCGCCGAGAGCCTGAGCCTCGGCGAGGGAGGCGGAGTCGGACTTGAGGATGACGGTGCCGGCGGGCAATAGCTTGCGCGCGGCCGCCAGGGTCTCCGGGTTGCGGCCCGTGACGATGACCTTCGCGCCTTCGGCGCTCAGGAGCTGAGCGGTCGCCAGGCCGATGCCGGTGGTGCCGCCAGTGATGAGGATGGTTTTGTTTTTCACAGAAGGGTTTGGATAATAGAGAACGACCGTTCCAGAATAGGAAAAAAAGAACTAGTCGAGCAGTTGCAAGGCCAGGTGGGCCGTTTGGCGCAGTCCGACCTTGTCGCCCAAGGCCCGGGAGGCGACGGCGAGGCCGAGCACGGTGTGATAAAAGAAGCGGGCGAGGGCGACAGGATCCTTGGTCGGGGCGATCTCGCCTTGCCGTTGCGCGGCGCTGAGCCGCGAAGCAAAAAGGCCTTCGAGCGAGCGGGCGTGCTCCTGGGCCAGTGCCCGGATCTCGGCGTCGTGCGGGGCGAGCTCCACCATGGAGTTGACCATCAGGCAGCCGGGCGAACCATTGGCGCACTGCCCGTCGATCATCCCGTCAAAAAGGGCGGTCAGCACCCCGCGAATGGGCGCCGGGTCAGCGAGTTGGCGCCCGATGAGGTCCAGGCCACGGGCGAGGTAACGCTTGAGCGCGGTATGATAGAGCGTTTCCTTGTCGCCGTAGGTGTCGTAGAGGCTTTGGCGACTGACCCCGAGCTCATCAACCAGGTTGGCGAAGGACGTGTGTTTGAAGCCGCGCGTGCGGAAGAGCTCGAGGGCTTGGTCGAGGACTTCGGTCTCATCAAATTCTTTGGTACGGGCCACGCCGCATAAAAGAACGGTCATTCCGGAATAAGCAAGAACTATTTTTGATCCCGCCAGGCGTGCCCATTTGGGCTCCTAAGATTGCGCCGGCGGGGCTGAGCGAAGCAACGCCGGTTAACGCTGGCGCCGCCCGGCCAGCGTGCGGGGGGCAGGGGTTGACCATGATCGGTGGTGTCACTTGTCAGCGGGTGGGAGCTGAAAATCCTCAATTCCAGCATCACTGTGCCGACGAAAGGAAAGAATGGGTGACCCTAAGTTTATCGCAGCCGACCTGATCCGGGTCGCGCAGGAGATGCCGGTCGCGCCGCGTTTGCTGGTGGAGCTGGGCCAGGCGATCCG
Organism: uncultured Oleiharenicola sp.; assembly: GCA_964486705.1. Lineage (GTDB taxonomy): Bacteria > Verrucomicrobiota > Verrucomicrobiia > Opitutales > Opitutaceae > Lacunisphaera. Next base: position 1,725 of record CAZAOI010000355.1, on the reverse strand, counting down.
AAATGAACGGGTGAAGGCCGATGAGATCACCGCGTTGTTGCGGCAGGATTCGGCGCTGGTTTCCCGGATCATTCGCATGGCGAACAGCGTGGCCTACGCCCGGGCGGAGGCGGCGGGCTCGATCGAGGAGGCGCTCGCCAGCATTGGGTTTCGCGAGGTGCATCGGCTGGTGGGCGCCGTGGTGGCGACGCAGCTGGCCGATCAGAAACTTTCCCTTTACGGCGCGACCGGGGCCCGGCTGCGGGAAAACGCCCTCTTCACGGCGGTCATCATGGAAGAGCTCGCGGAGGTTGCCGATGAAGATCCGCGCAGTTGCTACACGGTGGGATTGCTGCGTTCCATCGGCAAGATAGCGCTCGAGCAATTGGCCCGGAATGAGGCGGCGGTGCCGGCCTTTGCCGCGAGTGGCGAGAAGGAGCTGGATCAGTGGGAGCAGAAGACGTGGGGCCTCACTAATTGCGAGGTCGCCGAAAACATCCTCCGGCACTGGCGCCTGCCCCACGAGACGGTCATCGCGATCCGCGACCACTATCACCCGGCGCAACGCCACAACCCGATCACCCACCTGCTCAACCTCGCGGCTGGTTCGGCTGAGCATCGGTGTTTTGGTCTGCCGGGCGAGGAGGCCTTTTGGAGGTTCACGACGGAAAATTTTGCGAAGGCCGGGGTCGACGCGCGGCAGTTTCAAGGTCTCACGGAGCGCGCTCAGCGGACGTTCCAGCGGCTCCAGGCGGCGATGGGGTGACCGGTGCCGTCAGGTAAACTGGGCTGGGGAATTGCCGGTCGCGCCCGCCACGCGGTCCCCAAAATGCACCGGTGGGAAAAATGTGGCCCGCGGGACAATGGGTCGGCGTCGGGGTCCACTGAATCAGCCAAGGTTTGCCTTGTTTCGAAAAACGCCAGAGTCTCGTCACCGATGAAAACCTCCCTCCGGATTCCGTCCTTTTTTATCCTCGCCCTTGCCGTCCTCTTGAATGGCCCGGTCCTTTTTGCAAAATCCGATGCCGATAGCCGGCGGGCGGATATTCGCGAGATGCGCGATTCGGTCTTGGATGAGCTTTACAAGGTGCACCCCGGGGCCAAAGCGAAGATCAAGAAAGCCGCCGGGTACGCGGTGTTCTCCAATGTTGGCATCAACCTCGTGTTCGCGAGTTTTGCCGGCGGGAAAGGCGTGGTGGTCAAACGCGGGACTTTCAGCGATGACGAGACCTTCATGAAAATGGGTTCGGCCGGTCTTGGTCTTGGCCTCGGGGTGAAGGATTTCCGGGGAGTCTTCATCTTCAGTGAGGTCGACAAATTGAACGCCTTCGTGGAGAAGGGCTGGGATTTCAGCGGTCAGGCGGACGCGGCGGCCAAATCCGACAAGAAGGGCGGCTCCGTGGCCGGCGCCGCCACCGTGATCCCCGGCGTGGAAATCTACCAGATCACCAAGAACGGGCTGGCGCTGCAGGCGACCCTGCAGGGCACCAAATATTGGAAAGACAAAGACCTGAATTGAGATTGATCGCGCGGCGGACCGGGAGGAAAAACGGTGTCGAAAGCAGCCGCAGCCCAAAACCTCTGGCGGTAAAATTCGATCGCGAGTTGGCGCGGAACTGATTCGCTCGCTGGCGATGTTTACTGCATGGCGTGGCCGTTTTCGTTCGTTGGGGCCGGGGTTGTTGTCGAGCGCCTTATCGGCGGAGGCGGCGGTAAATAGGAAAATGGCGTTTTTTTGCGCAAATA
>CAZAOI010000354.1:0-3193 GCA_964486705.1 uncultured Oleiharenicola sp. | reverse complement strand
TCTACCGAACTCTTCCCGCTGGCTCGCCGACTGGCGCGCCTTGCTGCTGGGCACCGCCGCCTATTTTGTTACGGCCCGCCTGTCCATCCTGCTGGCCAGCCTTAATGGCAACATCTCCCCGGTCTGGCCGGCGACGGGCCTCGCCATCGGCCTGCTGCTCTGGCGCGGCCCGGGAATGTGGCCGGCCATCGCCACCGGGCATTTTCTGGTGAACTATTTTTCCAGCGGCCTGCCTCTGCCGGTCGCGCTGGGCATGTCCGCGGGCGTTGTTGGCGAAGCGTGGCTCGGCGCCTGGCTGTGGCGCCTCGTGCAATCCCGGGGCCGGGACCTCCTGGAATCCCACACGCCACTGGTGGCCGCGCTGACCGCCGCCCTCGTCGCGCCGTTGGTGGCGGCGAGCGCCGGAACCTTTTCCCTGTTTGCGGGCCACATCATTCCGGCCGGGGCCGCGGCCCAAACCTGGATCACCTGGTGGGTGGGCGACGCCCTCGGCGCCCTGTTCGTCCTGCCGGTGCTCCACCAGGTTCCCGAGCTGCGCCGCTGGGTGCGCCAAGCCTCGGCGCGCGAAGCCGGCAAGATCGGCGCCGTTCTCGCCCTCGCCGGCGCGGTCGCCGCCCTGGCTTTTTTCACGTCCGACCGGGCGGACTTTATCTTCGGCATTTTCCCGGTGTTGCTGCTGGCCGCCGTGTGGATCGAGGCCCCGATCACCGGCGGGCTGGCGCTGCTGCTCACCGCAGCCGCCGTGGCGGGAACTTATGGCGGCCACGGGCCTTTCGTCACCGGGAACCTGAATGACGACCTGCTCCACATGCAGTGCTTCCTCGCCTCGGTGGCGATCTTGGCACAACTCCTGCCCATGTTTCGCGGCCGCGGCAACATGCTGCCGGTCATCATTCTCCTCGTCGGCTGGACCCTGAGCGGAGCGATCTTCGGGAACCTGCGGCGGAATCAAGCGGCGGTCGATGCGGCCAACTTCACCGCCCTGACCAACAATGCCACCAAGGACCTCGAACTGCGCCTGGCCAATTACACGGAAGCCCTGCGCAGCAGCGCGGGATTCTGGCTCGCCAGCGAATCCGTCGAACGCGACGAATGGCGCGTCTTCGCGGAAAACCTGAACCTGTCGGAACGCTACCCCGGCATCAACGGCATCGGCATCGTCACCCGGGTCTCCCCGGCGGATACGGAAAAATTCCTGCAGGCCATCCGCACGGACGGGGCGCCGGACTTCACGATCCACCCCGTCCCGGGCGCGATCGCCCCCGCCGGTTCGGACCAGTATGTCATCACCCGGGTCGAGCCGGAAGCGCCCAACCGCGCCGCCCTCGGGCTCGATCTCGCCTCCGAAGCCGTGCGCCGCCAGGCCGCCGACATCGCCCGCGACACCGGCGAGCCCCAGATGACCAGTCGCATCACCCTCGTCCAAGACACCGGCCGCCGCCCGGGCTTCCTGCTCTATTATCCGGTGTATCGCGTCGGCGCGCCGCACGCGACCGTGGCCGAGCGCCGGGCGGCCCTGGAGGCGTGGATCTACGCCCCGTTCATCACGGAAAACCTCCTCGCGGGCGTGCTCGGCCAGCGCGCCGGAATCATCCAGCTCTACTTTTTCGAGCACACCGAAACGGACGCCGCGCACCTGCTGTATGCCTCCGAAAAAATCGGCCCGCGCTGGCCCACCTTCAAGCGCGTGCGCACCATTCAACTGGCGGGGCAGACCTTTACCCTCGGCTTCAATCCGGGGCCGGATTTCAAGACGACCGGCCAGTCGATTCTGGTCTTCACCTCCCTCGGGCTCGCCTTCTTCACCCTCTTGATCGCCGGCTTCGTGCGCAGCCTGCAGAATTTCCGGCAGCGGGCGGAAGACCTCACCGCCGAACGCACCCGGGAATTGCGCGAGCAGATCGCCCATCGGGAATCCGCCGACCGCGCCCTTCAGGAAATCTCGGCCTACCAACTCGCCATCCTCAATTCCTCCAGCACGGCCATCATCTCGACGACCCCGAGCGGGGTGATCCGGACGATGAATTCCGCCGCCGAGCAGATGCTCGGCTACAGTGAGAACGAACTCGCCGGCCGGCAGACGCCCGCGCTCTTCCACGATCCGGCCGAAGTGGCCGCCCGCGCGGCCCAGTTCAGCGCGGAGCTCGGGTGCGTGGTCGAGCCCGGCTTCGATGTGTTAGTCGTCAAGTCCTGCCGCGACTTGCCGAACGAGCATGAATGGACCTATATCCGCAAGGACGGCTCGCGCCTGCCGGTGCAGCTCGCGATATCCGCCGTCCGCAACGCCACGGGCGATTTTATCGGCTTCGTGGGCATGGCGACGGACATCAGCGCCCGCCGCCAGGCCGAAGCCAGCCTCCTGCAGGAAAGACGCCTGATGCGCACGCTGATCGACAACCTGCCGGCGAGCATCTTCGTCAAGGATCTCAGCGACCGCTACCTGCTCAGCAATCAGGCCCATGCCGAGGCGCTGGGAAAAGAGTCCCCCGCGGAGATCATCGGCAAAAAGGTGGAGGACTTCGTTCCCGGCGCGAGCGCCGCCGAGTTTGCCGCGGTCGACCGGGCGATGGCGAAACCCGGCTGGACCCTCTTTGAACACGAGGAGGCCTACCTGCGGGCCGGGAAATCCGGCTGGTATGCGGTGACCAAGCTGCCGCTGCGGGACGAAGCCGGCCAGACCATCGGGATCATCGGCATCAAACACGACATCACCGCCCAAAAACTTCACGAGGCGGAATTGATCACCTCCAAACAGGCCGCGGATGCCGCCAGCAAGGCCAAAAGCGAATTCCTCTCGGTCATGAGCCATGAGATCCGCACGCCGATGAACGCCGTCATCGGCTTCACCGAACTGCTGATCGACTCGCCGCTGCAAACCCACCAGCGCGACTATGTGGAAATCATCCGCTCGTCCGGGCAGAATTTGGTGACGCTGATCAACGACATTTTGGACTTCTCGAAGATCGAGGCCGGCAAGCTCAAGGTGGAGCAAATCCGCTTCGACGGCGTCAGCGCGGTCGGAAGCGTGGTGAAAACCCTCTCGCTCCAGGCCAAGGCCAAGGGCCTCGCCCTCGACCTCCGCGTGGCGCCCGACACGCCCCGGGTGCTCCTCGCCGGCGGTCAGCGCGTGACCCGCAGGTGGCGAAACGCCGACCGCCACGAACAGCGTCGGCTCGCTCGTCGCCGGCGCTTT
>CAZAOI010000353.1:0-3201 GCA_964486705.1 uncultured Oleiharenicola sp. | reverse complement strand
TGGCCGTGGGTGCTGGCTCTAACTCCCGTCGATCAAAAGCCGTAGATCGACGATCGGCGTCGGTACGGAGACCGACGCCCACCCGACGATCAGCGTTTCAGGTGGTCGTCGATTTCCATATCGACGATCGGCGTCGGTACGGAGACCGACGCCCACCCTCCGATCAGCGTTTCAGGTGGTCGTCGATTTCCATATCGACGATCAGCGTCGGTGCGGAGACCGACGCCCACCTGGCGCGATTTTTTTTGCCAACCGCTCTGCGCCGCGTTTGCTTGTCTTCGTGTCTCTCTTCCCGCGCTTCCTGACCGGCCTCTTCGCGCTGGCGTTGATTGCGGGGTGCGCAAAACGCGAGACGACCGTCGAACTCGGCAACCGGACGCAGGTGCTGCACCAGAACATCGGCGCCGAGCCGCAGGACCTCGATCCGCCGCTGATGCAGACGAACTCGCACTACCAGGTGCTGATGGCGCTCTATGAAGGGCTGACCGGCTACGATCCGCAGGATCTACATCCGGTTCCCGGCGTGGCCGAGCGCTGGGATCTCTCCGACGACGGCCTGACCTACACTTTTCACCTCCGGACCGACGCCAAGTGGTCGAACGGCGACCCGGTCACGGCGCCGGACTTCGCTTTTAGTGCGCAGCGCACGCTGTCCCCGGCGCTGGGGTCAGCCTACCCGTTCTATTATTTCGTGGTGCGGGGCGCGCAGGATTTCGCCACGGGCAAGACGAAGGACTTCGCCACCGTTGGCATTCGCGCCCTCGACGAGCACACGCTGCGGATCGAATTGCACCAGCCGGCCCCGTATCTGCTGTTTTTGCTCGGCAGCTTTGCGTGGATGCCCGTGCATCGGGCCACTGTGGAAAAGGCCGGCCGCTTCGACCAAGCCTACACGGGCTGGACCAAGCCCGGGAAGATTGTCACCAACGGGCCGTTTGAGCTGACGGAGTGGAAGCCGGGCCAGGAAATCACCGTGCGCCGAAATCCCCGATACTGGGATGCAGCCAATGTCCGGCTGAACGAGATCCATTTCCACCTCATCGAAAATATCGAGACCGAGGAGCGCGCCTTCCGCTCCGGCCAGTTGCACCTCACCGAATACGTGCCCGGTTCCAAGTTGAAAAACTATCACGACAACGAACCGGCACTGCTGAAGACCGCGCCGTTCTTCATGACGTATTTCTACGGCTTCGACACCACCCGGCCGCCGTTCAACGACGTGCGCGTGCGCCAGGCCTTCTCGTTCGCGCTCGACCGCGACCGACTGATCGCGAGCGAGCCGTACCGCGGGCTTCGGGCGGCCCGCTCCTATGTTCCGCCCGGAGTCGATGGCTACACCTATGCCGGCCCCGACCAACTGCGCTTCGATCCGGCCGAGGCGCGCCGGTTGTTGGCCGCCGCCGGTTATCCCAACGGTCAGGGGTTTCCCGTCGTCGACATCACTTTTCCCACCAATGGCCGGCATCAGCAGATTGCCGAGGTGCTGCAACAGATGTGGCAGCAACATCTCGGCCTTCATCTCAAGGTCGTGAACAAGGAAGGCCGGGTATACTACGAGGAACTCGGGCAAAAACGCTATCAGCTCGCGCGGGCCGGCTGGGTCGGCGACTACCTGGACGCCCATGCCTTCCTCAGTGTCTATGTGAGCGACAGCGGCCAAAATAATTCGGGCTGGGGAAGTCCCGCCTATGACCGCCTGGTGCACGACTCCCTCAACGAGCGCGACCGAACCAAACGCCAAGCCATCTACCGCGAATTGGAGTCGATCTTCCTGCGCGAGTTGCCGGTGCTGCCGCTGTTTCACGACTCGTCGCCCCACCTCGTGAACCCGGCGGTGCGCGGCTGGTATCCCAACCTGCTCAACTACCATCCCTATCAACGGATGAGCCTCGAGCCGCAGTGAGCCCGGACCTGGCCGCGCCGCGATTGCGCGCTCGACGCGGCGCTCGGGCCCGGCACATTTCCCGCATGGCCAAATCGCACCCCTCGTCCGCTCCCGCGTCCAAACCCGCGGACTCGCCTTGGCTGGCTCTGGGCCTGACCGGCCTGGGCGGCACTTTGCTTGGCGCCACCGTCATGTATTTTCTGCTGCTCCCGAAATTGCACCGGGACCCGATGGTCGGTGGCCTGGCACTCGTCGCCGAGACCAATCCGCTTTCTCACCTGCCGCCGCCGGAACTCACCGCGGGCCTGCCGCCCGCCCAGGGCGACCGCGCCCGCGGCAATTTCTATTACGACCACCAAAACTGGCCCGAGGCGATTCGCGCCTACGAAGCAGCCCTCAAGCAGGGCTCGGACGATGCCGATATCCGCACCGACCTCGGCAACTCCTACCGGTTTTCCAACCGGCCGGACGACGCTCTCGTCCAGTACCGCCTCGCCCAAAAGATGAACCCGGGCCACGAGTTCAGCCTGTTCAACCAAGGCGCGCTTTTCAGCGAAGACTTCAAACAGCCGCAGAAAGCCATTGAGGCATGGACCGAATATTTGCGCCGCTTCCCGCAAGGCCGCAATGTCGTCGCCGCGCAACAGCTCGTTGCGCAGGTGGGCGCACCCCAAGGCGGATCCGCCACGCTGCCGGTCAATCCTTCCAGCGCCGCGCCCGCCGGCCCGGGCAACGCCGAGGTGGAAAGGCTGCTGAAACTGATCCCGCCGGCGGCAAAACCGGATAAGCCTTGAACGCGCGGCCCGCCGATTTGACCGTCCATTCGATGCCCACTCCTCTCGTCATCCGCATAACGGTCTGGCTTTGGCTGATCGCCGCGCTCCTCGTCGGCCGGCTGCAATTATTGCAGCGCCTGCCCGGCCCGGCGATACCGGGCATTATTCTGCTGCTCACCGCCGGCGTGCTGGCCTGTTATTTTAAGGCCCGGGGTTTCAGGGCCTGGATCGACGCCCTCGATCTGCGGGCCCTGGTGATGTTCCATGTCACCCGCTTCGTCGGCATCTATTTCCTGCTGCTCTCTCAGCGGGGCGAGCTGCCCTACGCCTTCGCTGTTCCGGGTGGCTGGGGCGATATCACCGTGGCCACCCTCGCGCTGTTCGTGAGTCTGCTGCCCCTGACGGCCGCCCGGCGGCGCCGCGCCATCACCATCTGGAACGTCATCGGCTTTCTCGACATCCTGCTCGTAGTCGCCACCGCCGCCCGGCTGGGTGCCCGGCCCGCAGAGTTTTGATCTCGAGGACATGCCCGGCTTCACG
>CAZAOI010000352.1:0-3201 GCA_964486705.1 uncultured Oleiharenicola sp. | reverse complement strand
GCCGCGTTCGGTGACGCCTACAGTCGCGGCACACCGTGGACGCGCCCCGGCCGCATCGTCACCAGCGGGCCGTTCATGCTCAAGGAATGGTCGCCCCACCAACGCCTCGTCGCGGACAAGTCGCCCACCTACTGGGACCGGGCGAACGTCAAGCTGAACGCCGTCGTGTTTTATCCGACCGACAGCGTCGACGCCGAGGAGCGCGCCTTTCGCGCCGGCCAGCTCCATATCACCTACAGTCTGCCGCTCTCCAAGGTCGCCGGTTACCGCCGCGACCGTTCGCCCTTGCTCCGGGTTGATCCGTACCTCGACACCTATTTCTTCCGCTTCAACACCCGCCGCGCCCCGCTCGACGACGCGCGCCTCCGCCGCGCGCTTTCACTCGCCATCGACCGGCAACTCATCGCCGATAAGGTCCTGCAAGGCGGCCAGCGCCCCGCCCCGTCCCTTGTGCCGACGGAGATGCCGGATTATCCGCCGCTCGTCCGCGCCGCGACCGACCTTGCGACCGACCTTGCGACCGCGCGCCGCCTGCTCGCCGAAGCCGGCCACCCCGGCGGCCAGGGCCTGCCTCCGATCGAAATCCTCTATAACAACTCCGAAATCATCCGGCTCGTCGCCGAGGCCATCCAGGAAATGTGGCGCCGCGACCTCGGCCTCGACATCCGCCTCGCCAATCAGGAATACAAGGTCGTCTTCGCCAACCGCCGCACCGGCAACTATCAAATCCTGCTCTCCGATTGGGTCGCCGACTATCTGGATGCCACCACCTTCCTCGACCTCTGGCGCAGCGACGCGGGCAACAACCACACCGGTTGGGGCAGCGCGGACTACGACGCACTGATGAACCGCGCCGCCGCCACGATCGACCCCGCGGCGCGCGCCGCCCTGCTCCAACAGGCCGAGGCGCTCATGCTCGACGCCGCACCCATCGCCCCGATCTATTTCAATCCGCACGTCTATCTCAAGCAGCCCTCGGTGAAAAACTGGCGGCCCAGCCCGATGGACCACATCGACTACCGCCATGTCTCGCTGGAGCCGGACGCATGAGAATCCTCCGTCGGCGCCAGACCCAGCACGCCGAGCCTGGAAAGACGCTGGGGATTTTGGGCGTTTTGTGCTTTTTGGGGCTCTTCCTGCCGGCTTGTTCGAGGAATGACGCCGCGCCGGCCGACTCGGTTCTGCGCATCAGCCAGCGCAACGAACCGGGCAACCTCGACCCGCAACTCGCCACGCTCCCGGACGAATTCTTCGTCATCCGCGCCCTCAGCGAAGGCCTGCTGACCCCGTCGCCGGACGGCGGCCCGCCGCAACCGGCGGTGGCCGAACAATGGCGCATCTCGGCTGACGGCCGGACCTATACGTTTCAGCTGCGCTCCGCCGCCCGCTGGTCCAACGGCGACCCCGTCACACCCGATGACTTTGTCTATTCCATCCGCCGCGTCCTGGCCCCCGCCCTCGCCGCGCCGAAAGTCGGCCTGTTTTTTCCCCTGAAAAACGCCCGCGCCTTCTACCGCGGACAAGAACGCAATTTCTCCTCCGTCGGCGTGCGCGCCCTCAGCCAGGGCCGGCTCGAACTCACCTTGGAGGAACCCATGGCCGATTTCCTCGCCCTTGTGGCCAGCGGCCCCTGGATCCCCGTGCACCGCGCCACGGTCGAAAAATTCGGCCGGATGGACGAGCGGGGCACGGGGTGGACGCGGCCGCGGCAGTTCATCGGCAACGGGCCCTTCACTCTCACGGCGTGGCGCCCCAACCAGGAGATCGTGGTGCAGCGCAATCCAACCTACCACGCCGCGGCGGACGTCCGCCTGCCGGAAATTCGTTTCCTCGCCTTTGACAACGGAGACAGTGAAGAGCGCGCCTTCCGCGCCGGCCAGCTGGACGTGACGATGGCCGTGCCTTTCAGCAAACTGGCGACCTATCGCTCGACCCAGCCCGCGGTGCTGCGCCAAGTCCCACTCTACGAAACCCGCTACCTCGCGCTCAACACGACCCGCGCCCCGCTCAACGACCCGTCCGTGCGCCGCGCGCTCGGTTTGGCCCTTCAGCGCACGATCCTGGCGGAAAAGGTGCTGCAAGGCGGCCAGCAACCCGCGTTCACTTTCGTTCCGCCCGGCCTGGGGGGCTATCAACCCGACCGACGCATCGCGGAGGACGCCGACGAGGCCCGCCGACTCTTACGCGAGGCGGGGTTTCCCGACGGACGCGGTTTCCCCAAGCTCACGCTTGCCACGTGGGTCAACTCGCCGGTCCTCGAGGCCATTCAGCAAATGTGGCGGCAGGAGCTCGGCATTGAAATCCAGCTCGTGCAGCGCGAAGCCAGCACGCACCTCGCCGATCTCGTCGCCGGTGATTACGCCCTGGCTTTGGTGACCGCCATTCCCGATTACGACAGCGCCGCCGATCTTCTCACCGATTTCACCACCGGCCAGGCCGGCAATTATCCCCACTGGAGCAGCGCGGAATTTGACCAACTCGTCGCCGCGGCCGGCCGCTCCGAATCCGCCGCGCGGCGCACCATCGGCTACCAGCGCGCGGAAAAAGTCCTGCTCGATGAGATGCCGCTGATCCCGCTCTACTTCAACACCCAGAACTACCTCCTCCGGCCCAAAGTCAAAAATTGGCAAACCGACCGGCTGTGGACGCGGTTCTATTCCCGGCTCTCCGTCGAGTAGGAATTCCCCGGTTGCTATCCGCCCGCCCAATCGACTTCTTCACTCGATGAAATCATCCACCCCGCTATTTCTCGGCCTGGTCGGTTTCGCTGTGGCCGCGTTCGCCGCCGAACCGACCCCCGCCATCTCCGCCGCGAGCATTCTCGCGCGCGTCAAGGTTCTCGCTTCCGACGAGTTTGAGGGCCGCGCGCCCGGCTCGCCCGGCGAGGAAAAAACTGTCGCCTACCTCGTCGGCGAGTTCAAACGCCTCGGCCTGCAACCCGGCAATCCCGACGGAAGCTACATCCAGAACGTCCCGCTCGTCGGCACCACTTCGACGCCCACGCTCAGCTTCACCCTCGACGGGCGCATCCTGCCGATGGAGAACATCAATTGACTTCGTCGGGCAACAAACGCGAGCACCAGCTCAAGGCGGACTACATCTGGCGCAATCCCGTCGTGAGAGGCCTGTGCGCACAGCCCTCCGATTGGCCGTGGGTGCTGGCTCTAACTCCCGTCGATCAAAAGCCGTAGATCGACGATC
>CAZAOI010000351.1:0-3225 GCA_964486705.1 uncultured Oleiharenicola sp. | reverse complement strand
ATACCATCCGTCCATCACGCTAACTTGCTCATGTTAATATTTCGCGAGTCCTTAGTAGCCTGTCGGGCTTTGCTCCTGAGCATCCATATCAATATAAAAATATGCCCTGCCAGCGATGATTACATCCCAACCAGGCTGCTAATGGCCGCGCTGCGCGCTGCAAAAACCCGAATTCTGCCGGCACGAAGTGCCGGTTTAGCAGCCTGGGGAGAAGAGACGCTCGTCATCGAGCCCGATTTTGGGGTAGAATAGGCCACGTTGATTGCAACTCCGACAGGCTGCTAGTATTACTCCGTTAAGTAACAGATTGCCCTTTCCGGTCTCCGCTCCCACGGTGAGGCATGGAATGGACCGGTCCGCTTTTTCAACGCAGCGCGAAACATTTGCTCGGCTTTCTGACGCCAGTGGTGGCGGAACTTGGCCGCAGTGAACGGCGGGTGGCGGCGGCGCGCTACGTGCAGGGGCTGCTCATGCCCGGGCAGCGCAAATCCGTCGAGCCGATGGCCGCGCGGCTGGGGGTGGAGGCGCAAGACTTGCAGCAATTCGTCAGTGCCAGTCCGTGGAGCGACCAAGCGGTCTGGACGGCGGTGCGCCAACAAATCATCCCGCATTTGGAGCCAATGGAAGCGTGGGTGGTCGATGAGACTGGGTGGCTGAAGCAAGGCCGGCACTCCGTCGGCGTCTCCCATCAATACTGCGGATCGGTCGGCAAGCAGGCCAATTGCCAGGTCAGTGTCGAGGTGGTGGTGACTGACGGCTGGATCGCCGCCCCCATCGGTGGCCGGCTTTACCTGCCGGAAAGCTGGACGAAGGATCGGGCGCGGTGCGCGCGGGCCGGCGTGCCGGAGGCAATCGATTTTGCCACCAAGCCCATGCTCGCGCTCCAGTTGGTGCGAGAGGCGCTGGCCGACGGTGTGGCCCCCGCGCCCGTGCTGGGCGACGCGGCCTACGGTGACAACGCCGAGTTTCGCGCGGGTCTGCGCACGTTGGGTCTGGAGTTTTTCCTGCAAGTCGACGCGGCCAAGCACAAGGGCTGGAGCTTTGCGGTCCCGACCGAACTCAAACAGGTTCGCCGGCATCCGACGGCCGAGGCCCCACCGGCGCAAACGCTCGTGGAGATCGCCGCCGGCATTCCTGCCGGCCAATGGCAATCGGCCCATTGGAAAAGAGCCAACGGCGAGCGCGGCGCGACGCGGCTGGCCTGGTGTGAGGTGTGGTTGCAGCATGCGCTGCGCAAAGCCGGCGGTGAACTTGAGCAACTCTGGCTGGTCGTCGACTGGCCGGCCGATGCCACCGAACCGTATCATTACTATCTGGCTCGCCTGCATCGTCCGCCCACCAAAGCGCGTTGTCTGACGCTCAGCCGCAGTCGCTGGCATATCGAACAATACTTCCAGCGCGCCAAAGACGATCTCGGGCTCGACCATTTTGAAGGCCGCTCGTGGACCGGGTTTCATCATCACCTCGTGCTCAGCGCTCTGGCTTACCTCTTCATCCTCACCGTCCACGCCCGCGCCAAAAAAAACTTCTGGTGTGACGTGGGAGCAAACGCTGCGGGCGATCCGGCCGTGGCTGGTGAGATCGACCGGCTCTTGCTTCTGCTGCGGCAGCAAGTTTGATGATATTGTTGTCAGCATCACTTAACGGAGTAATACTAGGATGCTCGCTTGCCGCGAAGCCTCCGTCCGCCTTAAATCACGAACCGTGGCTTCTCCTTCCCGCAATTCGCCGGCGCTGCGCTGGCGCTGGCTGCTGCCAGCGGCGGCCCTCGTGGTCGGCTTTCATTTTTCGCCGTTGGGCGCCGCGTTGGATCGCGCTTTTTTTGACGCCTCCAGCCGGCATCCGCTCCTGCCGCCACCGGTGCCGCCCAATTCCGCCCTGGTGCTGGTGGACGAATCCACCATGAGCGCCATGAGCGAGCAGGGCGTGCGCTGGCCGTTTCCGCGGGTGATATTCGCGCAGCTGATCGCGGCCCTGCACCTCGCCGGGGCGGAACGCGTCGTGGTGGACTTCACTTTCTTCGAGGAATCGGACGCGGCGGAGCAGGATCAATTGCTGGCCGGGGTGGCCGCGGCCGCGCCGTCGGTCGTGCTGGCCCGGACCGCGGCGCGACCCCCGGTGTTTTGGCCTGAGTCGTTCGTCGCCGCGCATCCGCAATTTTTCCGCACCCCGCGCACCGGAATGGTTGATTTCCCCGCGGATGTTGACGGGGTGGCCCGCGCTTATCATGCGGCGGGATCATTGGCCGCGGCCATGCCGGCGGCGCCCCCTTCCGCGGGCGGCCTGCTGCGCTGGCGGGGCAGCTTGGAGCAAATCATAACCCAAGGCGTGCCGGTGCTGTCCGCCGCCCAGTTTATAGAGGCGGGACGGCCGGTCATTAAACGACTGGTGAACGCTGCGCCCGACCTCGAGGCCGCGGGCATCAGCCGGGCCCTGGCAGACGAATTGCCTCTCACCGGAAAAACCGCCGAGGCGGTGCGGGGCCGCGTGGTGTTTGTCGGCGCCAATGCCAGCGGTACGTTCGATCTGGTCCCCCTGCCCGTGGGCAAGTTGGAGCCCGGCTTATTGCTGCACTGGACGGCGTGGACCAACCTCGTGGCCGGCGGCTTTATCACGGCGCTCGCATGGCCGTTTGTCTTCGGGGCGGCGCTGCTGGCCGGGGGCGCCGTGCTGTTCTCCGGGCGCAGCCGCTCGTCCTTGGCCGCGCCCACCATTGCCGCCGGCGCGTCCATTTTCCTCCTGCTCGGCGGCGCCTATGCGGCCTTGTCCGCCGGTTGGTTCCTTGCGCCTGCCACCCCGGCCGCCGCTGTGGCCCTCGTCTTGCTCGGGGTCGTCGCGGAAAATTTCTGGCGGGAGCAGCAGCGCAAGCGGGAGATCCAGGGGATGTTTGGCGCCTATGTGGACCCCACCGTCGTGGCCCAGTTGGTCCGCAATCCGGACTCCATCCGGCTGGGCGGCGAACGGCGCGAGGCCACCGTGTTCTTTTCCGATCTCGTCGGATTCACCGATCTCTCTGAAAAACTCAAGGATCAGCCCGAACAGATGGTCGAGGTCGTCAACGCCTACCTGGAAGTCACCAGTGAGTGCCTGCTCAATCACGGGGCCTACGTCGACAAATACATCGGGGACGCCGTCATGGCCGTGTTTGGTGCGCCGCAGATCCTGCCGGACCATGCCTTGGCCGCCTGTCACGCCGCCCTGGCAGCGCGGCAGGCGCTGGAAACA
>CAZAOI010000350.1:0-3231 GCA_964486705.1 uncultured Oleiharenicola sp. | reverse complement strand
GATGATTACACCGGCTTCGGCGCCACCACCAATCCGAAGATCACCCTGCGCTTTGCGCCGAGTGACAAGCTCCTCCTCCGCGGCTCCTACAGCACCGGCTTCCGGGTGCCGACCTTCAAGCAGGTGTTCGATCCGCCGTTTACGGGGCTTTTCTCTGGCGGCAATCTCGTCGATCCCGCCAACGGCCAACCCATAGCGCCGAACACCGTGACTACCATCAATGGTGGCAAGGACACTCTGCAGCCCGAGGAGGCCACGATGAAATCCGTCGGGTTCGTCTTCTCGCCCAACAAGCAGATCAGCTTCGGTATGGATTGGTGGTCGATCAACCGCACCGGCACCATTCAGACCCTGGGCGCCACGGATATTCTGGCCAACATCGCGCTGTTTCCTGATGCCGTCCTTCGCAGCTCCACGACGAACGCCATCATCGGGATCGACCTCCGTCCGATCAACGCCGGCGAGACCCAGACCACCGGCATCGAATACACCGCCCGCGGCGAAATGAGTCTCTGGGGTGGCAAGCTGATCGGTGATGTCAACGTCGCCCAGTTGCTCGTCAAAAAGTCCCGCCTCATTGCCAGCTCCGCCTTCGGCCGCAGCGAGGTCGGCCGCTTCACCCGCGCCACCGACATCGGCCTGAAGTGGAAATCCAACGCCGCGATCTCTTACCGGAAGGGCAAGTGGGTCGGCCGCGTCAGCCAGATTTATCGTGCGGGCTACATGGACTACGTCCCGCCGGGCATCCTGAACGGCACGTTCCTGCCCTTTGCCCCCGACTACAATCCGAAGGTCGCGGAATACATCACCTACAACGCCAGCCTGACCTACCGCTGGAACAAGGACCTCACCATCGTCGCCGGGATCAAGAACCTGTTGAACCAGGATCCGCCGTTCAGCATCAGCTACGACACGAACACGGGCGCCGGCAGCTCGTGGGAGCCTCGGGTCGCCGACCCGCGCGGCCGCGCCTTCACGCTCTCGGTCGAATACAAGTTCTTCTGATCGCGTCGGGTCCCCCGACCCCGCCGGCCATCTCTCGCGGGGCGATCCGACCGGATCGCCCCTTTTTCTACTCTCCCTCCATTTTCATGAAACGCTTAACCGGATCGAAGCAGTCGAAAGACTCTGCCGTTCACGAAATACTCGGACTGAATGGTGGAACCCGGCCTCCGGACGGGTTGGTGCGATGCGCGCAGGAGAAATCGCGTCCGGAGGCCGCGTTCCACCCAGGTCAACGGCCTCAATACAGTTTCGTCTTAATTCTAGCCGGCGCCCTCTTCGTCAGTGTCATCAGTTTCGCCAACGAGCTGGCGTCGCCCCCCGACAGGACTCAACCCCCGCTCGCCAAGCCGCTCTATCAATTCACCGAAGCCGAAATCGGTCCCTATCTCGAGCAGCTCCAGACCGCCGAGCCCGATCTGCGGAAACGCATCATCCACCTCGCTCGCCAGAATCTCGGCCAGCCCTACGAACTCTATCTCCTCGGGGAAATGCCGTTCGAGACCTACGATCCCCAGCCGCTCTATTGCCTGGGCAAGAGCGACTGTCTGGTCTTCGCCGAGCACACCTACGCCATGGCGCTCAGCCGCGACTGGAGCGGATTCATGCGCCTGTTGCAGCGCATCCGGTATCGCGACGGCCACATCGGCGTCGCCACCCGCAACCATTTCACCGAGACCGACTGGAATCCCTCCAACCGCTGGCTGGTGCGCGACCTCACGGCCGAGATCGCCGGCGACCGCGTGCTGAAATTTGCCGAGCGAATCGACCGCGCCAAATTTCTGCAGGGCCGCTATGCCTTGAAGACCGCGATCCCGGTCGAGAATCACCTCGAAACCTGCCTGCCCTACGCTGACCTGGCGCGCGCCCTTTCGCACGTGCGCGACGGCGACTGCGTGGAAATTGTCCGCGGCATCGTCAAGCCGGGCGCCCCCGCCAACGACACCTTCGGCGGCAATGCGTGGATCGGCCACGTCGGCCTCGTCGCCCATGGCGCGGACGGTTCGCTGCACATCATTCATTCGTCCGAGCCAGCCGTCCGCGAGGAGACAATCGAGCAATTCATCGCCCGCGAGACGGCGCACCTGGTGGAGCGCGACGCCGCCGGCAAACCCCGCCTGCTCGGCTTCAAGTTTCTGCGCCTTGAAAACGACCCGCTCGCCAACCTCCGCCAGCTCGACGGTCCCGATGCCCCGCGCGTCACGCTGCCCAGCGGCAAGGCCGCAGGTTTCTAATCCTTCTCGTTCTCTTAATCGTTCTCTTTCTCGGATCGGACAAGCCCTGCTTCGGAACAGAACGGAATAGAGAGAAAGAGAAAGAGAAAGAGAAAGAGAACGAACCCTTTAACCTATGTCGATTCCCCCCGCCATCGCCTCGCTCCCCGCCCGCACCGCCGAACTCGGTGCGCTGCTCGAGCGCTGGGCCAACATCAATTCCGGCTCGGACCACGGCGCCGGTCTGGCGCGCATGGCCGCCGCCCTCCGCGACGAGTTTGCCCGCGCGTTCCCCGCCGCCACGATCACCGAGATCGCCGCCGACGCGCCCGGATTTAACCCGGCGGGAATCGTGGCGCTGAGCATCAGTCAGCGTCCCACGGCGCCGCTGCAGGTGCTGCTCTGCGGCCACTACGACACGGTGTATGAAGCCGACGACGCCTTTCAGCGTTGCGACTGGCTCGATGCGCAGACGCTCCACGGTCCAGGCACGGCCGACATGAAGGGTGGCCTCGTGACCCTGCTCGCGGCCCTGCAAGCGTTCGAGCAGACGCCGCACGCCGGCAATCTCGGCTGGGAAGTGCTGCTCACCCCCGATGAGGAAACCGGCTCGCACGGCACCGTGCAGCTGTTCCGCGGCGCGGCGGCCCGCCACCGTTTTGGTTTCGTCTTCGAACCGGCGCGACCGTCGGGCGACATCATCCATTCCCGCAAGGGCACGGGCGTGATCACCGCGACCTGCCACGGCCGGGCCGCTCATGCCGCCAAGGTCCCGACCGACGGCCGCAACGCCGTCCTCGGGCTCGCCGAGTTTCTCCTCGAGATCGCGAAGATCCCGGTCGAGATGCCCGCGGTCATGGTCAACGTCGGGAACATCCGCGGCGGCACGGCCGCCACCAACGTCGTGCCGCATTTTGCCCAGTCCGAGATCGACGTGCGTGTCACCCTAACCGAAGAGAATTGGAAAAGATACCATAGCGCTTGGCAAAACTACTACCAAAAATATTACGAGAGC
>CAZAOI010000349.1:0-3242 GCA_964486705.1 uncultured Oleiharenicola sp. | reverse complement strand
CGCGATTTGCACGATGCCCGTTTTGTCGAAAGATGGGCGGCGGAAACGAGCCATGACCGTGTTTGCTAAACAATGTTTCCCTCGCAGCAAGCAAACTTGTGCAGCCCTACCCTCGTAGTTCAGTTATCGAATGGTCCAAAACCACAGCGTAATTGGTATTACCATCTGGTTTGAGACCTTGTAGGGCTGCCGCTGGTCGGCAGGCCTCGGCCCGGCGACGAGCACCGGCCCTACATTCCCAACCAAAGAGCATTTGGGACAGCGGGGTGAAATTTAACTGCTAAATTCAGGATCACCCGGCACTGGGCGGCACAGCCACGGGCAGCAACACCCGGAACACCGCGCCATGGCCCGGCTGCGACTGGACCTCGAGCCGCCCGCCCTGCAGCGTGAGCAGTTCACGGGCGATGAACAAACCGAGACCGGTCGAGTCCTCGCCCGGCCCCGTCGGCTGGGCGGACAGTTTTTGAAAGGGGGCGAAGATCTTGGCGAAATCCGCCGGGCCCAGACCCGGGCCGCTGTCCCGCACCTCGGCGTGAACCCAGCCGGCGCCTTCGCCCAGCGCCACCGTGATGTCGCCGCCCGGGGGCGTGAACTTGAGGGCGTTGCCGATCAAATTGTCGAAGACCTGGCGCAGCCGGTCGCCGTCGGCCTTGACCGCCGGCAACGGGGCCGCGGCCGGCTGGAAAATGAGCCTTTGATTTTTGGTGGCGGCCACCGCCTCGAGGCTTTCCGTCGCGCTGCGGGCAATCGCCGCCAAATCATGTTCCGTGGCGTTCAACTGGAGGTTGCCATCCTCCATCGCCGCCGCGTCGAGAAAATCCCGCACGAGGCTGCGCATGCGCGCCGTGTCCGCCTGGATGCCGCCCGCCAGGCGGCGGACTGACGCGGCATCGCCGGGATTCTTGCCAATCAGGCCGGCGGTGGCGTTGAGCGCGGTCAGCGGCACCTTCAGGTCATGGGACGCAATTTGCAGCAGGCGCGACTTCAATCGCTCCGCGACCTCGGCCCGTTCGCGCGCGTGCTCCGTGACGGCGTGCAAGCGGCGCTCGGTCCGCAGGCGGTAGCGTTGCAGCATGATGATCGCGCCGGCCAGCAGGACGCCACCGCCGAGGCTCGCCACCAAGGCCAGGGTTTGCGAGCGGCGGCGGCCGAGCTCGGCGTGCTGCAGCTCCTGGTCGCGCTTGAGCAAGGCGATCTCCAGCTCGCGTTGCTCGGCGCCGTAGCGCGCCCGCAGTTCGCTCATGCGCTGCCGGTCCTGCTCCCCGCGGATCTGCTCGGTGGCGGCGGCAAATTTGCGCTGATAGTCGAGGGCGACGGCGAAGTCGCCCCGCGCCTCGGCGTTCAGGGCGAATTCCTGGTAAAGATCAGCCAGCACCTCCGTGCTTTCCAGGGTGCCGGCGATCTGCAGCGCGGTGTTCAGGTGCGCGAGCGCCTCAGCAGGTCGGCCGACTTTGCGCAGCACCTGGGCAAGCCGGCGGTGGGTGTTGGCGATATAGCGTCGGAATTTCAGCGCCTCATACATCGCGAGGGCCCGCTGGAGGTAATCGAGCGCCGGGCCCGGGTCGCCGCGCGCGTCGGCAATCAACCCGAGGTTGGTGAGCGAATCCGCAATCACCCGGCGGTTGCCGTAGCCTTCCCGGATTTTCAACGCTTCCTGATGGATGGCGGCCGCCTGATCGTAATTGCCGACGCTGAGGTGATAATTGCCCAGGCTGTTCAACAGACTGCCGCGAATCCGGCCATCCCCGGCTTGGGCCGCGAACTCCAGGCCGAGATGGAAGTGCTGCAGGGCGTCCTCGTTGCGACCGTAACGCTGGTAGGTCAGCCCGAGGCCGCCATGCGTGCGGGCCAGCAGCGAGGCGTCCGCCAGCGGCTGGGCCAGACGGAGTTCCTCGAGGTGATTTTCCAGCGAGTGCGGATAATCGGTGAGGTTCCAATACAGCCGGCCCAGCAAATACAGAAAATCCACCTGCAGCCGGACGTCGCCAAGCGTGCGCGAGCGCGTCAGGCCGTCGCGCGCGCCCGCCAGCCCGGCCGGGTAATCGCCGCGCCGCCGTTGGAGATTAACCACTGTCACCAGCGCGTGCAGGGCCGCGGGTTCGGAACCCGCCGAGGCGAGCGTCTGCTGGGCGGTTTCCCAGACTTCATCCGCATCGGGCAAATCGGAATCGGTCGCGGGGGCGGCTAGCGACGGACCCGGATCATGGGCGGGCCGCGGTGTCACCGGCTGGGCCTGGCCCAGCGCAACCCACCCGCCCCAGGCCAGGAGCCAGACCAGAAGGCGGCGCGATATCCGTTGCACCGGGGCAATCGGCCAGAGAGCCGCAGTCATTTCAACCCTCAAAGGCCGGCGGGCCCGGCTCGTCACAATTGGAGGCCTACTCCAGCGCCGGCTCGATATGCACCGTCACATCGCTGATGCCATGGCTGGCGGAAGTAATGAGGGCGTCTTTCACCGCATGGGCAATGTCGTGCCCCTCGCGCACGGTCAGATTGCCGTCGACCCGCACCTGGATGTCCACGAGATGGCTCAGGCCGCTCTTGCGCATGCGCACCTTGTCGAGCGCCCGCACCCCGGGCACGGCGAGGGCGAGTTTCCGCACCTCGTTCTCAAAATTCTGCGGCGCCGCCGCGTCCATCACATCGCCGAGGGCCTTGGTGAACATGCCAAACCCGTTGAACGCAATGAGCACGCAGCCGAACAGCGCCGCCCAGTCGTCGGCCGTCTCCCAGCCCTGGCCGCCCCACAGCGCGATGCTGATGCCGACGAAGGCCGCGCCCGAGGTGATGGCGTCGGACCAATGGTGCATCGCCTCGATGCCAAGCGCCGTGCTGCCGACCTCCTCGCCGGCCATCCCCATCCGGCGCGAGAACCAGGTTTTCGCCACGATGACGCCGGCCAGCACCAGGAGCGTCCACCACGCCGGACCTTGATGCGGGGTGATGATCTCATGGACCGCGTGCATCGCCACCCAGCCGGCCATCGCGAAAATAAACAACGCCACCGCGAGTCCCGCCAACGGCTCGGCCTTGCCGTGACCATAGGGATGATTGGCGTCGGGCGGCTGCGCCGCCACGCGGAAACCCGCCCAGACCAGCGTTGACGACAGGATGTCGAGCATCGACTCCGCCGCGTCCGCAATGAGCGCATAGGTGTGGCCGAAAATTCCGCCGGCCAGTTTCACCGCCGCCAGCACGGCATTCAGGGCGATGCCGCGCAGGACGAGCCGCGCACTCTC
>CAZAOI010000348.1:0-3261 GCA_964486705.1 uncultured Oleiharenicola sp. | reverse complement strand
CTGGAAGTGCCAAATCTCCACAGACAACGAACGAAGAGCGACAACAGATCACGGAACAGATCGACACACTCGCAGCAGGAGTGATGCGCACGGAAGTGATTAAAGAGGAATTTGGAGAGGTGAATGGGCGCTTACAAATAACGCTGACTCTCAAAGCCGAGGTAGACCCTGACGACATACACAGACAATTGGCGGCGCGGCGCGTTGACCGAGGAGTTCGGAATCAAGTGACAGAGCAAGGGCAGCGATTGGCACAGCTTGAAGAGGAACTTAGCAGCATGATGAAGGAGATGCGCTCCACAGCTGGAAACGCACCTCCTGGGCCACAAAAGAATGACGGCGAAACACCCGATATGGCAGTAGTCCGTGAGCGCGCAAATAGAGGAGATGCAGAGGCGCAGACCAACCTCGGGACACTATATGCCTTTGGGCAAGGCGTCCCGCAGGATTACGCGATGGCGCGACAATGGTATGAGCAAGCGGCAGCCCAGGGCAATGCGTCAGCGCAATCAAAACTCGGTTGGCTATATTACAACGGGCAGGGCGTACCACAGGACTATGCGGAGGCGCGACAGTGGTGGGAAAAAGCCGCTGCCCAAGGGCACACCGTGGCGCAGCTCAACCTCGGGGGGTTGTACTACAACGGACAGGGCGTCCCGCAGGACTATGTCCAAGCTGCGAAGTGGGATCAGAAAGCCGCCGCCCAGGGGAACGTGCAGGCGCAAGCCAACCTCGCTCTGATGTATACCTATGGACAAGGCGTGCCCCAGGACTATACCAAGGCGCGGCAGTGGTTTGAGAAAGCCGCCGCCCAGGGGGACGCGCGGGCGCAAGCCTACCTCGGCCTGCTGTATCACCTCGGGTTTGGCGTGTCCCAGGACTATGCCATGACGCGGCAGTGGTATGAGAAAGCGGCTTCGCAAGGCAACGCACTGGCACAGTCCAACCTTGGTGATCTATATCGCGACGGACAAGGCGTGCCCCAGGACTATACCAAGGCGCGACAGTGGTATGAGAAAGCTGCTGCTCAGGGCAACACACTGGCGCAGCTCAACCTCGGGCTACTGTATTACAAGGGACAGGGCATCCCGCAGGACTATGCAGAAGCGCCGCGGCATTGGTGGGAGAAAGCTGCTGCACAGGGCAACGCGCAGGCGCAGTACAACCTCGGGACGCTGTATCGCGACGGGCAAGGCGTGCCCCAGGACTATACCAAGGCGTGGCAGTGGTATGAGAAAGCGGCTTCGCAGGGTGATGTACTTGCGCAGAATAACCTCGGGACGCTATATCGCGACGGACAGGGCGTGCCCCTGGACTACGTCAAGGCGCGGAGATGGTTCGAACAAGCCGCCGCGCAAGGCGAGTCCCACGCGCAGACCAACCTCGGGATACTGTATTACAAGGGACAGGGCGTCCCGCAGGACTATGTCAAAGCGTATATTTGGTGGAGCCTCGCGGCAGCAAGCTCGAAGGACGCAATAGGCAACCGAGATAAAATTGCACGGCACATGACTCCCGCGCAGCTCGCCGAAGCCAAGCGACTGGCGCAACAGTGTCAGGCACGGCAGTTCAAGGGCTGCTAACTAAGGTCCGCCGCACCAAACGAGGGCAAACCAAACGCCCGACCCAGGTTAGGCCGTCCTAAGGCAGATAGCTCACAGGTATCGGCGGGATAGCGCATGTATCCATAGCCCCCCGTGTTACTGAGACGGGGGGGCATTCCCGCCGATCCGGCTAGCGCCGGATCGGGCGGCCTACCAGCCCTGGCCTCTGATCTCAACGTATCTCCTGAATCTGGATGGAGACAAGTCAATACCCCGAGGATACGCTGAGCAAGGCTTTCAAACCCTCACAGCTATCATGGCGCTATGCAGGACCGTATAGCAGGCCGACCCTGCGGGCTGGTTACACGTTTACGCGCGGTAGAAGGCACGCTACAATCCATACGTTGGTTTGCGGCTTTTCTGGGCTAACTGTGCCGGACAGCTTACTTCATAGTTAAGGTTCTGTTCTCAGGTAATGACTACAAGACCACCTCCGCCAAAACTTTACAAATTCTGTTCTTTCGATATTAAGGCGCTTCGTCTATTGAGTGAGGCTGCGGCGTACTATGCGAATCCTAAAGACTTCAATGATCCTCTCGACTGCGATGGAACGGTGCGGGGAGACACTGACCTGGCCACGTGGGAGAAGCTCTGCATAGGAATGCTAGCTGCACAGCGTGGTGTGATGGAATCGATGAGAGCGATTCAGGATCTTCAACATAATTCTGCGGAGTACGGAGACTACAGGACAAATCACCAAGCTGAGAAGCACTACAAGTACCTTCTCCGCTCTAAGATCGAATACCTTATCGATGCTGAACTGGGTAAACGGGGTGTTCTGTGTCTAGCTGAGGATTGGAACTGTCCTCTTATGTGGAGTCACTACGCGGACAGACATCGCGGACTTTGCATTGAGTACGATACGAACATAAATAAGTGTCCTGACATCAAGCCAGTTGACTATAGCGATGCCCGAGGCATTAACATTTCAGAATTGATACAGTGGAAGCTTCACAATTCATCTGAAGCAGAGAAAAACATTCTTGAGACGTACTTCTTTGCAAAGTCTCCGAGCTGGAGCTACGAGAAAGAGTGGCGTGTCATCTGTGAAAAGAATGGCCTCAAAGAGGCACCGTTTCGAATCAGCGGCGTCTATTTCGGCCTTAAATGCGACTCCGCTGTTCGAACGAACATAGTTAGGTTGTTCAACGAAGTAAAACCGACGGTAGAACTGTATGACATCCGTGCACTGGAAGACTCTCGTCTCGATCGAGAGCCAACTGATCCTGATGAAATCAATGCTTGTGGTGTTGTCCGGGAGCCAGCATCTATGGGCTTTAAGGATCTTACCCGCAATGAAAACAAAGACACTTAACACGATCTGAGCACATCAGAAGAGAAAAAACGGTCGGCGTTCCGTTGGAGGGCTCCATCGAGGACATCACTTCCGTGCTGCGCGGGGGCGGCTTTACCCTCTACTTGGTTTGACACGGGGGTGAAGGCACACAACAATCACGTACCAATTTTCGGTCTATCTTGGGGTACTATGACGGTCGGCATACTCCAAAGTTAAGGAGTTCTACCGTGTCGCTCCTACAGTCAATCAACCAAGCAAAAGAATTTGCCATCTGGCTTCACGAAAGGACGAACGATAAGAAGCGTTCTGGTGGAGTCCGAGAGCGAACAGGTGAATCGATTCTTCAACTCTCACTGGATC
>CAZAOI010000347.1:0-3278 GCA_964486705.1 uncultured Oleiharenicola sp. | reverse complement strand
TATGATCCGAGCCTGCCGCTGGCCTTCAAGATCAGCCTCCTGTTCAAGCAACCGCTCGAGCGGATCTTCGTGCCCGGGGAGTGAGGGCGCGCGGGCGCGGGCGGGATGGAGCCGTCTTCGCGCCAGGTTTCCACCGTCGCTGAAAATTTTGGCGCGACAAGCCGGCGCGGCAGGCGGGGAGGACGGATAAGCGCCCGCCAGAGGTCATACCAATTATGTCCTGGTTTGGGACTGTAGGATCGGCGCTCGCGCCGCACCTTTCCCCGCGAGGCATCCCGCAAGCGGCAGCCCTACATGATCCGAAGTCAAACCATGACTGATGTCAGATCAGTTCGGGCGAGATGTGCCAGCGCACGGCCCAGCAATCGCCTTCGGTCTGATCCAGCCTGAGCGCGGCGCATTTCTTCAGCACGAAACGCGGCGGCGCGGCCTCACCCGCCACCAGCAGTGACGCGAGCGCGCTCAGGTGCGGTTCGTGGCCGACCACCGCCACCGTCCGGCGCGCCTTGAGGAGTTTTTCGATGATCGAATCGCCCGGATCATCCGGCCTCAGGCCGGCGACGGCGATGAGTTTTGCCTTGGTCTTCACGTGCTTTGCCAGCAGGGCGGCGGTCTCGCAGGCGCGGCGCAGCGGGCTGTGCCAGATTTCCACCGCCTCGAAGGCCTGGCTGTCCCGCAGGAACCGGCCGAGGGCGCGGGCCTGTTTCCGGCCCTTGGAACTGAGCGGGCGAGTGGCGTCATCGTCGCCGTCGAGGGCATGAGCGTGGCGGATCAGATAAAGGTGCATCGGGTTGGCCAACCTAGCGAGCCTGCCCGGCCGGGCAAGCTGCGCGAGGTTACAACCTGGTGACGGCCGGCGCCTCAGCCGGAATCATGCAGTTGAGAAGCGATTCCTCTCGGAAGGCGGTCGTACTAAAAGGGGGTCGCCGATTTCCCAGCCGCCGCGGATGCGGCGCGACTGGGCCCGGGTTCGCAGCAGCGAACAACAGGCCATATCGGCGACAGGCGTCGGTATGGAAACCGACGCCCACCAAATGCACGATCCCGTATCGGTAGTTGTCGCTATCCGGCGAGCCAGAGCGGGCGGACGGGGAAGCGGGGTGAAATCAGTTGTAAAGCATGCTTGACATATGACAAGGAAGCTTTACATAGGGGTCATGAGTAACACGAACGTCAATGAACGGGACGGGCAGAAACCCGACCCCACGGCAGTCAAGCGGGCGCTGCGCGCTTTCGAGCTCAACGCCTGGCTGGCGGTGACCACGGCGGTCTATCTGGCAGCGCTGTTTCTGGTCCGGCATCATCCGGAGTGGAGTCCGGGGTGGAAGATCACGCTGGCCCTGACGCCCATTTTGCCGGGGTTGCTGTACCTGCGGAACGGACTGCAGCTGCTGCGGACCATGGATGAGCTCCAGCGGCGGATTCAGGCCGGGGCATGGTTGTTCGCCGCCCTCGGCACGGTGGTCTTCGGCGCGGTCTTGAACGTGGTCAACGCCCATGGCCTCGGCGGGAACTGGCTGCCCCATGGCCTCGAGGTGGGCGGGACGTACCTCACGATGTTCATCCTGTGGTCCGTGGGCATCACGATTGCCAACTGTCGCTATCGATGAAAAACCGACTGAGGGAATTGCGGGCGGAGCGACAGTGGTCGCAGGGCGAACTCGCCGAGAAGCTCGGGGTATCGCGCCAGACGATCAACGCGATCGAAACGGAGAAATACGATCCGAGCCTGCCGTTGGCATTCAAGATCGGCCGGTTGTTCAAGCAGCCGATCGAAAAAATATTCGAGTCCGAGGCGTGAGGCGGTGGCTGGGCCCTCCCTCCGAGGCGGGAGACGGCATGCTCCCTTGCAAAGGCGCGAGCAAGCGACGGCCCTGCATCCTCCAAGCCCAGCGCGTTCGGGACAACGGGCCCTACCACAGACGGCGCGCCCAGCAGTCGTCGATGCGGAGATCGACGACCACCTCCTTCAGGGCGAGGTCGTTGGCCTTCACTTCCTTGATCGCCCACTTGGTGACCCGCCTTCGCGTGAAGCTTCGGCGCGGCCAGCCAAGAGGCCTCAAGGAGTGCGTTACTTTAGCGAGAGATCGTTAACTTTAACCTCTTTGATAGCCCATTTTGTCACGAGAAGACCCTTGGAGGTTCGGGTGCTGACCGGCACGGGGGTGAGGTCGAAGTCGATTTCGCGGACACGGGCACCGCTGCGGCCGTCGAGGGAGACGTGGATGCTTTTCGGCATATCCTTCTCTTTTTCGGCGACGTCGAGCCAGAGGAGCTTGGAGCCTTCGGTTTTCGCGAGGGGGTAGAGCTTGTCGCGGGAGAGGCCGCCGATCTGGAATTTCTTGGCGTAACACTTACCCTCCGGTCCATCGCGATACACCATGGTATAGAACTTGGTGTCGCCGTCCTTTGGGAATACCGCGACGTGGATGATTTCGCGGCCCATGAAAGTCTTGTCGGCCACCTTCGAGACTTTGAGCGAGCCGTCGGCCATGATCGTGAGGACGCTGTCGAGGATCGTGCACTCGGTGACGAATTCGTGCTGGCGCCAGTTGAGGCCGATGAAACCGTCCTCGCGGTTGACGTAGAGGCGCTGGTTGGCGGAGACGACCTCGGAGGCGTCGATCTGCTCGATCTCGTCGTAGCTGGTGCGGCGCTTGAGGCCCTTGCCGTATTTTTCCTGCAGCATCTCAAACCAGGCGACGGCGTAGCCGGTGAGATTCTTGAGGTTGGCCTTCGTCTCCTTCATGCCCTCCTCGATTTTGGTGAGCGCCTCTTCGGCTTGGAAGCGGTTGTAGGCGGAGATGCGCTTGATGCGGATCTCGGTCAGGCGGGTGATATCCTCGTCGGTCACGTCGCGACGGAGCTGTTTGAGGAAGGGCTTCAGGCCGCCGCGAATCTCGGCGAGCACGCTCTCCCAGGTCTTGGATTTTTCGATCAGCCGGTAGATGCGCTCCTCGATGAAGATGCGCTCCAGCGAATCCCAGTGCCACTGCTGCTCCAGCTCGGCGAGGCGGATCTCGAGCTCCTGCTTGAGCAGGGCCTTGGTCCGCTCGGCGCTGCGCTTGAGGATTTCGCGGACGCCGAGGAACTGCGGCTTGTCGTCCTCGATCACGCAGGCCGCGGGGTTGAGCTGCGTCTGGCAGTTCGTGAAGACGTAGAGTTGCTGGATGATCTGCTCCGGGTCGCTGCCCTGCGGGAGGTGGATGAGAATCTCGACGGCGTCGGCGGTGTTGTCGTCGACGTGCTTGACCTTGATCTTGCCCTTGGCGTTGGCG
>CAZAOI010000346.1:0-3284 GCA_964486705.1 uncultured Oleiharenicola sp. | reverse complement strand
TTCATCAAGATCGCCGCGGGCGACAAGGTGAAGATGGAGATGAGCCCCTACGATCTCGACAAGGCGCGCATCACGTACCGCATCCGCGAGACCAATCTGCCGCCGCCAGGGCCGCGCCGGCCGCGCCGCTACTGAGCGCGCTCGGTCCGGACGGTGACGTGAAAACGCGCAGCGGAAATCGGCCCGGGGAAAAAGCGGAACCGATGCCGCCCGCGCCCGCGGGCTTCGCCGATGCGATCGACCGCTATCTGGGCTACGTCGAATTGGAGCGGGGCTTGGCGCGCAACACCGCCAAGTCCTACGAAAGCGATCTGAAACAGGCCGCGCATTTTCTCCAAAAGCACGGCGCGCCCAGCTGGGCGAAAGTCTCCGCCTCCCAACTCACCGCCTGGCTGCATTGGCTGAGTGACCAGGATTTTTCCGCCGCCAGCCAGGCGCGCAAACTGAGCGCGGTCCGCATGCTTTGCCGCCACCTCGTGCGCGAGCGGGAACGCGATGACGACCCGACGGAATTGCTCAGCGGCCCGAAGTTGCGCCGCCGGCTGCCGGCCACGCTTTCCGCGGCCGAGATGGCCAGGCTCCTCGCCGCTCCCACGGGCGGCGATGCCTACTCGATCCGCGACCGCGCGATGCTGGAGCTCTTTTATTCCAGCGGGCTGCGCATCTCCGAGCTCAGCGGGCTCTCGCTTCAGCAGGTGGACCTGGAGCATGGTTTCGTGCGTGTTTTCGGCAAAGGTTCCAAGGAGCGCGTCGTGCCGCTCGGCAGCCGGGCGCGCGAGGCGGTTGCGGTCTATCTCACCTCCAGCCGCCCGCGTCTGGTCAAACCGCGCACCGGGAGCGAGCTGTTCCTCAGCGAGCGCGGTCGGGCCATTTCCCGGAAAACACTTTGGGTCATCGTCAAGAAATACGCGAAGCGCGCCGGACTCCCGGCGTCCGTGAAACCCCACTTGCTGCGCCACTCCTTCGCGACCCACCTCCTCGGCGGCGGGGCGGACCTGCGCGCGATTCAGGAAATGCTCGGTCATGCCAGCATCGGCACCACGCAGATCTACACGGCCGTGGAGAATTCGCGATTGCTAGACCAGCATGCCCGGCACCATCCTCGCAACCGTTCCGCGAAATGATCTTCCAGGCCGCCATGCTTGTTTCCATCGCCGTGATGCTGATCGGCGGCGCGACCTATTATTTCAACGAGGAATATCCCGAGCGCATCACGATGACGCGGATCGGCCTGGCGGTGACCGTCCTGGGGCTGCTCATGCTGGTCGGGTGCATGATTTTTTTGCGGCGATGGCCCCATTGAGCGCGGCGTTTGTCCGAGGCGCGCGAGGCCGGTGCGGCGCGGTTCGGGTCGCCGGAGCCTGTCGCGGGTCCCCTTTCACTTTGCCCAACCTGCCGAATTTCCCCCACTCCCATGCATAAAGGACGACTCGAAGCATTCAGCGACGGCGTGATCGCCATCATCATCACCATCATGGTGCTGGAAATGAAGGTGCCCCATGGCACGGATTTCTCGGCCCTCCAGCCGCTGGTGCCCGTGTTCCTGAGCTATGTGCTCAGTTTCATTTATGTGGGGATCTACTGGAACAATCACCACCACCTCCTCCAGGCGGTGAAGCACGTCAACGGCGCCGTGCTCTGGGCCAACCTCCATCTCCTGTTCTGGCTTTCGCTCTTTCCTTTTGTGACCGGGTGGATGGGCGAAAACCATTTCGCCACCCTGAGTGTGGTGCTTTATGGCGGCGTCTTGATCATGGCGGCGACGGCCTATTTCATCCTCAGCCGGCTGCTGCTGGCCGGGCATGGGTCCGATTCCGTCCTCGCCCAGGCTCTCGGCTCCGACTTCAAGGGCCGGATTTCTCTTGGGCTCTATGCCGTGGGAATCGCGCTCGCGTTCGTCAATGCCTGGATCGGCGTTGCCCTCTACGTTCTCGTCGCCGTGATTTGGGTCGTCCCCGATCGGCGGATTGAAAAAGCGCTCGCGACGTGATCCGGGTCGGAAGCGCTCCTGTTGAGCCGACCCCGCTTGCCATGCTGCGCAATCTCGCCCACCGCTCCCCCTCATGAACCTTGCCTCCCCGGCCAAAGTCGACCTGTTTCGCCACCTGCATCAGAACGGTTTGTTGCTTCTCCCCAACGCGTGGGACGCCGGCAGCGCGCGCCTCATCGAGAGCGTCGGGGCCAAGGCGATCGCCACCACCAGCGCCGCCGTCGCCTGGTCCCATGGCTACGCGGACGGAAATTTCCTGCCCATCCCGGTGCTGGCCGCCACGGTGGCGGAAATCACCCGCGTGATCAGCGTCCCGCTGTCGGTTGATTTTGAGGGCGGTTATGCGGATGATCCCGCCCAAGTCGGGGAAAACATCGCCCCGATCATCGGCGCAGGCGCCGTCGGCATCAACCTCGAGGACGGCGCTGGTCGCCCCGAACTGCTGTGCGCGAAAATCGATCGGGTCAAACGGACCGCCACCCGCCTCGGCGTGAATCTCTTCGTGAATGCCCGGACCGATGTCTACCTCGGGAGTAGCACCCCGGCGGAGCGGCGGATCGAGGAAGCGATCGCGCGCGCCGCGTGCTATCGCGCCGCCGGGGCCGACGGGTTCTTCGTGCCGGGGCTGGTCGATGCGGTGGGGATTCAGACCATTGCGGCAGCCGTCGGATTGCCGTTGAACGTCATGGCGCGCGCCGGCCTGCCGTTCGCGGCTGAACTGGTGGCGCTCGGCGCCCGTCGCTTGAGCTCGGGCTCGGGCATCCCCGAGGTAATGTACGGCCGCATCGCGGCCTTGGCTGCCGATTTCCTGAGCACCGGCGCTTCTGGGCCGTTGGTTGCGGACGCCATGCCCTACCGCGAGATCAACGCTCTGCTGGCCGCCCGTCCGTGAAGATTTCGAAAGGGCGCTCGACTCTGCAATTATTCCCCGTGACCTTGCCCGACCTGCCATTGCAGGAAAAATTTATGGAAACACCTCCCAATCACCGAACCATGGCCGAGTATTACATCCGCGGCATCACCGAGGGCTTTATCACGGCGGCCGAGGTGATCGCGTGGTCCGATGAGGTCATCGTGGCCGCCGCCAAGACCGAGGACTGGATGCTGGAGATTTCCTCCGCCAACGCCGAGGACCGCATGGGCGTGCTCCACCACCTGCATGCCGTGCAGGGCGAGATCCAGGAAGACGTGCTCGCTCGCCTGCTCGCGAAGAAATAAGCGGTCGCTCGGTCGCGTCGCGTTTATTCCCGGTGGGTCCAAGACCCCGGAGCTTGTCGTGGACCGTGAGCCCGTC
>CAZAOI010000345.1:0-3326 GCA_964486705.1 uncultured Oleiharenicola sp. | reverse complement strand
CGCGGTAAACGGCGGGACGCGTGTATTGAGGAAAGTCGAGCAACTTGCTGGTGAAACTTTCGGTCGTCAACGACTTTTCTTCACCGAGCACACCCGGAATGAAACGGGCCAGCGCATCGATCACCACCGCCGCCGCAAGTGTACCGTTGGTAAGTACATAATCTCCGATGCTAATTTCCTGATCGATAATCTTTTCGCGGATCCGGTGATCAATCCCCTCATAATGGCCGCTCAGCATCACCAAATGCGACTGCTGGGAAAGCTCCTGCGCCACCGCGGGCGAGAGCGGCGTGCCCTCGGGCGTGAGGTAGATGCGCCGGCAGCCGGGCGTCTGCAACTGCTCGATCGCCGCGAACACCGGCTCGCACTTCAGCACCATCCCGGCGCCGCCGCCGAACGGCCGGTCGTCAGTCGTGTGATGCTTGTCGGTCGACCAGTCGCGGAGATTATGCACCTTGATCTCGAGCAGCTTCGCCTCCTGCGCACGCCCCAACATGCTCTCGGACAAAAATCCGTCGAGCATGGCGGGAAAAAGCGACAGGACGTCGATGCGCATGAAACAATGATCCAACAAAAAAGGCTCGGCGCGAGCCGAACCTTGGAAGGACGCTGGTCGTTAGGCCGCGGCTCAGACCGTGGCGGCGACGGCCGGAACCACGCGGCGGGCGCGCTTGATCATGGCGTGCATGGTCGAAGTCGGCTTGGCGCCTTTGGAGACCCAATAATCGACGCGATCGAGCTTGATGGTCAGGGTGTTGCCCTTGGCGCGGGGATTGTACGAACCGATTTGCTCGACGGCGGCGCCATCGCGACGGGAACGCTCTTCAGCGACAACGACGCGATAATGCGGCTCGTTCTTGGTGCCTACACGGGAAAGACGGATTTTGAGTGCCATTTGATGAGTAAGTGATGCTTTGCGGACAGCGTTGTTCGGATTGGAAAAGAGGCAGTAGAGTCAGAACAACTTTGCACTTGTCAAGCCCCCAGTGCCACCGCTGCATTCGACCCTTTCCCCACCTAATCATATGCTCAAAGCCGGTATCGTCGGTCTGCCCAACGTGGGTAAATCCACCCTTTTCAATGCGCTCACCCGTTCCCGCAAGGCGGAGGCCGCGAATTATCCATTTTGCACGATCGATCCCAACATCGGGGTCGTGATCGTGCCCGATGAGCGCGCTTACGTGCTGAAGAGCATCGCCAAAACCAACGTGGTCGTCCCGGCCGCCATCGAATTCGTCGATATCGCCGGCCTCGTCGCCGGCGCCAGCAAGGGCGAAGGCCTCGGCAACCAATTTCTCGCCACCATCCGGGAAGTGGACGCCATCCTGCAAGTCGTGCGCTGCTTCGAGGACCCGGATATCATCCACACCATGGGCAGTGTTGATCCGGTGCGCGACATCGAGGTCATCACCACCGAACTCGTGCTCTCCGACCTCGAGGCGGTCGCCAAGCGCATCACCAAGACCCAGAAGAACGCCAAGTCCGGCGACAAGGAAGCCATCATCGAGCTGGCGCTCCTCGAAAAACTTTCCCCGCATCTGAACTCTGGCAAGACGGCCAACACCCTGCCCGCCACCCCCGAGGAAATTGCGCTGATGAAGCTCTTCCAGCTCCTGACGGCCAAACCGGTCCTCTTTGCCTGCAATGTCGCGGAATCCGACCTCGCGACCGCCGAGCAGAATCCGTTTGTCCAGAAAGTCGCCGAGTACGTCCGCACCCATCACGACGCCGCCTATGTGCCAATCAGCGCGCGGATCGAAGCCGAGCTGATCGATCTGCCGCCGGACGAAGCCAAGGCCTTCCTCAAGGATCTCGGCGTCGACGACTCCGGTGTTTCCGCCCTGATCAAGGGCACGTACGATCTGCTCGGCCTCATGACCTATTTCACAGCGGGTGAAAAAGAAGTCCGCTGCTGGACCATCAAAAAGGGCTGGAAAGCCCCGCAAGCCGCCGGCGTCATCCACACTGATTTTGAAAAAGGCTTCATCAAGGCCGAGATTGTGTCCTACGAGGATCTCACCCGCCTCGGCAGCGTGGCTGCCGCGCGCGAAGCCGGCAAATATCGGCTCGAGGGCAAGGAATACGTCTTCAAGGACGGCGACGTGGCGCTCTTCCGTTTTAACAACTAGGCGGAAGTGGATCGGGCCGGTAAGGATTCGGCGCCGCCTCGGCGCCGAATCCCAACTTATTGCCAAAAAATTAGATTGATTAGCAGAGGTTTAACCCTGTTGTTCACAATTATAAAACTGGTGCCGCCTTTCGCCGCAGATGCGACAAAAACCCGGACGAATTCGCGTCTTGGCGGCTGCGTCGCCTTATTTTTTGTGGTCGCGGCTTTTTTCTGCGCTCCGCTCGCGTGGAGCCAGACTCTCTATTGGGACACCAACAGCGCAACTGCTGGTGCGGGAGTGACTCCAACGGGCACATGGAACGCCACGAACACCAACTGGACTTCGAATTCAGCCGGAACCGCGGCCACGGTCGTTTTCACCTCGGGGCGAGATGTTGCCTTCAGCGCCGGCACTGATGCCACCGGGGCCTACACGGTCACCTTGGGAGCGGCCACGAACGTCGGCAACCTGACCTTCGAGGAAGGCTCCGCGACCGTCACCGGCAACACGCTTACGTTCAATCGCGTCGGCGGATCCACCATCGACGTCGCCAGCGGCCTGACGGCCACGGTCAACAGCCTCCTCGCCGGTTCCGTGGCGCTCACGAAAAATGGCCTGGGCACTTTTGTGACGGGCGGAAACACCTTCAACTCCCACTCCGGACCGGTGGTGATAAACGCCGGCGTCTTCGAAATTGCAAAACTCGGATTTATTGGCGCGATCAACAACACGGCTCCGGTCACCGTCGCCACCGGGGCCACTCTGCGCTTCAACGGCGATTCGGGCTACACCCAAGAAACGATCGGCTCGCTCTCCGGCGGAGGCAACGTCACCCACATTGGGGCAGCGGCCGTCAACTTGCTCACTGGCGGGGACAACACCTCGACGACCTTTTCCGGCGTCATCACTGATGCGACCAACAATCTGAGCATCCAGAAATCCGGCACCGGCACCTTCACGCTTAGTGGCGTTAATTCTTACAAGGGTGCAACGGCCGTCAGTGCCGGCGTCCTCAATATTCAAAACAACACCGCCCTCGGCACCGCCGGCAACGGAACCACCGTGGCGACCGGCGCCGCGCTGGAAATCCAAAATAATCTCACCGTCACCGGTGAGTCGCTCGCGCTCAACGGCACGGGCGTCGGGGGCAACGGTGCGCTGCGCAATATTTCCGGCACGAACACCTGGACCGGGCCGGTCACCCTCGCCACCGCC
>CAZAOI010000344.1:0-3336 GCA_964486705.1 uncultured Oleiharenicola sp. | reverse complement strand
GACGGGTTGGCTTGAAAGCCGGATCGGCCAGCGCGTCCGGAGGCCGCGCTCCACCCCCATCCCGCAGCTCACGACCGCGTCAGCTTGCGGTATTTGATCCGGTGCGGCTGGTCGGCGTCCTTGCCTTTCCGTTTCTTGAAGTCCTCCAGGTAGCTCGAGTAGTTGCCGGCAAACCAATGCACGTAGCTATCACCCTCGAACGCCATGATGTGCGTCGCGACGCGATCGAGAAACCAGCGGTCGTGCGAGATGATGACGGCACAGCCGGCGAAATTTTCCAGCGATTCCTCCAGCGCGCGGATGGAATTCACGTCAAGGTCGTTGGTCGGCTCGTCGAGCAGGAGCAGGTTGGCGCCGCTCTTGAGGACGCGCGCCAGCAGGACGCGGTTGCGCTCGCCGCCCGAAAGGATGCCGACTTTTTTCTGCTGGTCGGCGCCGGTGAAGCCGAACTGCGCACAATAGGCCCGGCTGTTCACCGAGCGCGTCCCCAGCGTCATCACTTCCTGGCCGTCGCTGATGACTTCCCAAATCGTCTTGGCGCCCTCCAGCGAATCGCGCGATTGCTCGACATAGGCAACCTTCACCGTCTCGCCGATTTTGAAGACGCCGGCGTCGGGTTGCTCGAGGCTCGTGATGAGCTTGAACAGGGTGGTTTTACCCGCGCCGTTGGGCCCGATGATGCCCACGATGCCGCCGGGCGGCAGGGAGAAATTCAAACTCTCGTAGAGCAGATTGTCGCCGTAGCCCTTGGCCACGCCCTGCGCCTCGACCACGAGCGCGCCGAGCCGCGGGCCCGGGGGAATGATGATTTCGAAAATCTTCTCCTGCTCGGCCACATCGGCCTTGAGCATCTGTTCGTAGGCGGTGATGCGGGCCTGCCCCTTCGACTGCCGCGCGCGCGCGCCCTGCCGAATCCAGGCGAGCTCGCGCGCCATCGCTTTCTGCCGCTTGCTTTCGGTGCGTTCAGCGACGACGGCGATCGCCTGCTTCTGTTCCAGCCACGACGAGTAGTTGCCCTTGAACGGCAGCCCGGAGCCGTGGTCGAGTTCTAGGATCCAGCCGGCGACATTGTCGAGAAAGTAGCGGTCGTGGGTCACGGCAATGACCGTGCCCTCGTAACGCGAGAGATGTTGCTCCAGCCAGTTGACGCTGTCGGCGTCCAGATGGTTGGTCGGCTCGTCGAGCAGGAGAATCGAGGGCTTCTGCAGGAGCAGCCGCGCCAGCGCGACGCGGCGGCGCTCGCCGCCCGAGAGATGGTCCACAATGGCCTCAGCCGGCGGGCAGCGCAGCGCGTCCATCGCCTGCTCCACTAGCGGCGCCACATCCCACGCCCCGAGGTGATCGATCTTTTCCTGCAACTCGGCCTGCTTGGCGGAAATCGCGTCCTTCGCGGCGTCGTCAGCGGCGGCGGAGAGATCGTCCCAGCTCGCGTCGTAAGCCGCGGTCAGATCGGTCAGGTGTTTCACCCCTTCCTCCACGCACGCCCGCACCGTCGCGCCGGCCGTGAGTGACGGCTCCTGCGGCAGGAAACCCACGGAGTAGCCCGGCTCGAAATGCACGCGGCCGTCGATGTCCTGGTCGATCCCGGCGAGGATCCGCATGAGCGAGGACTTGCCGGAACCGTTGAGGCCGAGGACGCCGATTTTCGCGCCGTAATAGAACGACAGCGAGATATCGCTCAGGATTACCTTGCGCTCGATTTTCTTCGAGACGCCGATCATGGAGAAGATGATCTTGGGGGTTTCGGGGGAGGCCATGGCCTAGTTGAAAGTTGAAGGTGAAAGTTGAGGGCTAGAATTGGCAGGGCGAGTCGTCCCGACGAGCCGTGGTTCAGACGCCGGCTCATCCTGAGGATTCGCCCTACCTGAGCCGCCTGCGCCCGGCGGCGCCGTCCTCACACCTCATACATGTGCAGCGGGATCGGATCGAGGACCTTGGCTTTCGGCAGCTGCTCGGCGAGCTGGGATTTGAACCAGTCGCGCGCATCCGGGTCGCCGTGCGTGAGCACGATGCAACGCGCCTTCGTCTGGACGGCAAACTCCAGCAACTCGCCGCGTTCGGCGTGCCCGCTGAGTTCGAAGCGCTCCACGCGCGCCTTGATCTTGGCTTTCACGTCGAGGGCGGAGAACAGGAACGTCCCGCCATGTTTGGCCGCCAGCAGTTTGCCACCGGGAGTATCCGGGTCGCAGTAGCCGACAAACCCGATCGTGTTGTGCGCGTGACTGAGCAAGCCCGACGCGAGGGCGTAGCTGGGCGTGCGCTCGACGAGCATGCCGGAACTGACAATATAAAGACCCTTCTGGTGCGGCTCCTGCCCGGGGGTGATCTTCTTCGGCAGCTTGCCGATCTTCAGGTCTTTCAGGATTCGGCGGTCAAACTGCACGTCCTTGGTCTTGCGCGACATCTCGTCGAACAGTTCGGACAACCCGATGCCGAGTCCGCCGGCAAAGATCGGACAATCGATCAACCGACCGAAGCGCCGGGCGTCGTGGAAGACCGCGAGCAGTTCCTGCATGCGGCCGAGGGCAAACACCGGCAGGAGGAACGAACCGCCCTTCGCAATCGTATCGTTGATGGAATCGATGAGCCGGGCGATCTCATGCACGCGCTCCTTGCCGTAGGCGCGTTCCGTCATGCCGCGGGTCGTCTCGATGATGAGCGTATCGAAGTGGCCGATGGGGAAATGCGCGCCCTTCAGCGTGCGCAGGTGTTCGAACAGGACGTCGCCCGTGAGGAAAATCTTGCGCATGCCGTGGTGGATCTCGACGGCGGTGGCGCCGGCGACGTGGCCCGAGGGATGGAACATGAGCTCGATCTCCGTCTTCCGGCCCTTGATTTTTTTGACCTTCTTGAAGGGCAGGCCCGTGAACCGGTGCATGATGCCTTCGATTTCCTTGTGCGTGAAGAGCGGGTAGCCCGGGACGCCGTCCTCTTCTTTCTGCTTCTGCATCACGTTGGCGGAATTATGCAGCATCTTCTCGATCAGCATGCGGCTCGACTGGGTGAGCAGCACCGGGGTCTTGGGGTGCTGGCGCATGACGACCGGCAGCCCGCCGATGTGGTCCAGGTGGCAGTGGGTGATGATGATGAGATCGAGATGGACATCGCGCAGCAGCTTGAGGTCCGGCAGAGCGCCAAGGCCGGGCGTCTTCGGGTTGAGGCCGCAGTCGACCAGAATGTTCAGATCACCGAGCTGAAGAAGGAGGGAATTGGCGCCGATGCCGCCCTGGCGGTTGAGATCGAGAAGTTTCATGAGATAGAGGACGACATGCAGAGGGGGCTCGCCCACTCACGCAAGCCCCCAGTTTTCACCCCGCCGGACCGGGGAAGCGGCTG
>CAZAOI010000343.1:0-3358 GCA_964486705.1 uncultured Oleiharenicola sp. | reverse complement strand
GCGTAGCCACCGGCGCAACGCGCCGGTGGGGTGGGCGTCGGTTTCCATACCGACGCTGGTCTTGATGTGCCCTGTGGTTCGCGGGTGCGAGCCCCGAGGGCAGGCGCCCGGAATCGTCGATGTGGAAATCGACGACCACCTTTCGGAGTCCGGATTCGTCGATGTGCCCCGTTGTTCGCGGCTGCGAACCCGGGGCCAGTC
The DNA here is from genome assembly GCA_964486705.1 of uncultured Oleiharenicola sp. Classification (GTDB taxonomy): domain Bacteria; phylum Verrucomicrobiota; class Verrucomicrobiia; order Opitutales; family Opitutaceae; genus Lacunisphaera. The sequence goes on along the minus strand of CAZAOI010000343.1, from coordinate 3,157 downwards.
GCGCAGCCTCCGCTGCGGCTGGGAAATCGACGACCACCTTTTCGGATCGATCCGCGCGGGCTCCGGACGCGCTTTCCAGGACGCAGCGCGTTGACCGCAACGCGCATTGTCGCTGGAAGGATAACCCGGTGATGAATCTTGCCATCGACGGGCGTGATTCTGATCTTTCGCACGCGGCGCACGCGCCCGTTTCCGCTCCTCCATGGCCTCCCCTTCCCACCCGCTCCCCGCTCCCGCGAATCCCAGGCTGAAATCCCTGGCGGCGTGGCAGCTGCGCTTGGCGTTATTGATTGGAGTACCCTTGGTTTTTTTCGGCCTGCTCGAGGGCGGCTTGCGGCTGGCGGACTTCGGCACCCGCTCGGATTTTTTCATTCCCGACGAGGACAAACCGGGATTCTACTGCGCCAATCCTACTTTCACCGAGCTCTTTCTCCCGGCGCATTTCGGCATTCGCCCGCTGAATTTCCGCCTGAAAAAAACCAAGGAGGCCGGCACCATCCGCGTGTTCGTGCTGGGTGAGTCGGCCGCCCAAGGCACGCCGGAACCGGCCTTCGGCTTTGCCGCGCAGTTGCAGGCGCAGCTGGCGTCGCGTTACGCCGGCCGGAAAATCGAGGTCTTCAACCTCGGGATCACGGCGATCAACTCGCATGTCGTTTACCAAGTCGCCCGCCAGCTGCCGGACTTCGCGCCGGATCTGTTTGTCGTCTATCTGGGCAACAACGAGGTGATCGGTCCCTACGGTCCGGGCTCGGCCTACCTCGCGACCATGCCGCCCCTCTGGGCGATCCGCGCCAGCGTGGGGGTCCGCAGCACGCGGACCGGGCAATTGCTCCTCCGGCTCCTGCCCCGCTTTGGCGGCGGCGGCGCCAAGGCGCCCGAGTGGCGCGGCATGGAAACCTTCGCGCAAAACACCGTCCGCGGCAACGACCCGCGCCTGGAAGCGGTCTATGGAAATTTCGAGCGCAACCTGCGCGACATCATCGAACTCGCGACCGGCGCCGGCGCCAAGACGGTGCTCGCGACCGTCGTCGCCAATCTCAAGGACAGCTCGCCGTTTGTGTCGCTGCACCGCGCCGACCTGACGCCCGCGGAGCTGGCCGCCTGGAAAACGGCCTTCGACGACGGCCGGCTCGCCTTCGATCTGGACGAAAACGACCGGGCCCGGGCGCGGCTCACCGAGGCCCTGCGGCTCGACGCCGAGTATGCGGACACCCATTTTCTGCTCGGCCGGCTGGCCGAGGCGCGGGGCGAAGTCACCGCCGCCCGCCAGCACTATCTCGACGCCCTGCATTGGGATGCCCTGCGCTTCCGGCCCGATCCCCGGATAAACGACATCATCCGGCGCGTCGCCCGCGCGGCCGGACCGGCGGTGCAGTTGGTCGACGCGGCCCGCGCCCTGGGAGCGGACGCCGCGTCTTCGGCCCCGCTGTGCGGACACGAGTTTTTGTTCGAGCACGTCCATTTCAACTGGGACGGCAACGCCCGGCTCGCCGGCCTGCTCGCTGAAGCGTGCGTCCCCCTGATTGCCGCAAAGCCCGCTTCGACCGGCGGGCTCAGCTCCGCCGAGTGCGCGGAGGAGCTCGGCTACACGGAGTATGGCCGGCTGACGATGCTGAGCACGATCGCGAAACTGACGAGCAAACCACCCTTCACGAACCAGCTCACCTTCGGGGAATATCAAACCCGACTCAAAAGCGAAGTCGGCCGGATCCGCGCACCGACCTTAAACCGGGAGGGGCTGCTTGCGACCGAGGTCCAGGTGGCGCGCGCTCTCCAGCGCAATCCGGAAAACCCGAATCTGCTGATCCAGCTGGGGAACATCGAGACCGATCTGCAGAATTTCGATCGCGCCCTGGAACTGGTGGATCAGGCGATCGCGCGGCTGCCCCGTTCCGCGGTGCTCATCACGAAAAGAGCCAATCTCCTGCTGCATTTCAACCGGGCGAACGAAGCGGAGGAAATTCTGCTGCAGGCCACCCGGACGGATCCCTACTATTTCTCGACCTGGCCGGTGCTGGTCGGCCTGTGGAGCAAGGCGGGGCAGGTCGCCAAGGGGAAACAGACGCTGGAGACGCTGCTCACCAAGATGCCGCGCAACAATTATCTCCGCATGGCTTATGCGTCGCTGCTCGTCCGCAGCGGAGAAGCCGCCGCGGCCGAACAGGAGTGGCAGACGATCCTGCGCGGCGATCCCTCCAACGCCCCGGCGTTGGAGCAGCTCGTGCGCGCCTCCCTGCAGAGCGGACGATCGGCGGACGCAGAAATCCTGATGCAGGACGCCAGTGAAGCCCAGCCGAGGAACTACGACAACAACTGGCGGCTCGCGGAAATCTACGCGGCCAAAGGCGACTCGGCCAACCGGGTGAAGTTCCTCCACGCCATCGCCGAAAGCGGTCCCGCCGATGCGGCCCTCCATCTCGAGCTGGGCCAGAGGCTGATTGACCTGAACCGGACGCGGGAAGCGCTCGTGTATGCCCGCCGGGGAAAGAAGGCCGCGACCGCCGAGGGCAACGCCGAGTTGCTCCACGCAGCCGAAGAGCTTTTGCAGCGCTTGGCCGCGCCTTGACCGCATGACTGCGATCCTCGGTATTTCCGCCTTCTACCACGACTCCGCCGCCGCCCTGGTGGTCGACGGGGTGATCGTGGCCGCCGCGCAGGAGGAGCGCTTCACGCGGATCAAGCACGACCGGGCGTTCCCGAAAAACGCCGTGGACTATTGCCTGCGGCAGGCCGGGCTGACGGCCGCCGAGGTCGACCACGTGGTGTTCTACGAGAAACCCTTCCTGAAATTCGACCGGCTCCTGGAAACGCATCTTGCGGTCGCGCCCGCCGGTTTCCGCACTTTCCTCAAGGCGATGCCCCAGTGGTTGCACGAGAAACTCCAACTGCCGCGGGTGATGAACCGCGGCTTGGGCGGACTCTACCGGAAGCGCTACCTCTTCACCGAGCACCACGAGTCGCACGCGGCGAGCGCCTTCTTCCCCTCGCCCTTCGCGGAGGCCGCGATCATGGTCCTCGACGGGGTCGGCGAATGGGCCACCGCCAGCCTCGGTCGCGGCGCCGGCAACCAGGTGACGCTCACGCACGAGATGCCCTTCCCGCACTCGCTCGGCCTGCTCTACTCCGCGTTGACCTATCCATGCGGATTCAAGGTCAA
>CAZAOI010000342.1:0-3392 GCA_964486705.1 uncultured Oleiharenicola sp. | reverse complement strand
CTGAACGAAGTGAAGAATCCATCCTTTCGCTCGCGATCGGACCTGCGCTGCCGTGGATCCTTCGCTTCGCTCAGGATGACAAACCGGGTTTGAAGAAACCCTCTGGGGTAAAAGCTCTGGCCGTTTGGGATTAAGCGGTTCGCTCTGCGACGATTTCCCCCAAGGCGGCGACCGGCGCTTCGACCGTCCGCACGGCTCCGATCCAAAAGTCCGGGTTGGTCAGGTCCCATCCGAGAGTGGCCTTCACGGCTTCCTCACACGAGGCGGTCCCGGTGGCGCGGAGCAACGCTTCGTAGCGGGGCAGGAAGTTGGATCCGCTGCGCTTGAACTCGGCGAACAGCGCTTGGCTGAGCAGATAGCCAAACGTATAGGGAAAATTGTAGAATGATATCTCCGTGATGAAGAAGTGCTGTTTGGATGCCCAAAACCAGGGGTCCTCGTCACCGGCTGCGATGGTGTCGCCGTAGATTTTGCGCTGGGTTGCGACCATGAGGCTCTTGAACTCGCTGACCGAGAGCTCGCCTTCCTTGCGCCGGAGATAGAAGGCTTTCTCAAACTCATAGCGCATGGCGATGTTGAGGAGATACGAGGCGGCGCTGCTGCATTCCTGATCGAGCAAGAAAGCCCGCTGGGATGGGGTGAGGGCGGGGTCCTGCAGGAGGCCGTGCAAAAAGATCTTCTCCGCAAAGGTGGAGGCGGTCTCCGCCAAGGTCATCGGATAGTCCTGCGCGAGGGGGCGAAGATCCTTGATGACGTGGCTGTGCCAGGCGTGCCCGACCTCGTGCGCGAGGGTGTTGGCATCATGCATGGTGTCGCCAAAGGTCATGAAGACCCGCTGCTCACCGGTCAGGGTTGAGCCGGTGCAGTAGGCGCCGGAGCGTTTATCGGGGCGTTTTTCCGATTCCACCCAGCCTTGGATGAGCATCTCGCGGTAATAGCCGGCGAGCCGCGGGTAACCGGCGGTAAAGGCGCGATCAACCAGATTGACCGCATCGCTCCACGTCATGGGCGGCACTGGATCCAACGGTCGGGGTGCCTCAAGATCGTAGTAGGCAAGGGCGGGGGTCTTTTGCAGGCGCGCCCCCAGCCGCAGCGCTTGGCGCGGGACGTCGAGGTTGGTGGTGATGGCTTGAAACATGGCGTCGATCGTGGCGGCGGACACGGCCCCATCAAAATAGGGCTGGTCGAGGAAATCCCGCTGGCCGCGGCGGGCGTAGAGCGTGTGACGCGTTCCCGCGATCGCGTTGAGCGCGGCGGCGAGCGCCTGCCCGTGGACTTCCCAGACGAGGTTGCCTTGAGTGAAGGCGGCGGCCCGGACCGCGCGATCGGGGTTGGCCATCAGGGCGCGACGCTGGGCCATGGGAATGACCTCCTTGCGACCATCGGGCCAGATCATCTCAAACGTCATCGCCCCGGTGAGATTCTCGTAAAGCCGGCCCCAAGCACTCAATCCGTCCACGCCAAGGTCGGCGGCCAGAGCCTCTTCAGCTCGCGCCATGCGGTGCCGCGCTTCCGCGCGCATGCGCTCGAGGGGAAAGGTTGCGCCCTGCAGCGCCGCTCTGGCGAGAAACGCCGCCCATTCGGTCTCGTTGGCGCAGGCCAGGGCCCGGAGCAATTCGTTGCGCAATTTGGTCAGCGAGGCGGCATGGTTCGCCAGTTGGGCCGCCTCGCGCTTGTAAGCTTCGGTGGCGGTATCGGCCGCGCCGAGATTGCCCAGATAGGACGACAGATGGGAGAATCGGCTGACGAGGTTCTCGTAATTGGTCAGATGTTCGGCCCAGGCTGCGCTGGTTTCTGCGCTGAGGCCGGCGAGCTCCGAAGTCTGCGCCAGTTTTGCGCCGACGTCCCGGACGAGATCGGTCTTGAATGCGCGATATTCGAGGCCATCAAACGCCGGAAAGTAGCTGCCTAAATTCCAGGTGCGGGGAAGCTCAGAGAGAGGTGTCATGGCGACCAACTACGCGGGTTCGACCCAAAAAGTAAAGACTTCGGAGCCGGGGGACAAAAAAATGCGGGCATGAGCACGTCCTTTTCCGGGTCGCGCTCGTTCGCCCCGCTCGGGACAACAGCGCCTCCACGTTCTTTCTTCCTGGGCACTCTTGACGAACCCATCCCGGTGTTCTAGCGATTGAGGCGCAATCAACCGCAACGGCCCGGGCCAGGGCCTCACTGGAGGAGACGCTAATGGCCCGACATCACGATACTGGATCTGCTCGCCGGCTGGCCTTGTCCGGCTGTTTGCTGCTCGTGGGTTGGCTGTTGGGCGGGACCCCTGCGCTTGTCTTGGCCGCCGAAGGCCGGGCCGGGCCAACCAGCGCCGCTGACGCGGTGGAGCGGATCGATGCCTTGCGCACGAAGATCGCCTATCACGACGAGCTTTATTTCAAAAAGGCGGCTCCGGTCATCAGCGATCAGGCCTATGATTTGCTCAAACGGGAACTCGCCGCGCTGGAGACCGCCTTCCCGGCAGCGGCGCAGACCGGAATTGCGCCGGCGGGAGTGGGCGATGATCGCGGCGGAACGTTTCCGATCGGACGCCATCGCGCGCGGATGTTGAGTCTGAACAAGAGCTATACGGAAACGGAGCTGCGGGTGTTTGATGCGACCCTGCAACGCCGGCTGGGTCGCCCGGAACTGGAGTATGTCATCGAGCCGAAGTTCGATGGCCTCGCCATCAGCGCAACCTATGAGCACGGCAAGCTGACCCGGGCGGTGACGCGGGGCAATGGCGTGGAGGGCGACGACGTCACCGCGAATGTGCTGACAATTCGCACGCTGCCGCGAACCTTGCGTGCCGCGACTCCGGAAGGCGCGCTGAATCCGATGCCGGCGGTGATCGAGTTGCGCGGGGAGATCTTCATCTCCTATCCGGAGTTTGCGCGCCTGAATCGCGAGCGGGAGAGTGCGGGCGAAACGCCGTTCGCCCATCCGCGCAATCTCGCGGCGGGCACGCTCAAGCTGCTGGAGGTCCGCGAAGTGGCCGAACGCCGGCTGGAGATTGTTTTCTACGGCCACGGGGCCTGCGAGCCGGCGACGGCGTGCCCTGATTCGCAACGGGCGCTGTTGCGGCAGCTGCAGGCGTGGGGTTTGCCGGCGGTGGATGCCCCCCGACTCGTGCGCGGCGCCGACGCGATGTGGCAGGCCGTGCAGGCGATTGGTCGCGAGCGGACGGATTATTCCTTTCCGACCGATGGAGCCGTGGTGAAACTGAATGAGGTCGCTCTGCAGGAAAAAGTCGGTGCGACGCCCCAGGCGCCGCTATGGGCCATGGCTTTCAAATTTGCGCCGCGGCGGGTCGAGACCCAACTCCGGGCCATCACGTGGCAGGTCGGGCGGACGGGCGTGCTGACCCCGGTGGCGGGCCTGGTGCCGGTGCGGCTGGGCGGAGCAAG
>CAZAOI010000341.1:0-3413 GCA_964486705.1 uncultured Oleiharenicola sp. | reverse complement strand
CCGCCCGCTGCCGGAGCGAGAGCGACTGGCTGATCGGCATCAACGGCACCCGCGCGCTGACGAAGCGCATGTTCGGCTCCCGCGCCGGCAATGTGGCGTCGGTCGGCCGTGTGCAGACTCCGACCCTCGCCATCGTCTTCAACCGCGAGCTGGAGATCCGGAATTTCAAGCCCCGCGACTTCTGGCGGGTGACCGCCAGCTTTGAAATCGCCAAGGGCGTCTACGAGGGCGCCTACCAGCGGCCCGACTTCCGGAAGAGCGACGACGAGCATGATCGCGTCGACCGCCTCTGGATTAAGAAGACCGCCGAGGGCATCGTCGCAGCCTGCCAAGGCCAGCCGGTCGCCGCCGTGTCAGAGGAGAAAAAGGCCAGCACGCAGATTGCGCCCAAGCTCTACGACCTGACCACGCTCCAGCGCGAAGCCAACGGCCGCTTCGGATTTCCCGCCAAGCGCACGCTGCAGATCGCCCAGGCGCTCTACGAGCGGCACAAGATGATCACCTACCCGCGTACCGACTCCCGCGCGCTGCCCGAGGATTACATGCCGCTGGTGCGCGAAACCCTCGGCAATCTCCACGGCGACCTGAAACCGCATGCCCAGCGCGTGCTCGAATCCGGCTGGGTCCAGCCCAACAAGCGGATCTTCAATAATGCGCAGGTGTCGGATCACTTCGCCATCATCCCGACCCAGCACGAGGCCAAGCACCTCGACGAGGCCGAAGCCAAGCTGTTCGACATGATTGCGCGGCGCTTTGTCGCCACCTTCCACCCGGTGGCCGAATTCGACATCACGACCCGGATGAGTGTCGTGGCCGGCCACACCTTTAAGACCGAGGGCAAGGTCCTCACCTCCCCCGGCTGGCTCGCCGTGTACGGCAAGACAACGGTGGAGGACGATTCCCCCGACTCGAAGGCGCTGCCCGCCATGTCGCCCGAGGACAAGAGCAAGGCCAAGACCGTCGATCCCGTGCTGCATTCCGAGAGCACCCGTCCGCCCCCGCGCTACACCGAAGCCACCCTGCTCTCCGCGATGGAAGGCGCCGGGAAATTGGTCGAGGACGAGGAACTGGCCGAGGCAATGAAAGAGCGGGGCTTGGGCACGCCCGCCACCCGCGCCGATACGATTGAAGGCTTGGTCAACCAGAAATACATCGACCGCAACCAGCGCGAGTTGGTCCCCACGACCAAGGCCGAGCAACTGATCCAGTTTCTGACCGCCGTGAAAGCCACCGAAATCACCAGCCCGGCCATGACGGGCGAATGGGAGCATCACCTGCGCGAAATGGAGCACGGCAAGTTCTCCCGCGAGAAATTCATGGCCGAGATTGTCAGGGAAACCAAGGGCATGGTGGAGCGCGTCAAGGGCTTCGAAGAGGATGACTCCTTCGCCCGGATGACCGAGATCACCTCCCCGACCGACGGCAAGCCTCTCCGCGAGACCCTGCGCGGCTTCAAATCCCAGGACGGCGAGCTCATGGTCTACAAGATCATCGGCGGCCGGCGCATGGAGGAACCCGAGATCCAGCTTCTCGTGGAGAAACGCCAGGTCGGTCCGCTCGACGGTTTCATCTCCAACAAAACCCGCAACCGCTTCTCCGCCGTGCTCAAGCTCGTCGAGGTCGAGGAGACGAAGAAGGACAAGGAAACGAAGAAAGACGTCGTCACCAAGAAGTGGAAGACCGAGTTCGATTTCGGCGACAAGGTGGACATCGGCACCCTGACCCCGATTTGGACTGATCCCAAGACGGGCGCCGAGCTTTGCGAAAGCGGCAGCAGTTTCATCCTCCGCGAGCGCGACGGCGAAGGCTGGAAACAGACCTTCCGGGTCGGCCGCATCATGTGTCAGAAACCGATCCCGGCCGAACAGGCGATCAAGATGGTCGCCGAGGGCAAGACCGACCTGATCGTCGGCTTCATCTCCAAGAAGGGCCGGCCTTTCGATGCCTTCCTCAAGCGCGAGGACGGCAAGATGGCGTGGGAATTCCCCCCGCGGAAACCCAAGTTCGACAAGGACGGCAAGCCCGTGGCCCGCAAGGCCCGCGCCCCGCTCGATCTCTCCAAGGCCACGGTCATTGGGGAAAGCAAGGTGCACGGCGGCGAGCTGGTGATGACGGACGAGGCGTTTTATGTCCGGAAACCCGGGCAGGACAACCGCGCGGTGTTCAAGTGCCAGCGCAAGATCTGCGACATGGAAATCCCGGTCGACGAGATCCGGCTGCTCATCGAGGACGGCCGGAGCAATCTCATCGAGGGCTTTGTTTCCAAGCGCGGATCCAAGTTCAGCGCCTACCTCGTGCTTTCGCAAAAACAGGACAAAGCCGAGTTTGAATTCCCACCTCGCTGAGGTGGGAATATGGCGAGCCCGTTCGGGCGAGTCCCGCAGGGATGCATGGAGCCGGGCGCCCTCCGGGCGGCGACATGCACAATTCCCGCCCCGGTGACGGCAGCGCGGCCCGGCACCGCATTCCTTGGCGGATGCCGCGCGTCTTTAGTATGACACATTACCCCGGCTGGGCTCGGAATAGATCTTGTCGCGGAGTGACCGACGCCGGATAATCACCGCTCTTTCTACCATGATCGTAACTACCGCTCAGCTCTTCAAACACGCTTATGGCAAGTACGCCGTCGGCGCCTACAACATCAACAACGCCGAGCAGGCGATGGGGCTCTTCAAGGGCGCCATCCAGTCCAAAGCGCCTTTCATCATCCAGATCTCGAAGGGGGCGCGCAAATACACGGACAAACGCATGCTCGAGGCCGTCATTCGCGCTGCCAGCGAGATTTTCCCGGAGGCCATCTTTGCCGTCCACCTCGACCATGGCGACGAAGAGACCTGCTACGATTGCATCAACTCGGGCTTTTTCAGCTCCGTGATGATCGATGCCTCGCATGATCCTTTCGACCAGAACGTCGCCATCACCAAACGCGTCGTCGACGCCGCCCACGCCAAGGGGATCTCCGTCGAGGCCGAGCTCGGGATGCTCGGCGGTGTCGAAGAGGACATTAAGGTCGAAGAAGGCAATGCGTGCCTCACCGACCCGGCCGAGGCCGAGGATTTCGTCAAGAAGACCGGTTGCGACTCCCTCGCTTGCGCCATCGGTACGTCGCACGGTGCCTTCAAGTTCAAAGGCCGCCAGTCGCTGCATTTCGATGTTCTCACAAAAATCCAAGCCCGGTTGCCCGGTTTCCCGCTGGTCATGCACGGCTCGTCCTCGGTCCCGCAGGAGGAAGTCGCCCGGATCAACGCCGCCGGCGGCACCATCGCCGGGTCGATGGGGGTCGATGTGAACGAATATCTGCCCGCCGCTAAAATGGGCGTGACCAAGGTCAACATCGACACCGATGGACGCCTCGTCTGGACGCGCGTGCACCGCGAGTTCTTCCGCGACAATCCCAAGGAGTTCGACTTCCG
>CAZAOI010000340.1:0-3428 GCA_964486705.1 uncultured Oleiharenicola sp. | reverse complement strand
ACCTTCAAGCGCGTGCGCACCATTCAACTGGCGGGGCAGACCTTTACCCTCGGCTGGAATCCAGGGCCGGATTTCAAGCCGTCCGGCCAGTCGATTCTGGTCTTCATCTCCCTCGGGCTCGCCGTATTCACCCTCTTGGTCGCCGGCTTCGTGCGCAGCCTCCAGAATTTCCGGCAGCGGGCCGAAGACCTCACCGCCGAGCGCACGCAGGAATTGCGCGAGCAAATCTCCCACCGGAGATCCACCGACCGCGCCCTCCAGGAAATTTCCGACTACCAACTCGCCATTCTCGATTCCTCCAGCGCGGCCATCATCTCGACGACCCTAACCGGGGTGATCCGGACCATGAATTCCGCCGCCGAGCAGATGCTCGGCTACACCGAAACCGAGCTCGCCGGCCGGCAGACGCCAGCCCTTTTCCACGATCCGGCGGAAGTGGTCGCCCGCGCGGCCCAGCTCAGCGTGGAGCTGGGTTGCCCGATCGAACCCGGCTTCGACGTGTTAGTCGTCAAGTCCTGCCGCGACCTGCCGAACGAGCATGAGTGGACCTATCTCCGCAAGGACGGCTCGCGGCTGCCCGTGCGGCTCTCGGTCTCCGCCATACGCAACTCCGCGGGCGAATGCGTCGGTTTCCTGGGCATTGCGACGGACATCAGCGCCCGCCTCCAGGCCGAAGCCACGCTCAAGCAGGAAAAAAACCTGATGCGGACACTGATCGACAACTTGCCGGCGTGCATCTTTGTCAAGGACAACACCGGCCGCTACCTGCTCAGCAATCAGGCCCATGCCGAGGCCTTGGGCAGGAAATCCCCCGCGGAGGTCATCGGCAAGAAAGTGGAGGACTTTTTTTCCGCGCAAGCCGTGGCGGAGTTTGCCGCGGTCGACCGGGCCATGCTGGAAACCGATTGGAAGATTTTTGCGCACGAGGAGCGCTATCACCGGGCTGGAAAAACCGGCTTTTATGCGGTGACCAAACTGCCGCTGCGAGCTGAAGCCGGCCAGATCGTCGGTGTCATTTGCATCAAGCACGACATCACCGCCCAAAAGCTCCACGAGTCGGAACTGACCACCGCCCGGCAGACCGCGGATGCCGCCAGCAAGGCAAAGGGCGAATTCCTCTCGGTGATGAGCCACGAGATCCGCACGCCGATGAACGCCGTCATCGGCTTCACCGAGCTGCTGATCGACTCGCCGTTGCAATCGCAGCAGCGCGACTATGTCGAAATCATCCGCGCCTCCGGCCAGAATCTGATTGCGCTCATCAACGATATTTTGGATTTCTCAAAAATCGAGGCCGGCAAGCTCGTGGTGGAGCAAATCCGCTTCGACGGGGTCAGCGCGGTCGGGAGCGTGGTGAAAACCCTCGCCCTCCAGGCCAAGGCCAAGGGCCTCGCGCTCGACCTCCGCGTGGCGCCCGACACGCCCCGGGTGCTCCTCGCCGATCCGAGCCGCTTCCGGCAAGTGCTCATCAATCTGGTCGGCAACGCCCTCAAGTTCACGACCCAAGGCAGCGTCACCCTCAGCGTGGCCGCCGCCGGGGAGACCGCTCTCCGGATCAGTGTCACCGACACGGGCATCGGGATTTCGCCGGACCAGCAGGCGGCGCTGTTCCAGAATTTCGCGCAGGCGGACTCCACCATCAGCCGGAAATTCGGCGGCACCGGCCTCGGCCTCGCCATCTGCAAACGCCTGGTCGAAATGATGGGCGGAAAAATCGGGGTCACCAGTGCGGCGGGCGCAGGCTCCACCTTTTGGTGCGAGCTGCCCCTCGCCCCCGACCAGGCACCCTTCCCGGCCGATCCGGCCGCCACCACCGTTACCGCGGTGGATCAGCCGAGTCCGGTGGCGCGCGTCCCGTCCGCGCCGCTCGTCGGGGTCGCGGCGCCCGCAGCGGCGGGCCCGCAGTGGCGGGTGCTGGTGGCGGATGACAACCGGCTCAATCTGCTGCTCGTGCGGACCTTTCTCGGCAAGCTCGGCTGCGTGTCCGTCGCCGCCAACAACGGCATGGAGGCCCTGAACCTGGTGCAGACGGAAAGCTTCGACCTCGTGCTGATGGACCATCAGATGCCCGTAATGGACGGATGCGAGGCGACGAAGGCCATCCGCGCCTGGGAGCTGGCGCAAGGCCGCACCCCGCGCCTCCCCATCATCGCGATCACCGCAAACGCCCTCGAAGACGGCGACGCGTTCTACCGCTCCGTCGGCATGGACGGCTATCTGACCAAGCCGCTGCTGCTGATCCCGCTGCAGCGCGCCATGAAAGCCGTGTTACCTTCCGCGCCGCCCGCGCCCGCCTCCACCACGCTCAATTCAACCGCTCCCGCACCCGCCGCTCCGGCCGCGATCACTTCCACCATGACCGCTCCGAACCCGACTCCCGCCGCTGCAACCCCGCCACCATTCGCCGTTGCTCCGGTGGCCCATCCACCCGCCGCGGGTGCGACCGCCGCCGCTTCAGCCGGCGCCCCCCTCGGCGGTGCCGCCCCGGCCGCCGGCGGAGCACCCCAGATGGACTTTGCCCGCGCGCTCGATCTGGCCGGCGACGATCGCGAATTGCTCGGCCTGCTTGCGACGGCCTTTGCCACCCAGAGCGACGAACTTTTGGTCGGCATCCGCCGCGCGCTCGTCGCGCGCGATCCCAAGGCGCTGAAGGAAACCGCGCACAAGTTGAAGGGGGCCGTCAGTGTCTTCGCGGCCGATGCGATCTGGGCGGCGGCCCGCGATCTGGAAGTCCCGGCGTCGCCGTTGGATTGGACGCAGCTGGACAAATTGGGCGAACAACTCGCCGGGGACCTCCAGAAGCTCAGCGCGGAGCTCGCCGCGCTTTCCGCTCCTGCTGGGACCACCGCGTGATGAGCAGGAAATTTTATTCGCCCGCTGGAGCGACCGGCGCATGCCGGGCTGCGCTCCGAGGTGGGCGGGCACGTCCCTGTGCCCGCTTTACGCGCATCGGGCCCGCGCCGCGCTCCCGAGTTTTCCCCGAGCCGGCAGAGCACCGTTGTTTGCTGCTGCAAACCCGGTATTTGTTCGGGCCGTCGCCCGGCAAAGGACCTGCCGGCCAACCTCGGATCGGCCGACTTTTTGAGGTGGGCGGGCACGTCCTTTGCCGGGCGTCGGCCCACCCCAATCCAGAAAGCGCGTCCGGAGGCCGCGCTCCACCCACAGGCACGGAGGCCGCGCTCCACCCACAGGCACGGCGGCCTGGGGCTACGCCCGATCACCGATCAGCCAATCCGGCCGGGTCAACTCACCAGTTGACGCTTCACCCGCGTCTCGCCACCTCATGAAAACTTCCCTGCACCGGCCCCGCTTCCTCCTGCTCGGCCTCGCGCTCGGGGCGCTCCTCTTGGGCTGCGCCCCTGAGCCCTCGCCCGTCCTCCGCATCGGCATCAATCCCTGGCCCGGCTACGAATTCATCTATCTCGCCC
>CAZAOI010000339.1:0-3450 GCA_964486705.1 uncultured Oleiharenicola sp. | reverse complement strand
CAGCGCTTCAACCCATGTCCCAAACATCACCCCCGCCAACGCTCGACGATCTGCTTTTTCGCGCGGAGGAGTTGGTTTCATCCTGAACTACGACATCAAAGACCGCTTCGGTCGCGCCACCGAAAACGGGGATGATTGAAGTTGCCAGAGTAATCCTAGCTTGGCTTTGGCGCACCAACGAGGCGAGACTGAGTCATGCCCCTGAGTTTCGAATGGGATGAGAACAAGGCGAAATCGAACCTCGCCAAGCACGGCGTGGGCTTTGAGGAGGCACTCCACCGTCTTCGGCGATCCGTGGTCGCTGACGATTCCGGACCCGGCTCACTCGCAGGCGGAGGACCGCGCGATTGTGCTGGGGCAATCGCACCAGCAGAAATTACTGGTTGGCGTGCATACGGCACGGGGTGACAATGTCCGCATCATCAGCGCCCGGTCCGCGGGCCGGCGTGAACGAAAAACCTATGAAGAAACCAACTGACAAGGCAGCCGAACCCGCCATGCGGGCCGAGTATGATTTCTCGCGGGGCGTCCGAGGCAAGTATGCGCGGCGTTATGCCCGGGGCGCAAACGTGGTCGTGCTCGAAGCCGACGTGGCGAAGCTATTTCCCAATGCCGGGTCGGTGAACGATTCCTTGCGCGCTTTGGGTGGCATCATCCGTCGGCAAAGCAAAGTGCTGGCCGGCAGGTGAGGCCGAGGGGCGAGGCGGCCGCTGGCCGAGCCCGGCCCTGCGGCATCACGGAGGCAGAATGACGCCAGTCACGATCAACGTCACAGCCAGCACCCCCGCCAACGCTCGACGATCTGCTCTTCCGGGCGGAGGAGTTTGCCCGGTTCTCCCTGCGGGCGCGGGGCAAGGTGCCGCCGGCGCTGCTCGCGGTGGGTCCCGGCGGGCCGCTGTTTTTCATTCCCTCCCACCTCGCGGACGAACGGGCCAAGGACAACTTCCCCACCGCCGCCCGGCTCATCTGCCTCGCCCACGCCGCGACCGCCGCCGGGATGATTCTCGAAGCCGGGATGAAACTCGCCGCCCCCGGCGCGCATACTGCTACTCGGATTGGTCGCCGCGAGAGAACGCATAGAACTCAAAGAGATCGCTTTGTGATCCTTGCGTTCTTTTAGGGCTAAAAACGGGGCGGTCTGACTGGGCACAGGGAGTTCAGGCAAGATACACTAGCAGATTAGACGGTCGCTCAATAGCACTTTAGACGCTTGCGTAACCGGCAATCAGACGCTCTGGTATCCGGCAGATGGCCGCAGCAACCACCCCTTTTGACCGTCCACTGGGCGCGGCGCTGCGTACGGCGCTGACCGATACTCCCGTGGTGTGCCTGCTGGGCCCGCGCCAGTGTGGCAAGAGCACGCTGGCCCGCACCCTCGCTCCGAATTACACCTACGTGAGTTTCGATGATGCCACCACGCTGGCCTTGGCGGAACATGATCCGGTCGGGTTTGTCGCCGCGCTGCCCGACCCCGTGATCCTCGATGAAGTGCAACGCGTGCCGGCACTGCTCCGCACCATCAAGCTCGCGGTGGACCGGGATCGCCGCCCCGGCCGCTTTATTCTCACGGGCTCGGCCAACCTGCTGCTGCTGCCGAAGCTCGGCGATTCCTTGGCCGGCCGGATGGAGATCATCCAGCTGCATCCCCTCACTGCGGCCGAGCAGGCGCGGAAACCGGGGGCGTTTCTCCGTGCGCTGATCGACGGCAAGCTCAAGGCGGAGATCAAAGGCGATCGCGCCGAAGACCCCTTCGCTCTGCCGGCCCGGCTCGTGGCGGGCGGCTTTCCCGAACCGCTCACGCGCTCGCCCGCCCGCGCCCGCGTCTGGCATCGCGACTATGTGCGCACGCTGGTCGAGCGCGATGTGCAGGATGTCGCGCGGGTGAAGGATGTCCGCGAAGTGGCCCGGCTCCTCGATCTGCTGGCGTTGCGCACGGGTGAATTGCTCAACGTGGCCACGCTCAGCAACGAGCTCGATCTCCGCCGTGAAACGGTCGAGCACTATCTCGCGATTTGCGAAAGGCTGTTCCTGGTGCGCCGCCTCCCTCCCTGGCACCGCCATGAATCCAAGCGCCTCATCAAGACGCCCAAAATTCACCTGCTTGACAGTGGCCTCGCGGCCACTTTGGGCGGCCTGACGGTGGACGACTGGAATACCCGGCGTGATCGCTTCGGCCATTTACTGGAGACGTTCGTCGTGCAGGAACTCATCGCCCAGGCTGGGTGGACTGATCCGGACCTCCGCTTCTGGCACTATCGCGACAAGGATCAGGTCGAGGTGGATCTCGTCATTACGCAGGGTCGCAAAACGTGGGGCGTGGAGGTCAAGAGCGCCGCCACCGTGACCGAATCGGATGGCAATGGCTTGCGCCGCCTCGCCGACCAGTGCGGCAAAGATTTTCAAGGCGGCATCCTTTTCCACTCGGGCACGAGCACTTTTCCGCTGGCAGACAAGCGTTTCTTTGCCGTGCCGCTCGCCAAGCTTTGGACGATGTAGCTAAACCCGGCCCGGTTTTCCCTGCGGGCGCGGGGCAAGGTGCCGCCGGCGCTGCTCGCGGTGGGTCCCGGCGGGCCGCTGTTTTTAATTTATGCCTTTGTCCGCGTTGATCTGCGTCATCCGCGGAAAGTCGTTCGTTGGATCGGTGACGGGAAATCCCTGAACCCGTTTTCCGCGGATAGTGCGGACCCGCCTTCGCGTCAGCTACGGCGCGGCAGGTAGACGCGGATAATGACGGTTCGAGCCAGCGCGTTGGGCCAACACGCTCCACCTTGATACAGGCCGCTTCGCCCAGATCCTCCCGCCCAAACCACCCACGCCCGAAGCCCAGGCCAAAGCCCGGGGTTTCCTCGCCGCGCTGGGCGTCACCCCCGAAGCCCTCCGCCGCGACTGGTCCGCGAATTGAGGGGGATGTTTTAACCGCCGTTTCGACAGGCCCATTCGACAGGGTGGCGAGCGGAGTCGAATGGGCTAATCTCCGCTAATGGACGCTAATTTCAGAGCAGGATATTCAAAGCCAACAAGTGAGTTTCCGGCACAACCTGTGCCAGAAATTGGTGAATTCGGACGTCTGGAAGCGGAGCCAAGCGTGCCCATCCCCCGCAATCGCTCGACGATCTGCTTTTTCGCGCGGAGGAGTTTGCCCGGTTCTCCCGGCGAGCGCGGGGCCAGGTGGCTTGGCCGGGTGTCCGCGAAATGGCGCAATCGGGACAGCGACGCCAGGGATGACTGGCGGCCATTCCCGGCCGATGTTCGTAATACGAACATCGCCAATTTCCGTGGCGCGTTCACCCCAATCCGGTTTGTAACGTAATATATTACAAACCGGCGGGAGAGAGTGAAGGCGGCCCGGCGGCAGCCGGCCCGCCATCAAGGCACCTTACATCCGGCAGATCAGGAGCTCGCGCTCGAACATCAGCTCCTTGGGCAGGTGGGCGTGCAGGTCGAGGAACA
>CAZAOI010000338.1:0-3454 GCA_964486705.1 uncultured Oleiharenicola sp. | reverse complement strand
GGCGTCACCGTCTGCATGGAACTGCTGAACAGTCGCGTGAATCATCACGACTACATGTGCGACCATACGGAGTGGGGCGTGGCGTTGTGCCAGAAGCTCGGCTCGCCGCGGTTCAAGCTGCTCTACGATATTTATCATATGCAGATCATGGAGGGTGACGTGATTGCGACCATCCAGGCCAACCAGCAGCACATTGCCCACTATCACACGGGCGGCGTGCCCGGTCGCGCCGAAATCGACGAGTCCCAGGAGCTTTACTACCCGGCGATCATGCGGGCGATCGTCGCCACTGGCTTCAAGGGCTACGTCGCGCAGGAGTTTGTGCCCAAGCGGCCGGACGGGATGGCTTCGCTCCGCCAGGCGGTGGAAATCTGCGACGTTTCCTGAGGAGACGGAGGCCCTGAACGGTCGGTCGCGGAAAAATCTCGCCCGGCCTCCGGAAAATTCGACTGCGAGTTTGCCTTGTCGGTCCCAATTCATTTGCTGATCGGCGATGAAATATTCCTGCCCCCGGTTGTTCCTCGGCTGCGTTTTTGCGCTGGCTGCCCTCACCGCCGGCGCGGCTCCGCTGCGCGTCCTGTACTTTTCCAAGTCTTCAGGTTTTGAACACAGCGTCGTCAAGCGGGCGGACGGCAAGCCGAGTTTCTCGGAGAATATCCTCGCCGTTCTTGGGCCCAAGCACGACATCGCCTTCACCTTCAGCAAGGACGGCTCACTGTTCTCCGCGTCCTATTTCGCGCAGTTTGACGTCGTGCTGTTCTACACCAGCGGCGACCTTTGCAGCGTCGGCACCGACGGCCACCCGGCGATGACCGAAGCGGGCAAACAGGCGCTGTTCGACTACGTGGCGGGTGGCAAAGGCTTTGTGGGTCTCCACAGCAGCAGCGACACCTTTCACACGAACGAGCACGGCGGCGGCAACACCCAAAGCAAATTGCCGCGCTACAAGAATTTCGGCGTGGCGACCGACCCCTATGTTAAATTCCTCGGCGGTGAATTCATCAGGCATGGCCCGCAGCAAGTGGCGACGGCCAGCGTGGTTTCGCCGAAATTTCCCGGCTTCAGTGGCCTCGGCACCGAGCTTAAAGTTAACGAGGAGTGGTACACGTTGAAGGAATTTTCGGCGGACAACCATGTTCTGCTTGTCATGCAGACAGCCGGCATGCAGGGCGGCGACTACGCCCGGCCGCCCTATCCGCTGGCGTGGGCGCGGCCGCACGGCCAGGGGCGGGTGGTCTATAACGCCATGGGCCATCGGGACGACGTGTGGGACAGCACCGCCTACCAAGCGATGCTGGTCGGCATGATGCAATGGGCCGCAGGCAAGGTCGACGCCGACGTGACGCCGAACCTGGAGCAGGTCGCTCCCGGTCACGCCGCGATCCAGGTTCCCCCGCCGGACGCCAAGTAGTTTTCTCGGCTGGAGATTTTTTTGTTTTTGGGCGGCGAGGACCTGCGGGCAATCATGCGGCCCACGAATTGCGCGCGGCCGCGTGATCGGTCGGGTCCGAAAGACTCCACGCCAACCGTGCGAGTCTGTCGATTCAAGCCGGCATGATTCGCGCGGTGCCGGAAACCCGGATCGAACTGCCGGGGATGGGCGGGATCTCAGCTCGGAGACGGGAGAGCATGCCCATGTCTTCGCCCTGTACGAGATCGATCGCGCCGCCGTGGGGCCACGCGATGTCGCGCAGGTAGCCGGCGAAAGCCGCGGTCGCCGCGCCGGTGGCAGGATCTTCGTAAACTCCGCCCGAGGCAAACGGGTTGCGGGTGTGGAACAGCTGCGGCGTCTCGGCGAAGGCCAGGAGGATGGTGGTCAAACCTTCTCGCACCATAAGACTGCGGCCGGCGGCTAAATTATATTTCATCGCCGTGAGGGCCGCGCGGGTCTTCAGCGCCAGCACCAGATGGTCGGCCCCGCCATGGGCGAGTGCCGGGGGGAAACGGGGGTCTAGATCATCGTTGGTGTAGCCGAACAGGGCGAGGGCGGCGGAGAGAAGTTGGGTCGGGGCCGGCTGGCTCCGGGTCGGTGGAGATTGCAGCGCTGCGGCGACGGTTCCTTGGTCGCGGCGGACTTCGACGGTGATGCGGGCCTGGTTGAGGGTCAGGGCGAACACGCCGTCGCCGTGCTGCAGGGCGAGGGCGGCCCCGAGCGCGATCGTGGCGTGGCCGCAGAAGGGCACTTCGGACTCCGGCGAGAAATAGCGCACGCGCCAGCCGGCACCGACCGGAACGGCAAAGGCGGTTTCCGAGAATCCCACTTCCGCGGCGATGCGCTGCATCTCCGCGTCGCTCGGAAAGAGTGTCACCAGCACGACGCCGGCGGGGTTGCCCCCGGTGTCTCCGTCAGAAAAGGCTGCGATTTTTTGGATCTTCATGTTTTTGAAATTGGCGGAATAGGCGCTCCCTCGATCTCGACGGTATTGGCTGGGGGAAGCGGTTGCTCGGTGTCCAGTCAGGAGTTGCGGGTGGCTTTCACGGCGAGGGTGGTTTGGTTGGTCGGCTGCGTCGTCTCCGGATTGGAGGTGGCAAGGGAGTGATCGGATGTAGTTCCGGCGAGATTGCAAGGGGGCCAGCCGGGCCGGTCGCCGGGCCGTCCGCGAATGGCGGCACGGCGCGGTCACGCGTTGCCGCCAAGGGCCCGGCTCGTCCGGGGGACTCGTCCGACCTGTCGGGCGCAAAGCCCGGCCGACAGGCACGAAATCAGGCCACTGGCGCGGACGCGCTGCGCCACTTTTCCATGGGCACCGAGGCGAGGGCGATCAACGCCAGCTGGCTGATGACGAAGGCGACGAGCGAGTTGAAGGCGGAGTCCATGAAACCGTAGGAGTGAAGGCCGACGCCGAGCATGTTGACGCCGAACCAGCTCCAGGCGGTGACGATGTTGCCGAAGATGGCGAGGGACATGAGCCCGCGTTGCTTGACCAGGCCACCCCAGCGACAATGGAGGATGATGGCGTTCCAGAGGACGATAATGAGCGCGCCATTTTCCTTCGGGTCCCAGCCCCAGAAGCGGCCCCACGACTGGTCGGCCCAGATGCCCCCGAGAACGGTGCCAATGAGGCTGAAGAGCGTGGCGAAGCACACGATGCCATAGACCATGCGGGCGAGGGCATCGGCGGTGGGTTTGTCGAGCGACTTGGTGAACAGTCCGCGGACGACGTAGATGATCGCGAGGAAGCCGGCCAGGAAGGTGGCGGAGTAGCCGGCGGTCACGACGACGACGTGCGTCGCGAGCCAGAAATTCGAATCGAGCACGGCGCGCATCATCTCGAGCGTATCCCCGCTGAGGGAGAGCATGTGGGCGATGATGAGCGTGGCGAAGCCGATCATGCCGGCGGCCACGGAGCCGATGGCGTTCCGATAGGTTTTTTCCAGGATCAAACACAACCCCACGGATCCCCAGCCGACGAACAGGGCCGAGGAGTAGAGGTTGGTGACCGGGGGGCGGCCC
>CAZAOI010000337.1:0-3469 GCA_964486705.1 uncultured Oleiharenicola sp. | reverse complement strand
GGCGACGCGCTCCGGACGGACGAAACCGCCACCACCACGACCACGCTTCCGAGCGGGCGTTACCAGACCTCGGCGAATGTTGTCACTGTCGGTCCCGATGGCGTTGGGGGCACCGCCGATGATGTGACGACCAACTTCATCACGGGAAATCTGTTGAGCTTTTTTTCCGGACGCTCCCGGATCTGGTCGTATTCCACTCCCGAGCAGGCCCAACTCCAAGCGGATAACACCACCTATCAGATCGCGATGAGCCGCTACAGTGCGGCCAGCGACGGGGCGACAATGGAAAACAAGCAGGGGGTTTCTCCGGGGGTCGAACTCCAGTTCGCTCGTGCCATGGGCAAAATTTCAAAACGGACGGAGTGGAGCATGGTTGCCGGGATCGCGCTGAACGGCATCAATAGCAAGACGGCTGGAAATGTCACCTCCACGCTGGTCACGCAAACCGATCTCTATTTGCTCAATGGAATTCCCCCGGCCACGTCGCCGGCCTTGCCCTATGTCGGGCCTTCTTTTACCGAATTGCCCGATCCTAATGGCGGGGTCGTTCCCATTCCCGGCGGATTGGAAAATACCACCACGGTCGGTGCCGTGCCAATCGGCAGCACAGGAACCAGTGTGCCGGGCGGGGTGATCGTCCATGGCCTGTGGCAGGTCAAGGGGGCCTATTTTATGATGCGGGTCGGTCCGTCCGTCCGGACCCAATTGACCGAACGCTTCGGGCTCAGCGCCAGTCTTGGGCTCGCCGGGGCCTATGCTGGCACCCAATACTCTGCGGTGGAATCGTTCGAGGTTCCCGGGGTCGGCACTACGATCACGGATCCCACCCAAACCAGTGATACGAGCAAGTTTCTCAGCGGCTTTTATGCGGACTTCAATTTGGATTGGGCGGCCAACGAACGATTGGCGCTTTTCGGTGGATTGAGCGCCCAGAAATTTGGCGACTATGGCCAGGTATTGGGCAGTCGCACCGCCCGGATTGATCTGGGTACGGCGGTGGGCGTTCGGGGCGGCATTAATATCAAATTTTAGGGTCTTTGCCAGGCTGGCGGAAGCAAAAACCCGGCAAGAACAACGCCACCACTCGGTGGAGACCGGCTTTCCCCTTCGGCTCAGCCGGGCTCTTGTAGTTCAAGACGAATTTGTCTCGATAATTCGGCAAACCCTAAGGGGATCGTCGATTTCCCAGCCGCCGCGGAGACTGCGCGTCTGGCCCCGGGGTTCGAAGCCGCGAACAACCGGACTCATCCGACGATCGGCGTTGGCACGGAGACCGGCGCCCACCCAACTGCATGAGGAGAAACCGCAGTTAAAACGCGGAGGTCGCGGAGAACACAGAGGAAAGAACAATCCCATGCGCTCAAGTGCGGACTCACCCGCCGGGTGAATGGATTTCTGTGATCACTCTGATACCACGCTCTGTCTTTGCGTTTTTTGTGTTTTTCCAGCCAAGGCGCAGGCCGGGCGACTGGTCCCGGGTTTGCAGCAGCAAACAACCGGATGTGGCCAATCTTTCTGCGGAATTTAAGATGATTCAGGCTCAGGCCTGATCGAAGCGTGCCAAGACGGTTTCCAGCGACTGAACTTTTTCCGTGGGAAAAAATGAATTGATTCGCGTGATGACCTGCTGGACCAGCCCGTCGGGACAGGAGGCGCCCCCGGTGATCAAGACGCGCTTGGGCGCATCGTCCCCCGGCCAAAGCTTGTGCACCTCTGTGTGGCCGTGGCGACCATGGCTGATCGCCGGAAAAACGTAGTGCTCAATCTCGTCGCGGGAACGGATGTTGGCTTCGGATTGGATAAAGAACGCCCGCGGGCCGAGCTTTTGTTCGCACAGGCGGTAAAGCTGATAGGTGTTCGAGCTGTTCTTGCCTCCGATAATGAACGCCACGTCGAGCGGTTCGGTGAGAGCGCGCTGCAACGCATCCTGATTCACCTGCGTGGCATAACAGAGGGTGTCCTTTTTGCCGGCGCCCCCGACATGGGACGGGCCGTCGGTGGCGCCGTATTTGGCAATGAACAGCGTCTTGAAGTAATCAATGATCGCGGCGGTCTCGTTCATCAGGAGCGTGGTCTGATTCACGATCGCCACCCGGTCGAGGTGCAGGGCGGGATCAAAGCCCGGGGTGCACAGGTCGGAAAAGCGCGCGCGCAGCGCGGCGTGTTTCGCTGGTGACGGGTTTGCGATGTAGTCCCCGAGCAGACCGGCTTCCTCGAGATTGCGGATAATGATCGAAGGCGCGTGGCGGCGGGTGTTGGAAAAAGTCGCCTTCGTTTCCTCATGCTCGCTTTTTCCGTGGATGATCACGGTATAGCCCTCGCGGCCAAAGCCGCGGGCGGCCTTCCAGACTTTTTCGACCAGCATGCAGGTGGCGTCGAAGGGGGCGACGGCGATGCCTTTGCGCACGAGTTTCTTCTTGTCCTCGTCGGTGGCACCGAACGCCGGGATGATCACGATATCGTCGCCGGTGAGCGAATCCCAGAGCAGCGGCTGGGCGGCGCCGGCTTGAGCCGGCGCCCCGTCAACGGTGAAGGCCTGGCCTTTGTCCGTCTGCAGGAAGCGCAGGCCCCGGCGCAACAGGTCTTCATTGACGAACGGATTGTGAATCAACTCGCTCAACATGAACACGCGCCGGCCCGGATTTTCCGCGAGCGTCTCGTAGGCACGCTCGATGGCATTTTTCACCCCGAGGCAAAACCCGAAATGACTGGGAATAATATACTGCACGGCGCCAAAGTCCAGGGTCGCCGGTTGCGAGGCGGAGCGTTCGTTGGTGCGGGCGAGGGCCTTGATGGCTTCGCACAAGCGGCTTTGGTAAAGCCCCCGCGCGTTGTCGTCCTGTTGGTAGATGCTGCGATTGCGGTCCTTTTCGACTCGGAATTTGTAGATGTAGTCGTTCTCGCCGAGATGCAGGTATGGGATCTCGATCAGCGACGGTTCCAGTCGGTCCAGGATGGCGGCGAGCGAGGGAGCGAGCGAGGCCCGGACTGACTCCAGCTTTTCCAGCGAGCGGAACGCCACCTCGCCATCGGTGGGGGCCCCGGAGACCTGGGAGAAAAACACCCGGTAATTGACCGCGCCAACGGCGCAGGTGAAATATTCGCGCGGCGTCGTGGAAGTCGGAAAATTCACCGCGAGCCGGGCCCGCGCCATCGCTTCGTCGACGCCGACAAAGGCGTGCCCGAGTTTCGTGCCGCCGCAGCGCACGGCCATCTCGTTGCGCGGGTTGAAGGCGAGCAGCACGCACATGGCGGGAGCGGTGGGGAGGGACACTGACATGGGATCACTCAACGGGGAATGGCGCGAGGGTCAAGCGGCCGCGGGGTTTGGCTCCCGCCCCTTTTCGATTCGGAATCAGGAGTTGCGGCGCGTTGGCTCTGTGCGGTGCTTTGGCCCTTGGCTTAGCCATGCACTTGAAGCTGTGGGAGCGAGCTTGCTCGCGACATCCCCTGCTCTGAGTCGCGAGCA
>CAZAOI010000336.1:0-3484 GCA_964486705.1 uncultured Oleiharenicola sp. | reverse complement strand
ATCGCCTGCCAGCAGGCTCCTCCATTCCCACCAAGCCGGTACAAACTCCGGGGTATCGGACCCATCGCGAATGAACAAGCATCAGATCGTCTCCACGACCGGCGAGCAATTGAAGGGACTGGCGCCCTTTGGGATCGGTCGGACCAAGCCGAAGCATTTCCGCGACATGGCTGGGGTGATCTGGGACAACCGCGACAATCTGGGTTACGCGTGGAAAATCATCAGCCGGGGCGTGTGTGACGGCTGCGCCTTGGGCGTTGCCGGACTGCACGACTGGACCATCGACGGGGTGCACCTGTGCATGACGCGTTTGAATTTACTCCGGTTGAATACCATGCCGGCAATGGATCCGGCGAAGCTCGCCGATGTCGCGTCGCTCGCCGGGCTGGACAACCGTGAACTCCGTTCGCTCGGTCGGCTGGCTTATCCGATGCTGCGGCGGAAAGGCGAACGCGGCTTTCGGCGCATCGGCTGGGACGAAGCGCTGGCGCTGGCCGGAACGCGCTTGCGGACGGCGGATCCCCGGCGCGTGGCGTTTTTCCTCACGGCGCGTGGCATCACCAACGAAGTCTATTATGCGGGGCAAAAGGCGGCGCGTTTTCTTGGCACCAACCATATCGACAACGCGGCGCGCATTTGCCACTCGCCCTCGACCGTGGCGATGAAACAAACCCTGGGTGTCACCGCGTCGACGTGCAGCTATGTGGACTGGATCGGCACGGACCTGGTGGTTTTCTTCGGCTCCAATCCCGCCAACGACCAGCCGGTCAGCACCAAGTACCTGCACATTGCCAAACAGCGCGGCACCCGGGTCGTCCTGGTGAATCCGTATCTGGAGCCGGGGATGAAGCGCTACTGGGTGCCATCGGAAGCCGGCAGCGCAGTCTTCGGCACCGAGTTGGCCGACTATTGGTTTCCGGTGGCGCAGGGCGGCGACATTGCGCTGCTTTACGGTGTGCTCAAGCGGCTGCTGGCCACCGGCGGGGTGAACCGCTCGTTTGTGGACGCCCATACCAGCGGGTTCGAGGCCGTGGCGCTCCGCGCTGACACCTTGACTTGGGCGGAGCTCGAACGGGGCTGCGGATTGGAGCGCGCCAGCATTGAGGAACTGGCCGACCTGCTCGCGGCGGCGAAGTCGGCCGTGTTCGTTTGGAGCATGGGCATCACCCAACACGCATTTGGCGGCGACGCGGTGCAGATGATCCTGAACGTCGCACTGGCCCGCGGCTTCCTCGGGCGGGATTTTTGCGGAGTCATGCCGATTCGCGGTCACTCCTCGGTGCAAGGCGGCGCCGAGATGGGCGCCTATGCCACGGCGTTTCCCGGCGGGGTGCCGGTCAACGCGCCCAACGCGGAGGCGCTGGCGGCGCACTATGGTTTCCCGGTGCCCGCTTGGACCGGACTCACGACCACCGAGATGGTGGAGGCGGCCGCGCGGGGTGAGCTCGACGTCTTCTATCTGCTCGGCGGAAACTTCCTGCGCACGCTGCCGGAGCCCGACTACACGCGCGCAGCGCTTGCGCGGGTTCCGTTGCGCATTCACCAGGATATCATCGTCACCGACCAGATGTTCATCGAACCGGGCGAGGCGGTGCTGCTGTTGCCAGCCAAGACCCGCTACGAGCAGGACGACGGCGGCACCGAGACCAGCACGGAGCGCCGCGTGATGTTTACGCCCGAGATTCCGCGGCCAATGGGTGAAGCCCGCGCCGAATGGAAGATCCTGTTTGCGGTCGCGGCGGCCGCGTACCCCGAGCGCGCAGCGTCGCTGCGCGAGGTCACCGGTCAGGCCTTGCGCGAGGAGATCGCCCGGGTGGTGCCATTCTACGACGGAGTGCAGCACCTGCGCAAAACCGGCGACGCTTTTCAATATGGCGGCCGGCACCTCTGCCGGGACGGCGCGTGCGCCACCCCGGATGGGCGCGCGCATTGCCGGGCGGTGGACCTGCCGATCCCGCCGCCGACGGACGGGACGTTCCACGTCAGCACGCGGCGCGGCAAGCAGTTCAACACGCTGATTTACGCCGACACCGATCCGCTCAATGGAGCGCCGCGCGAGGCCATCCTCATCAATCCCGATGATGCGGCGCGGTTGCACCTCAAGCAGGGTGATGGCATCGCACTCGTCAACCCACTGGGACGTTACGCCGGCACCGTTTTTCTCGCTCCGCTCGCCCCCGGCAATCTCCAGATTCATTGGCCCGAAGGAAACGTCATTGTGGCGCGAGGGCGCGTGGATCGGCTCGGCGGGGTACCCGACTATAACACCCGGGTGCGGGTTGAGCGCACCCGGCCATGAAACCCGCCGCGCTCACTCAGGGTTGGAGGGTTCGCCAGGTTCGCCCGCGAGGCGCTCCGCGGACCGTGCCTGATGCTCTCGCGGTCGAGGAACCGCTGGAGTTGCGGGTCGGCGGCCGTTCGATCGCGGTGGTGATGCGCACCCCGGGGCACGACGCCGACCTGGCCGCCGGATTTCTGCTGACCGAGGGCATCGTTCGTTCCGCCGATGACATCTACGACATCATGCAGTGCCGCACGACCGATGAACGCGCCACGAAAGGCAATGTCGTGGAGGTCGTGCTGGCCAAGGGTGTGCGCGTCGATTTTGCGCGGCTTACGCGCCATGTCTTCAGCGGCTCGAGTTGCGGCTTGTGCGGCCTAGCGACCATCGCGGCTGTCCAGCAGCACTTTCCCAAGGTGAAGCGACCCCTGCGCGTGTCGGCGGAATTGCTTCAGCAGATGCCGGCCCGGCTCGCCGCCGCCCAGCCGGCCTTCCACCTCACTGGCGGTCTGCACGCGACGGCCCTTTTCGATGCCAGCGGGACCCTGCTGATCGCGCGCGAAGACGTGGGTCGGCACAACGCCATGGACAAAGTACTCGGACACGCCTTGCGCGCCGGTTGGCTGCCATTGGGTCGGCACACTCTGCTGGTCAGCGGACGCGTCTCTTTCGAGATCATGCAAAAGGCGCTGGCGGCGCGCGTCTCCGTGGTCGCCGGGATTTCCGCTCCCACGAGTCTCGCGGCTCAGTTCGCCCGGGCCAATGGCCAGACGTTGGTGGGATTCTTGCGGGCGGACCGACTGAATGTGTACGCCGGAAAGCTGGCTCGAGACCAATGACGATCGTCGCCCTCTATCTTTCGTCGGGACACAACTATTTTGGCCACCACGGCCAGTCGCGCCGCCTTCGCCTGCGTCCGGAATCGTCGATGGGGAAATCGACGACCACCTGTCAGTGGCCTGGCGGTGGGAGCGAGCATGCTCGCTCCCCCAATTTCGACTGCAGCAATCCGGCTAAGGGCATTGATCTCGCTTCGATTCCAAGGCGCTGGCACCAACATCCGCAGCATCCCGGTTGATGCCACCCCACACCGCGTCGAGCCTGGCGCGAGTGTACAACCCCCAAACCACACCTCCATGAATGTCCGAGTCTTCCTCACCCTCGCCGCCTTGATCAACCTCTTCTACGGGTTCTGGTATTTCC
>CAZAOI010000335.1:0-3488 GCA_964486705.1 uncultured Oleiharenicola sp. | reverse complement strand
CGCGCTCCACCTCACCCGAGGCTCACTTTCTCCTCTGATTTTTGCGTTTTTTGTGTTTCTCGTGGCCAACTCATCTGCGGAATTAAGGATCGAGCAATCGGACAAGAGAACGAGAAGGAGAAAGATTAAGAGAACGATCGTTTCAGTTCTCGCTCCCCCACCCGCCACCGCCTCTTCCACCCATCTCCCCGCTACTCCTTCGCCCCGGGGGCCTGCGGCAGCGTGAACCAGAAGGTCGAACCCTTGCCGAGTTCGCTGCGAAAACCGATCTGCCCGCCCATCAGCTCAATCAAGCGCTTCGACAACGCCAAACCCAGGCCCGCCCCGCCATAGAGCCGGGTGCTCGAATCGTCCACTTGCTTGAAATGCTCGAAAATGTCGCCGTACCGATCCCGCGGAATCCCAATGCCCGTATCGGTCACACTCACCCGCAGGGCGGGCCGGCCATCCAGCACGGCCGCGGAAAGCTCCAGCGTGACGCCCCCCGCGGGGGTGAACTTGATCGCGTTGGCGAGCAGGTGCGCGAGCACCTGCCGCACCCGGCGCCGGTCGGCGAAACATGACGGCGGTGTCCCGCCCCCCCCGCTCACGGTGAATCCGAGCCCGCGCTCGCCGATCTTCGCCTCCAATTCGGCCGCAATTTCGCGCACCAACACCTCCGCGTCAAACGTCGTCGTCGTCAGCTTGGTTTGGATCGATTCGATCTCGGCGTAGTCGAGAATGTCATTGAGGATGTTCAGCAGATCCTCGCTCGAGGCCTTGAGCGCCGTGACATAACTGCGCTGATCCGGGTCGAGCGCGGTGTCGAGCAGCAGCGTGGAAAAACCGATCACCGCGTTCATCGGCGTGCGGATCTCGTGGCCCATCGTCGAGAGAAAAGCCGACTTGGCGCGGGAACCGAGCTCGGCCGCGACCTTGGCCCGCTCGAGGGTCAGCGCCGCCTCTTTTCGGGCCGTGATATCCTGAAAGGAGCCGAAAATCCGGACGGTCTCCCCGCCGATCCGCTCCGGGCAGCCGGTGGCTCGAACCCAGACTGACCGGCCCCGGGCCGTCCGCAGCGTCAATTCCAGGTCCCACGGCTCGCCGTGGGCGACGCCCCGCTCAAAGGCCGCCGTGATGACGGAAATGCTGGCCGGAGCATAATACGCCAGCGCGTTTGCCACCGTCGGCTGGTGGCTGAGCGGCGAAAGGTCGTGAATGTGATACGTCTGCTCCGTCCAGTGCAGGGCCGCGGTGCGGCAGTCGTATTCCCAACCGCCGATCTGCGCGGCGGTCTGCGTCTCCTCGAGCAGCCGCGCCTGCTGGGCGAAAGCCGCCTCGCTTGCCTTCCGCGCGGTGATATCGGTCCGGATGGCGATGTATTTGGCCGGCTTGCCGTCCCGCTGGCCCTGCGGCACGATGGTGGTGTCGAGCCAATACCGGCTGCCATTCTTCGCGCGATTGCAGACTTCCCCGTGCCAGACCTTGCCTTGGCTGATCGTGGCCCACAGTTCCTGGAAAAACCCCGCCGGATGATGCCCCGAATTGATCACGCGGTGCGTCCGGCCGATCAATTCCTCCCGCGAATATCCGGAGAGGGCGCAGAACTTGTCGTTGACGTAGGTGATCAGGCCTTGCGCATCGGTGACCGCGACGATCGCGTGCTGGTCGAGGGCGAATTCGTGCTCCTGGAGCTCGCGCAGGGTGAGCTGCGCCTGGTCGCGGGCGGAGTGCAGCTCGCGGTTGAGGCTCCGGCCGCGCTGCTGGCCCACCGTGCCGGCGGTGGCGTCGAGAATCGTGATGCAGAGGTGTCCGGCCGGCTCCTTCAGCGGCCGGAGATGGCACTCCTGCTGCATTTCGGTGAAACCGCTCATGTGGCCCTCCGGCAGGCGCACCGGAATCAGCCAGTGGTGAAACATCTGCGAGAGCACGCGCGGCTGGCGGCTGGCCCGGGTCTCGGCGAGAATCTGGGCGAGGCGCGGGGCCGTCGGATAAATTTCCGTGAGCGGACGGCCGCGCACCACTGCCAGCGGCAGCCCCGTCCAGCGATGCAGGCACTGGTTCCAGTGCACGACCCGGTTCTCCGCGTCGAGCTCGACCACGCCGGCCGGCAACGCGTCGAGCAGCGACTCCGTCTTGGTCGAGTTCAAGGTCAGGTCAGGCATGTCAGTTTGGCGACCAGACTGTTGAGGCCGGCTTCAGGCAAGATCAGGATGAAATAACCGCTGATCTTGTCCGCCTTGATGCTCAGCGACGCCCGCATGATGATGAGCCGGGAGGTGTTCGGATCGGCAAGGTCGGAAACAAGTTCGACGTAGTTACTCACGCCGCGCAGCTGCAGCTGGGGGAGTTGGTAGTCCACGGGGGCATCGAGTTCGCTGGCGAGCACGCCCATGACATTGCCGATGACAATATTGCCGAGCTCGAGCATGGCCCCCTGTTCATTGTCGTCGAAGGCATCGTCGCCGGCGGTTTTGCCGAGGAGCAATTCGGCGAGGCGGACGGCGCCGGCGCGGTTGAGGACAAGCAAGGCCTGACCCTCGAGGCTTCCGGAAAATTCCTGACTGATGCGCAAGGTGATGCCCGAGCACAGCTCCGTCGCCCGGCCGGCGTTGGTGTGGTCGAGGATTTCCAAGGTCGGCACCGCGATGGCGACCTCGCGGCCGGTCAGCTCGGACAAGCCGCGCGCGGCCCGGCCGACGCCGATATTGACGAGTTCGAGCAGGACATCGGCCAGCGCCGGGGAGAGCGTGGCGGCGGGATTCATGCGGCAATCACCTTGCCGAGGGCCAGCTGAAGTTTTTCGAGGGTGATGGGTTTTTCGATGAAGTCAGTGGCGCCGAGTTCCTTACATTTCTGGCGGACGGTCTTCTGGACATCGGCGGAGATGACAATCACGCGCGCATGGGAGCCGGCGGCATTCAGTTCGGTGAGGAAGGTAAGGCCGTTCATGCCCGGCATGAGCATGTCGAGGGTGATGAGGTCCGGGGCGAGGCCGGGGATGGTGGCGAGGGCGAGGGCGGCATCGCTGAATTCCGAGATCTGAGCCGTGGGATCGGCTTCGAGCAGGGCGGTGCGGATGAGGCGGCGCATGAACGTGGAATCATCGATCAGGACAACTTTCATAAAGGAGGGAGAAAAGGCGGAGCAGGAAACCGGCGGCGCGGAGGGGATGCGGTGTAGTCGCAGCCCGGAATGGGGCCACGTGAGAGAGTAGATCGGTCGCGGAGGGCAAGACTTGAGGAGAAAACACCGAAGTGGAGCGCGATCCTCCGGAAGTGGTGGTCGTCGATTTCCACATCGACGACTTCAGCGTAGCGGCAGGCGCTTGCCGGGCCGTAGCCTGGCGAAGGCTGGGCCCTGCCGGCCGGTTTTGGGTTCCGAGGTGGGCGGGCACGTCGCCGAGGCTTCGCTCATCACTCCGAAAGGTAGGGCCAAAGGTAGGGCGCACCGGCGACCAGCGTCGGTATGGAAACCGACGCCCACCCCACCGGCGCGGTGCGCCGGTG
>CAZAOI010000334.1:0-3488 GCA_964486705.1 uncultured Oleiharenicola sp. | reverse complement strand
CACGGCCAGCAACCCCCCGCGCGGTCCGTTCAGCCGGCGCCCGAGATAATACGCCAAGCCGAGCGTGACGGGCAGCAAGAGGGCATTCAGCCCGAAGGCGTTGGCCGGGCGGTAACCAGTCAGGTCATGCACCAGCGAAATGAGGAATGGGAAAAAATTCGGCCGTTTGTCGAGGTAACTGTCCGTGGAAAGAAACACCCCGAGAATATCGTAGCCTCGCGCCATGGTCGCGGCGTCGCGAAAATAGTGCATGTTGTAAGCCGTGGACTGGAGCACGAATTCGTCGTAGAGCACCTTGCTGCGAAACGACTCGGAGTTGATGGCGACCAGCGAGAGCAATCCGATCGCGAGCGTCGCATACAGCCATTCCCGGCGACTCATGTTTTCACCCGCCGCCCGCCGGCACCAAAGCCGCCAGAGTGCGGCCACCCAAAGCGCAAAGGTCAGCAGCATGAAATAATAGCCGAAACGTTTCACGAGCGTGCCGGCCGACTCCACCTCCAGTCCGAGAAACCCCAGGTACACCGCCGCCACCGCCGACAGACCAAAACAAGCCAGCCGGACATCGGAACGCTGCAACAACGGGAGAAAAGATTCGCGCATGGGGGATCCGAATAGGGGCGCCCGGGCCTAGCCCGAATATTTCATACCTGCGGGGGTGAAATGTTCGCCCTGTCGGGCCGACTTGGTCGGGGCTAACCGCGACCAGGTCGCTTTTCCCTGACGAGACGTCGGGGAAAACGGATATTTTTCTGCTCGGTTTGGATTCAAGGTGTGAAATATCCGGCCTAGGGCAGGCGTTTGACGAAATTATCTAAGTAGGCCTGGCGGATTTTCTCCCGTTCCTCCGGGGTGAGCTTTTCGAGCGCCGTCGGCCGGGAAACCGGCGCGGTGGTGGGGCCCTCGCGAATCGACACAATGCGGCTGATGCGACTGACGGTGAGCGGGGTAAAACGACGCTCCCAGACGGTTTCGAGCTGATAGTCGGGCCCCAAGTCATCTTCCTTCTGCACCGCGGCGCGCCCGGTATTTGGCTCGATATTGAAGCGCTGGAAGACGTAGAAGGCGGTGAAGATCCGGTTGCGGAAATTAAAGATGATATTCTCCTTGTGATCGAGAGCCTGCCGGACCGGCGTCCCGGAAACCAGATGCGTCACCCAGATGATGCAATTGTTGTCGATAAACAGATAATCTTTTTCCGGATGGGCCGCGATAAATTCACGCCGCCACTCCATCTCCCGACCCACGTAGTAATCCAGCGAGTAGTCATGGCGGGCCATCGCAGGCAGGGAAAACGCAAAGATGCCCGCCCCGGTCAAAAGGGCCAGCCCGCCCCAGCGCCACGCCAGACGGTGAAATTCCGCGACCACGGTAATGACCGCGATGACAAGAAAGAGATTCAAAGGCAGGCTGAGACGGCGGATCACCGGGTCGTCAAATCGGCCCCAGAAATAACACAGCAAAAGCAAGGTGTGGGCCGCAAAGCCCAGAGCATAAATCGCCAATGCCGTATGTGCCGGCGGTGCGCCGCGCGCCGCGCGCAGGATTTTTGCCGCCCAAAGGAAGAAAAACGGCAACGCCACAAAGCCCAGCCCCGCCAGGACCAAAGAATTGGAGTGCTCTCCGGTCGTGCTAAAAAAGAAATTCAACGCGTGGACCAAGTTGTCCGGCAGATAAGACAGGGAGAACGGCCGTTCGTAACCCGGCTGGCTGGCCAATTCCCAGGAAGATTCGCGCACACTGAAAATCTTATTGTGCAGCGCATAAGGCACCAACAGGAGCGGGCCGAAAACCACGATCCAGCTAAGTTCGGGCCGGCGCTCCTGCCACCAAACCCAGATGATCAAGATTCCGACCGGCAGGAAAAACAACACGGACTCGTAGCGGGTCTGAGCCAGCAATACCGCCGAGAGAAACAGCGCATCGAGTGAAGGCGCGTCCCGCCGCTTCGCATAACGTATTCCCAAAAGCAGAGTCGAAAGAATCATCACGAGGTTCAGCACCTCGAAGCCACCGCCGGTGGCGTTCTGGGCCAGCAAGGGCAGGCTGGTGAGCAACAGTACGGCCGCCGCACCTGCTCCCCGTCCGGCGATCCGACAGCCGGTGAGGTAAGCCAGGGTCAGCAGCACGAAGGTGAGGATCGTATTGAGCACGAAAACATTTTCCGGTCGGTAGCCGGTCAGATCATGCAAAAGTGAAACCAGGAACGGCTGGAACAGCGGGCGCTTGTCGAGTTCACCGCCCAAAACCTGGAAAGCTCCCTGGATATCGTGCCCCCGCATCGGGACCAGGGCCATTTTGTCAAAGTGCATGCTCATCGAGGTGCCCAGCAGCATGACTTCGTCCATCAGGATCTTGAAACCGTAGGCCTCATGCGCGAGCAGCACCGCCCCGCACGCTGCGATCATCCCCGCCGGCCAGCGGGGTGCCGATCGGACCATCTCCCATGCCGGCCAGTGGCCGCGGCCGATCACCGACAAACTCCGGCAGAATAACACGGTGATCAGCAGCATGGCCCAATAACCGCCGTAAGTGATGAACCGCAGCGATTGATCCGCTGCGAACGTAAAGAAACCCAAGACAATCGCCAGCGCCCCCAAGAGCACGAGCAGGAGCAATCGACGATCAGCGATGAAAATTCTCAACAGACTCATAAAAAAATGCTGGCGCCGTGGATTGGGCAGCAAAAAAACTAAAGCGCCCTTTCACGACCCGCGGAAGTCTAAATGCGAACAAAAGACCGCGGGATTTTGACACCCGACCGGATTTAAGGAAGCGACGACCGTCGCCAGCGCTGCCTGATCACGGTGGATCGCGAAACTAGCCCGTTTCTCTTCCGCAGCCGAAATCATGCAGTTGCGCGTCGATTCCCTTCGTGAAACGGGCGAACTAAAGGTGGTCGCCGATTTCCCAACCGCAGCGGAGGCTGCGCGACTGGGCCTGGGTTCGCAGCCGCGAACAACAGGCCACATCGGTGACGAGCGTCGGTAGGGAAACCGACGCCCACCAAATGCATGATCCCGTATCGGGCTCAGCCAATCCATCGCCCAATGAACCAGACAAGCCGGATTCTTTCGCGCTCCCTGAAAAAAAACCGCCCCTAAAAAGGGGCGGCTTTGAATAGAGTCTTGTTAGCAGAAACTGCTCAAATCAGGGCGAGTAGGTGATCGTACGGGCGTTTGCGACGCCACCAATCGTGATCGTGACACCTTGCGTGTAATTCACCGGATAGAGCTCGGCAGCCACCGTCTGAATCGCCTTCACGTAGTTGGTCGCACCAACCAAGCTAACACTGGCAGCAAAAGAGGCACCGGCCTCCAGGAAGTACTGGTCAGCAGCAGCAGACAGCTGACGGGCATTGTTCAAGACCGCTTTATCTTGCGAAGCGGTGCGGACCTTTTGGAACGCGGGAATGGCCATGGCGGCCAGGAGACCGATGATGACCACGACGATCATGATTTCGACGAGCGTGAAACCTTTATTGGAGC
>CAZAOI010000333.1:0-3491 GCA_964486705.1 uncultured Oleiharenicola sp. | reverse complement strand
CTTGAGTGTGTCGAAACGGCGGGCCGCTCCGCCCTACCTCAAGACAATCGCGCTATAGTCTCAAATTAATTGATAAATGGTATCAGATTGGAAAAACGGTGATTCATCCGGGTGAGCTCGGCGCGGGGCAAATCGGCATTTGCTTCGCGCCCGGTTCCGGTTCAACTGGCGCTCTTTCCATGGATCGCATCGCCGAAACTTTTGCCCGCACCCGCCGCGAAAACCGCGCCGCGTTTGTCGCCTACCTGTGCGCGGGCGACCCGGATTTTGACACTTCGCTCGCGGCCGGCCGCGCCGTGCTCGCGGCGGGCGCCGATCTTCTGGAATTGGGCGTGCCTTTTTCCGATCCCTTGGCCGATGGCCCGACCAATCAACTCGCGGCCCAGCGCGCCCTCGACAGCGGCATGACGGTCGCCCGGGTGTTCGAACTGGTGCGGCGGCTGCGGGAGCACAGCCAGGTGCCGATCGTTTTCTACACTTACTACAATCTGGTGTTTTCCAACGGGGTGGACGCCTACGTGCGTGAGGCCCGGGCGGCCGGCGTGGACGGGATGCTAACGCTGGATCTGCCGCCGGAAGAAGCCGGCGAGGTGTCGGCCGCGTGCCGGCAGCACGATGTGAAAACCGTCTTTATCGTCGCGCCCACCACTCCCGCCGAGCGGTTGCCCAAGATTGGCGCCGCGACGACGGGGTTCATTTATTATGTTTCGCGGGAAGGCGTCACCGGCGTGCGCGACCAGATGGCGGCCAACATTCCGGAGGCGGTGGCCCGCATCCGGCAGCACACCCCGTTGCCGGTGGTGGTGGGCTTTGGCATTTCCACGAGTGCGCAGGTGAGGGAGGTGGCCCGGTCGGCCGACGGAGTGGTGGTGGGCAGCGCCTTGGTGAATATTATCAAGGAAAACCTGCACGACCGGACCGGTCTGCCCGCGCGGCTCCAGGCAGCGACGGCCGCGCTTGTCGCGGGCGTTCATCGCGGTTAAGGTTGCGCCTGCCATGGCCAAACTCCGGAAAATTCTCCTGATCGACGATGACCGCACGCAGCAGCTTCTCCTGAAGGAGATGGTGAAGGGCTTTCGCAGCGGGCCGTTCGAGCTGGAGGAGGCCGAGACCTACGAAGCCGGCTTCAAGAAAATGCTGAGCGGCAAATATGCGGTGTGCCTGCTCGACTACCGCCTCGGCGATCGCGACGGCCTGATGCTCCTCCGCGAGGTCCGGATCGCCGGGTGCGCCACGCCGGTGATCGTGCTCACGGCCGATGACAGCGAGGAAGTGGACATCGCGGCGATGGAGGCCGGCGCCGTGGACAATCTCGTCAAGGGGTCGCTGACCCCGCGCCTGCTGGAGCGGGCGCTGCGTTATGCCTTGAAGCTGGATGAAACGCTGGCCCAACTGCGCCAGCTGGCGCTGCGCGATGAGCTGACCCGCCTGTCCAACCGCCGGGAATTTCAGCGCATCCTCGAGGAGGAATGGGATCGGAGCGTGCGTTTCCAGCGGCCGTTTTCGCTCGTGATGATCGATATCGACCATTTCAAGCGCATCAACGACACCCACGGGCACCAGACCGGCGACGAGGTGCTGCGCCATGTGGCGAGCCTGCTCGCGGGGCAGGTGAGGAATGTCGACCGGGTGGCGCGTTATGGGGGAGAGGAGTTCGCTCTGATCATGGTCGAGGCGGACCGCGCCAGCGCGATCGAAGGCATGGCACGCTTGGGGGCGCTGCTCGCCGAGGCGCCTTGCATGATCAACCGGGATCTGGCGATCAGCGTGACGCTCAGTGCCGGACTTGCCACGAGTCTCGAAGATGCCGGCAGCGCCGTGGAGCTGGTGGCGGCGGCTGACCGCGCGCTTTATGCCGCAAAAAAAGCCGGTCGCAACCGCATCGTTTCCGCGGATGGCACCACGGCTAGCTTCCCGGCGACGTCGCCGGGACCATGATCTGCAGGCTGCGCGGTTTGAGGGAGATTTCCAGCCGGGCGGTTGTGGCGCGCGGTTCGCCGTCGGTGTGGATCCAGCCCGGTTTCTCGCGCTCGATGATGAACCCGTCGCCAGTAATCCGGGTGACCGCCTTGACTTGGTCGAACGTATCCGTGCCCAGCCGGTAGAGCAGACCGCAGGCGCTGAAAAACCCAAATTGCGGCACGTTGACGAGGTTGAACTGACCGTCGTCCATCTTCGCGCCGGGTGCGATCCGCGCATCGTTGCCGTATTGGTCGGAGTTCATGACCGCGAGGGTGAACGCCTGCAGCGCGACCGCCTTGCCGCCCTGCCGGACGACGAGGTTTTCGGGTTGGTGGGAAAAAAATGAAGGCAGGCCGACGCGAAAATATCCGATCAGCCCGCGCCGGGTCAGGCGACTGAAGCGCACGGCGATGTCCGCTTCGAAGCCCAGGCCCATGGCGTTAAAGAAGGCGAAGCCGTTGACCAGGCCGGTGTCGATGGGAAGGGGCCGGCCTTCCAGGAGCGTGCGAAAGGCTCCCTGGCCCGGACGGCGAATGCCAAGATGGCGGCCGAGCCCGTTGCCTGAGCCGCAGGGGATCAGGCCGAAAATTACCGGGGTCCCGACCAGGGCTGCGGCGACTTCATTCATTGTGCCGTCACCCCCGATGGCGACGACCAGCCCGCAGCCGTCCTCGACCGCCTGCTGCGCGAGTTCCGTGGCGTGCCGTGGCCGCTCCGTCGCCACGAGCGTGCCCCGGCCCCGGTGCCGGGCGATGAACTCAACTGCGCGGTCGTAGAGCGCGGGATTTTTCCGATTGTGACCGGAGTGCGGGTTGAAGATAAGCCGGAATTTCACGGGCGGAGGGCCCAACAAAGCGCGGACCGGCGCAGATTGCACGGACTTTGTGGTGACGAATCCGACACAAACCTGCCCCGGCCCGGGAGCAAATCTGCTTGGCGTGCGCCCGGCGCGCATGGTTGCATGGTGGCAATGTCGCGCGTCATCCACGTCCTCACCGGCTGCACCGCCGTTGGCAAGACCGAGCTGGCGTTGCGCTGGGCCGAGGCGAACGAGGCGGAGATTGTTTCGTGCGATTCCCTCCTGTTCTATCGCGGCATGGATCTCGGCACGGCCAAGCCGGCGCCGGCCGAACTCGCCCGGGTGCGGCACCACCTCATCGACGTCTGCGAGGTGACCGAGCCGATGGATGTCACGCATTACGTGACCAAGGCCCGGCGGGCGGCGGCGGACACGTCGGGCCAAAATGTCTCGCACTCGCTCGTGCGTATGCTCTCGAAGTTGGCTGTACATGCTGACGAGGGAGCGCCTCTTGGGCGCGCTGCGGCCGACGGCGCGCTGCGCGACTCGGTGCACAAGTTGATTTCTGACTGGACGCTCGACGACCCGAATCCGGATGGCTACCGAAGAGCGCTGGAAAAGATGTCGGAGGCGACGCCGGTGTTTCAGACAGGCGACGATGTGTTTCCGTGCGAGCCCGAGCGGCTCCTGCAGGAGGCACAGGCCTACCGGCAGGAAGCCACCGCCCGGG
>CAZAOI010000332.1:0-3507 GCA_964486705.1 uncultured Oleiharenicola sp. | reverse complement strand
AGACATCTTTTATGGACGCGAAATCGACTTTCGATTCCGCCCCGCGCCTCCACCTCCAAATAACTGGGGCATTATGGGTTAGCCGCGGTTTGTCGTTCCGGCCAAAAAACAGGCAGGAGCCGTTTCATTGTTATCCCTGTGGATGTAAAATGAATCCACCCTCGCTGCCGCTTACCTGCTTCAAGTGCCCGCGAAGCACGGCATCACTCATGATCGCGGGCATGATGCCGCCATCGCACTTCCTCGCGCCCAGTGCGTCGTTCAAGTGTCCCAAGTTCGGGAAGCTCGTTCTTGAACTCGACCGGCTAAGGCGCCACCGCAAGATTGGGCCTTCCCAGCGCCGGCATGTCCTAGCCGGCCTTGTGCTTTTCTAGCGCTCGTTACGGAGGGAACAGCGCGACCGCCCGGGAACAATCAACCGCGAACACATCGTGGCTTTTCTCAAGAGCTACGAGAGCATGGCGGTCAAGAAGTGGAACGAGATGTTCGCCGACATCACCTCCGTCTTTGTTCTGGCCGTCGAGCGCGACTGGCTCGTCGTGTCTTCTTGCGCGAGTATCCCGCGCAAGCCCCGCGAGAAGCACCGACCGCCGGCGGTGGTGCGCGACCCCCTGACTTGCCATCAGCTCTGACTCCCCACCTCTTACCGCAGACTCAGTCATTTTGGCGACCAACAGTAGGGCTTCAGGGATCAAAGTCTTTGTCATGAAATTGCGCTCTCTTTGCCTGCCTAGTGTTAGAGGTAAGAAACGAGTTCGAACGTCCGAGTAGTCTGAGGCAATTGGTTATCAGCCTTAGCGGATCATCTCATCGGTGCCGTTCTGACGCCACCGCAATTCGTCTGCGCGCAGGTGAAATCCTCGCTGAACCGTCCTGCTAATTACCGGCCTGGGCGGCAATCGCGGGGAGGTATCCCGAAGCCAGCAGGCTTGTCTGTCGTTCAAAGCTGGCACGCAAGGCCTCTGTCAGGCCGGAGACCACGAGACCGGAGTCGAGGGCTAGGAGACTCTGCGGCTCGAACAATCGGATGTCGGCCGTGGCGTGGATCTTTGCGATCAGATCGGCATGCAGCTCAGCGAGGTCAGGGCGGCAGACAAAAACCTTGGTATCATGGAGGCGCTCGACGACTTTGCTAAACATCGTGCGGCGAGCGTCGTCGTTCTTCTGCACCGGGAGGATAACGGTCGGACCTTGGGTCGGCGTCAGGACACACTCACCTTCATGGCGCC
This sequence comes from uncultured Oleiharenicola sp., assembly GCA_964486705.1. Taxonomy (GTDB): domain Bacteria; phylum Verrucomicrobiota; class Verrucomicrobiia; order Opitutales; family Opitutaceae; genus Lacunisphaera. Next base: position 2,278 of record CAZAOI010000332.1, on the reverse strand, counting down.
AGGCAATTCTGCCGAGACTGCCCTCGATCACGATTTCGGGATCATACGCGGAATCGCAGGCATGGCTGACTCCGATCCACAGCGGCAGATTACCCTCCAGCTCGGCCTGGATCACCGCGGTGTCGAAGGACTCGATGGCATGGGCCCGGAGCAACTCGGCCGTGCATCGGACCACGCGCGCCGCATGCAGTGGAGCGGAGCCGGCAAAGAACAGGCAGAGCATTGCGAAGTGAGCGAAGGCGTTGTTCAGCGGCGAGTCGTGGACCGCGACGCCGTCGGTAAATAGACGCCCGGCCCAGTCGTTCCGGGAATAATACTCCGCGTTGCGCGGCCAGAGCCCCAGCATCCGGATCGAGGTCAGCGACCCGATGATTCCGGCGGCGAGCCCTGCCTTCAGACGATGGATTTCATCGGTGTAGAGGTCCTGGAAGCCGACCGCCACAAACCGACGGCTGGCCTGTTCCGCGTCACGGATGGCCTGCGCGTCTGCCAGGGAACCGGCCAGCGGTTTCTCGACCAGGACGTTGGCGCCGGCGGCGAGAGCGGCGAGGGTCATCTGCTTGTGCCAACCAATTCCCGTCGGAATCAGGCACAGGTCCAACGCCCCCTGGTGGCGCGCGAGCATCACCTGGTAGTCATCGTAGATCGCCGCCCCGCACCGCTGGAGTTCCGCGATGGCAGCCCCTTGCTCGCGCGGGTCAATTACCACCGCCGCGCACAGCTGGATCCGGCCCGCGGTGTGCAGTTCAACCGCGAGCCGCAGGTAGGTCAGGGCATAGCCCGCGACCCCGATCAGCCCCACGCGGGGGCGGGAACTGGCGGGCCCGTTCATGCGGGCACCTCCCCGGGCCGCGAGGTGGATTTCGTGCTTGGTCGGGTGAGGGACATGGCCGGGCAGGGGCGCCGCGAGCAAAGGCTGGAGTGGGGTGGGGAGGGGAGCCGCCGCGCGAGGACGCGCGGCAGTGACGGGGCAGCTTCCGCGAGCCGGGTCCCGCTGTCAGTTGTCCCGCGCTGTAAACGTTACATTGGCCGCGACCCCGCCGCCGGCGCCGGGCGCGGCCGGCCCAGGTCCCAGAGCGTCAACCCCTGCAGCGTGGCGCGGTCCGGCGCGGCGCCGAAAAGGTGGCTCGCCACGTAGCCGATCAGCATGCAGGAGGCGATCGCCACCGCCGCGTGCAGGAACACGCTGGTGGTCGTGAAATTCTGCACCCACCAGGTGACGCCGATGCTGGCCACGGCGCCGATGATCGCCCCCGGCGCATTGGTGCGCCGGGTCAGCAGTCCAAGGGCGAACACACCCGGAAAGCCGCCGCCAAGCAGCGCGAGCAACTTCAAATATTGGTCCCACAGGGATTCCACGTGCAGGGAGGCGATGAGGGCGGCCATGGCTGTGGCGGCGAGGCCTGCGCCGAGGGTGGTCAGGCGCGCCTGCCGCAGCCGCTGCCGGTCATCGGTGGCCGGGCTGAACCACGAGGCGAAATCCGTCACGATGATGGCCGCGGTGGCGTTGAGGGCGCTCGACAGGGCGCCCATGGCCGCGGCAAACAGGCCGGCGATGATGAGGCCCACCATCCCGTGGGGCAGCTCGTTGACGATGAAATAGGGAAAGATGGCGTCGTTGGGCAGCGCGTCGGACAGGCGCTCCGGGTGGGCGCGGTAGAAGACATACAACGCGGTGCCGACAAAGAAGAAGATGATGGTGGACGGGATGCCCATCAGTGTGCCGAGGATGACCGTCCGCCGGGCGGCGCCGGCATCCGCCGTGGCCAGCGCGCGCTGCATCAGCGGCTGGTCGGCCACCTGGGTGAAGATGGACCCCAAAAACATGCCGATGAAAACCCACACGGTGGGCTGGCTGGCGTCCCAAGCCCAGGACACCATATGGAATTTTCCGGCGGCGGTACCCGTGCTGATGATCCCGCCCAGGCCGCCATCGACGCCCCGCGCGATAAACCAGAGGGCGGTGCTGACGCCGCCGATCATGACGCCGACCTGCAGCACGTCGGTCCACACCACGGCCTCGAACCCGCCCTCCATCGCGTAAACCGTGGTGACCACGCCCATCAGCAGGATGCTGATATACACGTTTAGACCCGTGACGGTGGCGAGCGCGATGGCCGGGAGCAGCATGACGACGCTCATGCGGCCGCAGACCTTGAGCAGCACCGCCAGGCCCGCGCCCAGCAGCCGCACGTGGCGGTTGAAGCGGCGCTCCAGGTAGTCGAAGATCGTGATCAGGTTCAGGCGGCGGAGCAGGCCAACGAGGAACAACCCCACC
>CAZAOI010000331.1:0-3539 GCA_964486705.1 uncultured Oleiharenicola sp. | reverse complement strand
ACCTCAAGGCCAACCAGAACATGATGCAGCTCACCGAGGAGATGACCTCCACGGAAAACAAGATCTCGTTCGCCCGCCAGGCGTACAACGACTCGGTCATGAGCTACAACACCACCCGCGAGTCCTTCCCGACGAACCTCCTCGCCGGCATGTTCAACTTCGCCGAGGCGCAGCTCTTCCAGATCGAGGACGTCGCCGAGCGGGCCGCCCCGCAGGTAAAGTTCACCTAAAAGCTATCGGCGATAAGCTTGAAGCCCGCGGTCGGGTGAACTTATCGCTTAAAGCTTATGGCTTGCAGCTGATATGGACTTCTTCGAAGCCCAGGCGCGCGCAAAAAAACGCACCCACCGGCTCGTCTTTCTTTTCGGGCTCGCGGTGCTGGGCACCGTCCTCGCCGGCTACACCGCGGCGATCGTACTGCTGCGCCAGGATTCGAACCAGTTCAAACGCCACGGTCACAACCCCTCGTATTACGCCGACGGACCGCCCAAGGTTGGCTACTGGGATCCCAAGGTCTTCGCGGGCGTCACCCTTGGCACCCTGCTCGTCGTCGGCCTCGCCTCGCTCTTTAAATGGTCGCAGCTGCGGGCGGGGGGCGGCGCCATCGCCGAACTGGCCGGCGGCCGGCCCGTCAATCCAAAGTCCACCGACCTGCGCGAACGCCGCCTGCTCAATGTCGTCGAGGAAATGTCCATCGCTTCCGGCATTCCGATGCCGGCCGTCTATGTGCTGGAGCAGGAGCCCGGCCTGAACGCCTTCGCCGCCGGCCTCACGACCAGCGACGCCGCCGTCGCCGTCACGCGCGGCACGCTCGACAAACTCACCCGCGATGAACTGCAGGGCGTCATCGGCCACGAGTTCAGCCACATCCTCAACGGCGACATGCGGCTCAACGTCCGCATCACGGCCATCGTTTTTGGCATTCTGGTCATCGGACTCCTCGGTCGCGGCATTTTTCATTCCCTGCTGCGCGGCCGGGCGGTTGGCCGAAGCCGCGACAACAAGAAGGACGGCGGAATGATGCTGCTCCTCGCGGTGGGTCTCGCCCTGATGGTCATCGGCTACATTGGCTATTTTTTCGGCCGGCTCATCCAGGCCGCCGTCTCCCGCCAGCGCGAATTCCTCGCCGACGCCTCCGCCGTCCAATTCACCCGCAACCCCGGCGGCCTCAGCGGGGCCCTGAAAAAAATCGGTGGCTACGCTCTCGGCGGCCGCATCGCCAATTCTCACGCCGCCGAGATCGGACACTTCTTCTTCGCGCAGGCGTTTCGCTCCAATTTCGGCGGGCTCTGGGCGACCCACCCGCCACTCGACGAACGCATTCGCGCCGTCGATCCAACCTTCGACGGCCAATTCACCGAGCCGCCCGAGGTCGTGGATGTGGCGCATGAATCCTTCGTCTCCGCCGGTCTGGCGACGCGCCGCGCGGCGCCACTGACGGCGTTCGACCCCGCCGCCGCCATCGCCGCCATCGGCAGCCTCACGCCGCGGCACGTCGACCACGCGCAAGCCTTGCTCGGAAAAATCTCGCCCCGTTTGCGTGACGCCGCGCACAGCGCCACCGATGCGCCCGCCCTGATCTACGCGCTGCTCCTCGACGCCGATCCCGCCCTGCGCGAAAAACAATTGGGCCTCATCGGATCCCTCGACAGCGGCCTCACCCTCCAGGCGGTCCACGAACTGTTACCCGTCGTCGCCCAAGCCCCGGCCGAGACCCGCCTGCCGCTGCTCAACCTGACTCTGCCCGTTTTGCGCAACCTGCCGGACAACACCATCACCCGGATCACGCGGACCTCCGACGCCCTGATCATCGCGGATGGCACCGTTTCCGTTTTTGAGTTCGTGATGCAAAAAGCGCTTCTCCGCCATGTCGTCCTCGCCCGTCAACCCGGCCGGCACGACCAGCCGCGGATTTTCGCCCTCGATCGGATCGCCCGGGAAACCGGCCTCGTCCTTTCCATTCTCGCCAGCGCCGCCGGCGACGGCCGGGGGAAGCAAGTCGCGGCCTTCGCCGCCGGCGCCGGTCAGTTGCCGCAGATCAGCGCGCAACTCACTTTCTCCGCCGCCGACACCTGGGACTTCGGCGAGTTGGATGTCGCGCTCACCAAACTCGGCACCGCCTCCGGGCCGCTCAAGCAACAACTGCTGTTCGCCGCCGCGCACACGATCAGCCAGGATGGAGTTATTTTGCCAGCCGAGGCCGAGCTGCTCCGCGCCGTGTCCGACGCCCTGGGCTGCCCGATGCCGCCGCTGATTGCGGCGGCCTGAACAGGGAATTCTGCTTTCTTCCCCGGGTGGTCCGTGCTACTTGCATGCGTCGTGCACGACATCACCATCATGATGAATCGGGTCGAGCAGGGTGATCCGCAGGCCGCCGAGCAGTTGCTGACGCTCGTCTATGACGAGCTGCGCAAACTGGCCGCGGCCAAGATGGCGCGAGAATCGTCGGGGCAGACCCTCCAAGCCACGGCCCTCGTGCACGAGGCGTGGCTGCGCCTCGGCGGCGACGCGCAACCCGCCTGGCACAACCGCGCCCATTTCTTCGCGTCCGCCGCCGAGGCCATGCGCCGGATCCTCATCGACCGCGCGCGCAGCCGCCACGCCGTCCGCCATGGCGGTGGGTTGGTGCGGCTCAACGCGGACGATCTGGAACTCGCCGCCGCCCCCGACGACGAGCGGGTGCTCGCGATCAATGACGCCCTGGAGAAATTCGCCCTCGTCGAACCGCAGAAAGCCGAGCTGGTCAAGTTGCGCTACTCTGCCGGCCTCACCATCGAGGAAGCCGCCCAGACCCTCGGCATCTCAGAACCCACCGCCAAACGCTGGTGGGCCTACGCCCGTGCCTGGCTGTTCCAGGAAATGCGCCCCGACTAGCCTACGTCCGTCATTTCCTCTCTGACATTTATCTTATTACACTGATCTGATTAGCACCGGAAATCCGCTTTGGAGGATGAGACGCTTTCGCCACAAACCCATGAACGCATCATCAAATTCCGAAGAACCCATTTTCAATCATACGGTTGACTTACTGGCCCTCGCCAAAGGTATCTATCGGGAGCAGCCTCGTGGTGGCAACAGAGGCGCTGGCGGGAAAGCGCATGATTGGCCAGGAATCCGCCGCACTATCTGGCTGACGACTCTACTCGCGCTATTCAGCGTGCCACCGACGCTGGACGGGGAAGTTTCCCGCTTCGAATCAAGCGCGACCCAACCGGCCACGCCACCGGTTACCGCCGCTGGCCTCGAAAATCTGTTTGGCGGTAATTCCACGCTCTTCGCGGCCATAAACAGTGATGACATTAAGCGGGTTGAAAATTTGCTCAAGGCCAACCCAGCTTTGGTCAACTCGACTGTTGGAATTGGTATCATGACGCCGCTCCACATGGCGCTGCTATCGCCGACAACAGGCATGGCGGAATTGCTCCTGGCTCACGGTGCAAACATCAACGCCCACGTGGCCGGCGTTTCGCCCGTCTTTCTTGCGACCATTTACGGAAGGTTGGAAATGGTGACGCTTCTGCTGGATCGGGGAGCTGACC
>CAZAOI010000330.1:0-3545 GCA_964486705.1 uncultured Oleiharenicola sp. | reverse complement strand
GGCCTGCGCCCGGGCAACGTACTGGGCGAATCGGAGATGACGCAGACGGTCGCGACCATCAACGCGCTGTACCTGCCGACCGAGACGCTGCGGATCACTCCGGGCTTCCGCTTCGAAAAGACCGAGTGGAACAACAGGATCGATTTTGAGGAGACCAACTTCGGCGCGGCCAGCACAGGCTTCGCGCCCATCAATGAAGAGGTCGGGGCCGACAGCGAAAAGGCGTGGAAGACCTACGCCGGCAGCTTCGATGTCCGTTACACCGGCCTGAAGAACATGGCCCTCAACTTCAAGGCCGACTGGTCCAATTCGGAAGGCGAACTCAAGGAAGAGCGTATTCTGGAACCCGGCACGCCGCTGGCAGCCATCTCCATCGACCGGGATACCGAGATGGAGCGCGAGACGCAGAAATATGCCGCCACGGCCAACTGGTACGTGCGGCCCGGCACGACCGTGGCGGTGCAATATTACTATAAGACCCGGGAGAACGACTACAATGCGGTGCGCGATAACACGGTCAGCACGGCGGATCGCTACCCGGCCTACATCACCCGCCAGGATCTGGAAACGAATGACTTCAATGTCCGTCTCACTTGGCGCCTGTCGCCGAACCTGCGTACGATCACGCGCTATGACTATCAGAAGACCGATATCCGGACGCAGGACTTCGGTCTCGCCTATACGGAGAGCATGAACAGCACGCAGCACATCATCTCCGAGACCGTGAGCTGGAACCCGATGGCACGCTGGTATCTCCAGGGCAACGTCAACTATGTGTTCGACACCCTCCGGACCCCGGCGGTCACCCTCACGGGCAATGCGGGCGGTCTCGTCAAGAACAGCGATGCCAACTACCTGAACTTCGGCGTCAGCAGCGGGTATGCGATCGATGACCAGAGCGACCTGTTCGTGGATTACATGCTGTACAGGGCCGAGAACAATTACGTGAACAACTCGGCCAAGACCGTGCCCTATGGCACCGACTGCACGACGCAGGTGGCTTCCGTCGGCTGGAGCCGGCGGCTCGACCGGCGCACGACGCTCAGCCTGAAATACAGCTACACCGAAAACTATGAGGTGCCTTTCGGCGGCACCGCCAATTATGAGGGCAGCCTGCTCTACGCCAAGTTGCAGTACCGCTTCTGAGCTGATGGCGGCAACCTCCAACCCCCGAAAAACTCCATGAAAACCACGACCAAGATTGCCCTGTTGAGCCTCGTACTCCCGCTCACCGCCGGGGTGGCCTATGCCGCGCCCGCCTCTGAAAATTGGGACAACCTCTGCGCTTCCTGTCACGGGTCCGACGGCAAGGCCCAGACCAAGACCGGCAAGAAACTCAAGCTCCGCGACTACACCGACGCCAAGGTGCAGGCGGAACTGAAGGACGAGGAGATACACAAGGCCATCGCCGAGGGCGTGAAGATCGACGGCAAGGAGAAGATGAAAGCGTTCAAGGAGGAAATCTCCGCCGACGAGATCACCGACCTCGTCGCCTACGTCCGCAAATTCAAAGCCTGACGCCGTCCGCCAGATTTGCTTAAACCGGCGGGGGTGCGTTGTGCTCCCGCCGGTTTTGTTTTGTCCTCTTGACCCGCTCGAAATTCCACGCCCATGACCGAACCCACCAAAATCCCGATTCTGCCGGAACTGAAGTCCCGCTCGCATTTCAACAACTGGATCAGCGCCCTCGGCGGCGTGCTCGCTCTCGGCGCCCTGTTCTCCTTCGCGTTGTTGACGTGGATGGACCTGACAGGCGATCACCGGAATCCGTACCTGGGCATCCTCACTTATATCGTCGCGCCCGGCTTCCTCATCGCCGGCCTTGGCATCGCGGGTTTCGGTGCCTGGGCCCAGCGGCGCTGGGCGCTCGTCCATGCCGACAAACCGGACAAGTGGCGGCTCGACTTCAGCGATCTCACCCATCGCCGGTATCTGGTCCTTTTTGCCTTTGGGGCGATGGCCTTCATCATGCTTTCGGCCTTCGGCAGCTATCAGACGTTCCACTACGCGGAGTCCACTCAGTTTTGCGGTCAGGTCTGTCACCAAGCCATGAATCCGGAGTTCGCCACCTATCAACGCGGCGGCCATGCCCGCGTGGATTGCGTGCAATGCCATGTTGGTTCCGGCGCCTCCGCCTTTATCAAGGCCAAGATCAACGGTACCCACCAGCTCATCGCCTACATCCTCGACAACTACAACCGGCCGATCGGTACGCCGGTCAAGAATCTCCGCCCGGCCCGGGAGACCTGCGAGAAATGCCACTGGCCGGAGAAATTCCTCGGCAATCTCGACATGACCTTCGAGCACACCCTGTCCGACAAGAAGAACACGCCTTACAGCGTGCGGATGCTCATGCGGGTCAACACCGGCCGCCCCGGCAGTCCGCTCGGCGGCATTCACTGGCACGTCAGCCCCGACAGCTCCGTCGAATATTATGCCGCGGATGAAAAACGGCAGGATATTGTCTGGATGCGAGTAACCAATAAGAAGGACGGGACCGCCAAGATTTTCCGGAATGAAGAGTTCAAGGGCGAGCCGCCGGCCGGCCTGGTGCGGGAAATGGACTGCATCGACTGCCACAACCGCCCGGCGCACGTCTTCCCGACGGCCAACGATGCCGTCGAGAAGTCGTTGGCGCTGGGGTTGCTCAGCACCAAGCTGCCCAACATCAAGCGCACCGCGGTGCAGGCGATGCTGCAGAAAGAGATTGTCACGGCCGCGGACGCGCCGGTGAAGATCGCCGAGTTCATCAAGGCGAAATACAAGGACAGCCCGGAGGTGGCCGCCACCGTGACCGAGGTGCAGAAGATTTACGCCGAAACCATCTTCCCGGACCGCAAGGCCGATTGGCGGGTTTATCCGAACAACATCGGGCACAAGGACTGGCCCGGTTGCTTCCGCTGCCACGACGACAAGCACAAGACTGCGACGGGTGAAACCGTGCGGGCCAGTGACTGCACCTCATGCCACACCATCATTTCCCAAGGCAAGGAGGCGGAGCTCGGATTGCTTTCGGCCTCGGGTCAGGAGTTCAAGCACCCCGGCGGCGAGCTCGACCCCGAGCTCAGGTGCGCCGACTGCCACAACGGCGGCATCCAGGGGAAGTAGTCGCAAGCTTTCGTACCCATCACAGCTTCGTATTCGCAGGTGGAACCCGGACTCCGGACGGGTTGGCTTGCGAACCAAATCGTCAAGCCGCCCAGAGACCGGGCTCCACCAGAGTTAACCCAATTTCGTGCTGGTTTGAGACTGTGGCGCGGAGCGCTGGTAGGGCGCGCCGCCGAGGCTTCGCACTCGTCGCCGGCCCGGTGCTCCGCCCTACCTCAAGGCAATCGCGCTATGGTCGCGAATTTATCGGTAGATGGTATTAACGTAGAAACCGCAGTTAAAACGCGGAGGTCGCGGAGAACACCGAGGAAAGAACAATCCCATGCGCTCAAGTGCGGACTCACCCGCCGGGTGAATGGATTTCTGTGATCACTCTGATAGGACTCTCTGTTTTTGCGGTTTTTGTGCTTTTTGTGGCCAATCCTTCTGCGGAATTT
>CAZAOI010000329.1:0-3562 GCA_964486705.1 uncultured Oleiharenicola sp. | reverse complement strand
GCTGCGACCACTGCCAGGGCCTCGGCAGCGAGCGCGTGGAAATGCAGTTTCTCTCCGACGTGTTCGTGCCCTGCCCGATCTGCGAAGGCCGCCGCTTCAAGCCGGAAGTGCTCGCCATCAGCTGGCAGGGCCAGTCGATCGCCGATCTGCTCGCGACCACGATCACGGCGGCGCTGCGGCTGTTCCCGGAGCACCCGGCCATCCAGAAAAAACTCGGCGCCCTCGACGAGGTCGGCCTCGGCTACCTGCCGCTCGGCCAGCCCCTGAACACCCTGAGCGGCGGGGAATCCCAACGCCTCAAGCTGGTGCGGTATCTCAGCGACTTCACCGCCGCGGGCGCGCCCTCGTCCGCTTCCCGCCCGCCACCGCCCGTCGCCGCCTTGCTGCTGCTGGACGAACCCACCACCGGCCTGCACCGCCACGACGTCAAGCGCCTGCTGACCGTGCTGCAGCGGATCGTCGACCGCGGCCACAGCATCGTGGTCATCGAACACAACCTCGACGTGCTCAAATCGGCCGACTGGATACTCGAAGTCGGCCCCGACGCCGGCGCCCAAGGCGGCCGCATCGTCGCCGAGGGCACGCCCGAAGACCTCGCCCGCGCCGACACCGCCACCTCCCCGTTCCTCCGCGCCGCCCTCGCGGTTTGTCGGCCCCTGGACTACAATCTGGATTTGCTCGCGGCGGAGGCGGCCGCGCCGTACCAGACCGGGCTGACGCTGGTGCCGGGCGAGTTGACGGTGATCGGCGCGCGGGAGAACAACCTCAAAAACATCTCCCTCACGATTCCCCACCGGCAGCTGACGGTCGTCACCGGCGTGTCGGGCTCCGGCAAGTCGACCCTCGCCTTCGACATCATCTTTGCCGAGGGCCAGCGGCGCTTCATGGAATCGATGTCGCCGTACGCCCGCCAGTTTGTCGAACAGCTGCCCCGCCCCGACATCGACCGGCTGACGGGCATCCCGCCGACCGTGGCGATCGAACAGCGCGTCACCCGCGGCTCCCGCAAGTCCACCGTCGCCACCATCACCGAGGTCGCCCAATACCTGCGCCTGCTCTACGCGCGGCTCGGCGTGCAGCACCACCCGGAGACCGGCCACGCGGTCACCCCGCTCTCCGGCGGCGAGCTGCAAAAGCGGCTCGGGAAAATCCTCGCCGCCCCCGCCGGCCGCCGCGCCCGCCACCTCTATTTGTGCGCCCCGCTGATCCGCGGCCGCAAGGGCCACCACGAGCCGATCGCCAAGTGGATCGGCCAGCAGGGCTACGAACTCATGCGCGCGGACGGCAAACTGCTCCGGGTGGAAAATTTTCAAAAACTCGACCGCTACAAGGAGCACGACATCGAGGTGGTCGTCGCCGATCTCAGAGCCGGGAGCCGGGAACCGGGAGCAAAGGGCAAGAATTCCGGCTCCAAACTCCCCGCTCCCAGCTCCCTGCTCGACCAAGCGCTGGCGCTTGGTCGCGGCGCCTGCTTTCTCCTGACCCCCGACGGCAAGATCCTCTCGTGGTTTTCCACCACCCGGACGGACGCGGCCTCCGGCGAGTCCTTTCCCGAGCTCGACCCGAAACATTTTTCCTTCAACTCCCCGCGCGGCTGGTGTCCGACCTGCCGCGGCCACGGCCGCATCTATGAGTGGATGCTGAAGCCGGACGATGACGACGAGCCGCTGCCGGCGGAGGTGGCGGATGTCCTCCGCAGTTACGACCCGGACGATCCGGCCGCGCACGGCAAACTTTGTCCGACCTGCCAAGGCGAGCGGCTCAACCGCATCGCGCGCGCCGTGAAGCTGCTTTGCCGGGCGCCGGCCCGGACAAAGACCGGCCGGCCAGCCGGCCCGACCGCCATCTCGTTGCCCGCCCTGCTCCGGCTGACGCCGGCCGCATTGATCGCCCAGCTCCACAACCTGAAACTCGAGGCCCGCGGCCAGTTGATCACCCAGGACATCGTGCCGCAGATCGAGGAGCGCCTGCGATTTCTCGGCCAGGTGGGACTGGACTACCTCGAGCTGGACCGGCCGACCGATACGCTGTCGGGCGGCGAGGCCCAGCGCATCCGGCTCGCGGCCCAACTCGGCTCGAATCTTTCCGGCGTTCTCTATGTCCTCGACGAACCCTCGATCGGCCTGCATGCGCGCGACAACGACCGGCTGATCGACACGCTCCAGGGCTTGCGGGCGAAAGGCAACACGCTGCTCGTGGTCGAACACGACGATGGGGTGATGGAGCGGGCCGACCGGATCATCGACCTCGGTCCCGGTGCCGGCCTTCACGGCGGCGAGGTCCTCGCCAACGACACCCCGGCCAACGTGAAGAAAAATCTCGCGTCCCTGACCGGGCTTTATCTTGGCAAAGGCATCGCCCATCCGCTCCGCGGAGACTATCGGATGGTCGAAAGGTGGAACGCGGCCGCCGGACGCGTCAGTGCCCGCACCAAAGCGCGTCCGGAGGCCGCGCGCCACCACGGGTGGCTCAGCCTGGAAGGCGTGAATTACCGGAACCTCGTCGACGTCGACCTCCACCTGCCGCTCGGCCGGTTGGTCATGGTCTGCGGCCCCAGCGGCGCCGGCAAGTCCACGCTCTGCCGCGACCTCCTGCATCCCGCCGTCAGTTGCGCCCTCCGCCAGCGGAAAACCAAGCTGCGCGGCCGGGACTATGTCCGGATGACGCACTTTGAGACCGGGGCCGGGGCGCCACCCTTCGCGGCCTTGACGGGCGCGAACGGCTTTAAAGCCGTAGTCGAGGTTGACCAGTCCCCGATCGGCAAGACCCCGCGCTCGACGCCCGCGACCTACCTCGGGATCTTCGACCAGATCCGCCAATTTTTCGCCACGCTGCCGGAAGCCAAGATCCGCGGCTACAGTGCGAGCCGGTTTTCCTTCAACACCGCGGGCGGCCGCTGCGACACCTGCTCCGGCGCCGGCCGCATCAAGCTGGAAATGGCGTTCATGCCCGACTCGTACCTGCCGTGCGACCACTGCGGCGGCTCGCGCTACGGTCCGGAATTGTCCGACGTCACGTGGAAAAACAAAACCGTCGGCCAGGTGCTGCAGCTCTCGTTCGACGAGGCCGCCGGATTTTTTGACTTCCACTCGAAACTCTCGCAGGTGTGCCAGCTGATGATCGATTGCGGTCTCGGTTACCTCACGCTGGGGCAGAGCAGTCCGTCGCTTTCCGGCGGCGAAGCCCAGCGCCTGAAACTCGTCACCGAGCTTGCGAAGGGTCTCCAGACCTACAAGGAGCGCTCGCGGGGCATTGCGGTGCGCAACCTCTATCTGCTGGAGGAGCCGACCATCGGGCTGCACCTCAGCGACTGCGAAAAGTTGATCCGCGTGCTGCACAACCTGGTGGACCAAGGCCACAGCGTCGTGGTGATCGAGCATCACCTGGACCTGCTGGCCGAGGCGGACTACGTGATCGAACTCGGGCCCGGCGGCGGCCCGCACGGGGGCGAACTCCTCTATCAGGGGCCGCTGGCCGGCCTGCTCAAAGTGAAACGCAGCCCGACGGCGCCGTATCTGCGCGCGAAGTTGAAGCGGTAGGTGGAGCGCGGCCTCCGGACGCG
>CAZAOI010000328.1:0-3570 GCA_964486705.1 uncultured Oleiharenicola sp. | reverse complement strand
GGCGCCGCAACTGTTAGCCCCGCGCTTACAAAGCGCAGCTTCCTCCGCCTAGGAGCCGACTGAAGGGAAGCCGACTGAAGGGGTCAAGCCGTCAGTATTAGAATTTGTGACCTAATAGTCTAGGGATCATGGTCGCAAATAGATAATGGCTAAATGATTAGGTATAAAATAAGAAAGATAAGCCTAGGATGCAGCAAAATCGAGAAATGACCTCGACCAGGAGAAGCAATAGAAGCCACCGAAAATGCAGATAAGATCATGATATCGAGCGCGTTTAGTTTCTCGAATAACGCAGGCGGGCCGAGAATTTCTGACGGGGGCGCCGACCTCAGCAGGCTACCCATTACAGAGTGGCCTCACATTAGAATAGTGAAGGCTGACTCCTTAAAATACAGTGCCCATCCGGGCAATCCGTGGTCAAAAAAACGGCCGCTTTTCACTGCACGCGCCTGTAGGGAAACTCCACCCGACGGGTCTGTCCGTCCTTGCCGGGACCCTCGATCGCCGCGAGCAGGGAACCGTCGGACTGGAGCGTGTAACTGATCTTCCGCGGAAAATCGTGCTCCGGATTCTCGAACACCGCTGCGGTGGCCGCCAGTGACACGATCTGGAAAGCCGTCTCCTTCTGCCGCGACGGCATCGCGATGAAATACAGTGCCCCGCCCGGACCCTCGCGGATCTGGAGGAACTCGTGCTCCACGACCTTACCCCGGGCGATCGTGCGCGCCATGCCGAGCATCACGCCGGCCGCGGGTGCCATCCATTGTTCGTCCACCACCCGCCCGCCCTTCTCCATCCGCCAGTGGCCGGCCAGCCAGCCGAGCTGGTTGAGGGCCTTGGCCGCCGGCGACGATCCCGACGACGGCGCGTCGCCCGCGAACAGTACCACCGGCAGAAGCAGGAGACCGAGCAGCGTCCGTTTCATGAGCTAGAAGTAGATACCGAATCCACGGAGTCCACGGAAATTTTCCGTCATTCCTCTCCTCATTCCGTGTGTTCTGTGTATTCCGTGGTTTAAGCCTTGGTCGTCAGCTTTAGCCCGACGATGCCGGCGACGATCAGCACCATGCACAGCAGCCGCGCGACCGTGGCCGGCTCCTTGAACAGGATCATCCCGAGAATCGCCGTGCCCACGGCGCCGATGCCGGTCCAGATGGCGTAGCTCGTCCCCAGCGGCAGCCCGCGCACCGCCTGCGCCAGGCACCAAAAGCTCGCGAGCATCAGCAGCACCGTGACGACGCTTGGCCAGAGCTTGGTGAAGCCCTCGGCGTATTTCAGACCGACGGCCCAGGCGATTTCGAGCAGGCCGGCAATAATCAACCAAATCCACGGCATCATGATAATCGTCTCCCTCGGCACGCCGCAGGTAGGGTATTCTCCAGGATTCCTGTGATGATGAGCCAGACCCAAGGCATGGTGCAGGAGACAACCACGGTTTTCGTGGCGGCGCACGGAAAAACCCAGGATTGCTGCAAGCGCGCGCGCAGCGCCGGGCGTTCGTCCTCCATCTTCCAGTAGGCTTGCTGACCCCTTCAAAGACTCGTCGACTGCCGAACGCTAAACCACCCGCGCCCATAACACCTTCAGGTAGCGACTTTCCGGGCAGTTGGAATACACCGGATGATCGATGCCGGGGCCGGTGCGATCAAAGAATTGCAGACGGCGATTGAGCCGGTGCGCGCCCTTGATGACGCACTCCTCGAAGGTCTCGAGCGACACGAGTCCGGAACAAGAGCACGTGACGAACAACCCGCCGGGTTTCACGAGGCTGGCCGCAATCTGGTTCAGGTCGGAGTATTTCCGCATCCCCTCGGAAGCGCCGGCCGGCTCGCGCGTCATGACAAACTTCGGCGGGTCGCACATGACCGCATCAAACTGCTCGCCGTTTTTCTGCATCTGGCGCGCGTAGGCAAACGCATCGGCATGCACCCACTTCAATTTGGTGGGCGAAATCTGGTTCAGGTTGGCATTGCGCCGTCCCTGCGTGATGACGTCTTCGTCGAGGTCCACGGCCGTGATCTCGGTCGCACCCCCGAGGGCCGCGTTGATGGAAAAGCCACCCGTGTAACTGCAGAGATCGAGCACCCGCGCACCCTTCACGAGCGTGCCGAAGCGCCGGCGATTGTCGCGTTGGTCGCAGAAGAATCCCGTCTTATGGCCCTCGGCAAAATCAATCTCGTACTTCACCCCGTGCTCGCGGATTTTCACTTTGTCCGGTGCCGAGGCGGTGACCTCCTTCATCTGTGACGGCTTGATGCCCTCCAGGCTGCCCAGATCATGGTCGACGTGGACCCGTACGTGTTTCGTGCCGAGCAATTCGTGCAGGAGCGGCAGCCAGCGCGGCAACCGCAGAAACATGCCAAGACTATAGACGTCGCAATAAATAACGTCGGCGTAGCGGTCGACCGTCAGTCCGCTCAGGCCGTCGCCGTCGGAGTTGATAACCCGATAGGCGTCAGTTGACTGGTCGAGCTGGAACATGTCCTTGCGCAGCGCCACGGCACGACGGATCGCCATTTCGAAATATTCCTCCCCGATTGCTTCGCTCGAATGGACGACCACCCGCAGCGGCATCTTGGCGCGCGGGTTAAACAGCCCGGTGCCGACGCGATGGCCAAACTTGTCGTAGACGGACACCAGGTCGCCCGGACGGGCGTCGCGCGACACCTCGCCAAGCATCCGGGGGAAAATGGCCGGCTGAAAGCTGACGAATTTCAGCTGCGCCCAGGGCTTCGACCATTGCTCAGGCGGCAGGGGCTCGCCCAGTTCGGCACGGCCGGGGTTGATCGGGGATTTTTCGTCGAAGTCGTCCATTCAAGGCTCACGCAAAGCGGCCTCGGCGCGAAGGGCAAAGAAAAAGGCCGACCGGAGCCCGGTCGGCCTGAAAAGATCCGGGACCTAAAGCCCCTCCCCCGTTTGATCCCGGGTCACGCTACGCGCTCGACGATCAGCGGAGGCGGAATTGGCCGCTTGGGCGCGAGGCGATAGGCGTCCTTGAAGTAGTTGAGCGCCTGCTCGAGCTTCGCTTCGTCGTTGTAATGGATCATCATGAGCGGCTCGCCCTGCTTGACTTGGGTGCCGACTTTCCTGATTTCGGAAACGCCGACGGCGTAGTCGATCTTGTTGTGGTGCGCGGCATCCTTGCCGGCTCCGAGCAGCGAGACGCCCTTGGCGATCATCGCGGCATTGATCGTGTGCACATACCCGCGTTTCGGGGCCGGCAGCTTGCGGATGTGGTGGGCGGTCGGGAATTTCTCCGGGTGGTCGATATACGAAACGTCGCCGCCCTGCGCCTTGACCATATCCTTAAATTTCTCGAGCGCGGAACCGTCGCTGAGGTGGCGCTGAACCGTTTGCTTGGCCGAAAGCGTGGAGCCGGCGACGCCCGCGAGGCGAACGATTTCCATGCCGAGCTTGAGCACGAGTTCCTTCATGTCCTCAGGGCCCTCACCCTTCAGGAGCGCAATCGCCTCCTTGATTTCGAGCGCGGTGCCGACGGTGTCGCCCAGCGGCTGGTTCATTTCGGTGACGAGCGCGACGCAGCGGCGTTTCATGGAACGGCCAACGCGG
>CAZAOI010000327.1:0-3573 GCA_964486705.1 uncultured Oleiharenicola sp. | reverse complement strand
ACACCGCATCCAGGGGAGAAACAAGGGCCCGGCCGATGCCATGCGCGCGCAAATGCTCCGCCAGCGTACGCGGCGTGTGCTCCTCGACAAAAGCAAACGGCCAGCGCCCGGACCAGGTATTGGCATCAAAGTATTTCATGCTGAAATTGCCTGAGGTGGAACCTGGCCTCCGGACAGGTTGTTCGGTGGCTTCCCTGACGCCCATGCTTCAGCCCGTCCAGAGGCCGGGCTCCACCTTTGGGGTTCCGCGTCAAAATGGATTTTCCCATTCATGGCAAACGCAGCAACGCGCGGGCGTTGCCAAATAGAATCTTTTTCTTGGTGGCGACGTCGAGCTGCGTCCCCGTGATGCGGGCCAGCGCCACGCCGAAATCCCGGATCGGCGCATCTGAGCCGTAGAATACGCGCTCCGCGCCGAGCTGGGCCACGGCATATTCGACCAGCCCCGCCTCGGGCGCGGCCCCGGAGGTGTCGACGACCACGTTCGGGCAGTCCTTCACCGCCAACACCCCGCGCACCCCGCAGCCCGTCAGATGCGCCATGATGATGCGCACGCCAGGAAACCGCCGGGCCAGCGTCGCCACGTCCGCGGGATCGGTGTGAAAGCTGCGCTGGCGGATCTTCGTCATGCTCCAGGCATGCTGCAACACGACGAGCTGGTGGTGCTCCGCCGCCTCCATCAACGGCCGCATGCATGCGTCGCGGGCGTTGTTGGCGATCTCGAGCTTGAGCCCGCGAAAGCCGAGTGCGACGCAGCGCGCGACCTCCGCCTCGACAACCCGGGCACCGAGCGTTGGATTCAGGTGACAAAAACCGGTGATGAACCCGGGGTAGGCCCGCATCAGCCAAACGGTGTCGTCATTGATCCGGCGAATCTGGTCCGCAGTCGGGGATCGTCCGTAGCCGAGGACATCCCCGAGCGCCACGACATGCTCGATCCCGTGCGTGCGCGCCCGAGCGAGCAGTTGCGCCGCTCCTTTCCGCCCGCGGGCGTCATCACGCAAAATGGGATGGGTGTGGATATCGATGGCACGCATGAAATTTCAGCAACCTCGCTCGGGCAAAATTAAGATATCGCGCGGATTCCCGCTGGCAAGCGACCGTTTTATCAAAGACGCTTCCTCAAGATTTTCCATGAGTGTTCCACCCCAGAGCGACCGCGACATCGAACTGCTCCTTTCCTCCCCCACTCACGGCGCCAGTGAGGCCGCGGGAAGCTTGGCCGGCGACTTCATGGTCCTCGGCGTCGGGGGCAAAATGGGGACAACCACGGCCGTCATGCTCCGCCGGGCCCTTGATGATGCCGGGCGACGCGACGCCGTCGTCACCGGAGTGTCGCGTTTCAGCCGTCCGGAAGCGCGCGCCGAGCTGGAAAGCCTCGGGGTCCGCACGCTGTCCTGCGATCTCGGTGACACCGCCCAACTCGCCTCGCTGCCCACGCCGCCCAACGTCATCTTCATGGCCGGCCAAAAATTCGGCACCGACAGCGCCCCGGAGTTCACCTGGGTGCAGAACACCCTTGTGCCTGCGGGCGTCGCGCAACGTTTCCGCGATTCGCGTCTCGTCGTGTTCTCGACTGGCTGCGTCTATCCTTTCGTGCCGGTCACCGGCCCGGGCGCGAATGAACGCGAACCGGTCGCTTTCCTCGGCGAATACGCCAGCACCTGTGTCGGACGGGAACGGGTGTTCACCCATTTCTCCAAGCTGTTTGGCACGCCGCAACTCATGTTCCGGCTCAACTATTCCGTCGAGTTGCGCTACGGCGTGCTTG
The DNA here is from genome assembly GCA_964486705.1 of uncultured Oleiharenicola sp. Taxonomy (GTDB): domain Bacteria; phylum Verrucomicrobiota; class Verrucomicrobiia; order Opitutales; family Opitutaceae; genus Lacunisphaera. The sequence continues at coordinate 1,802 of CAZAOI010000327.1, read as the reverse complement.
TGGACATCGCCCAGAAGGTCTGGCAGGGCGAACCGGTCGATGTGACGATGGGTTGGTTGAACTGCATCTGGCAGGGCGACGCCTGCGCCCGCGCGATCCAGAGCCTCGCGCACACCGCCAGTCCGCCGCGCGTCCTCAATATCACCGGTCCCGACAAACTCAGCATCCGCGCCCTCGCGGAGGAATTCGGCCGGCAGCTCGGGCGGTCGCCCGTCCTCACCGGCACGGAAGCCCCGACCGCCTGGCTCGCCGACGCCAGCGAATCCATCCGACTCTTCGGCCCGCCCGAGATGACGGTGCCGCGCATGATGGAATTGATCACCACCTACGTCCGCGCCAACGGCCGACTGCTCGGCAAGCCGACGCACTTTGAGGCCCGCAGCGGAAAGTTCTGACGTCCGATTTTTTAACCACGGATTTCACGGATGAAAACGGATGCATCCCCGATGGCCGACACCTGTCATTCTGAACGAAGTGAAGAATCCAATATCGTCCACGCCCGCGGTCATGCCACTGGATCCTTCTCCCGCCAAGGCGGGATCAGGATGACGGTTTTGAGAATTTATCCGTATCAATCCGTGAAATCCGTGGTCAAAAATAATTCCGTGATCTCGCTTTAGCCCCCTTTCGCCATGGATCTCCGCCATCACCTTCTCGCCGGGCAGGTCATTCCCGCCCATCCCTTGGCCCTCGACCGCCAACGGCGCTTTTCCGAGAAACACCAGCGCGCCCTCGCCCGCTACTATTTTGCCGCCGGCTCCGGCGGCCTCGCGGTCGGCGTGCACTCCACCCAGTTCGAAATCCGCGACCCGGCGCACAATCTCCTCCGGCCGGTGCTGCAGCTCGCCGCCGAGACGATCGCCGCGGAACGGAACGGCGCCTTGCGCTTCTTCGCGTTGATCGCAGGGATTTGCGGCCCAACCAAGCAAGCCGCAGCCGAGGCGGACCTCGCCCGCTCGCTCGGCTACCACGCGGGACTCGTCAGCATGGCCGCCTACAAGACTGAACCCGAGTCCGCGATCCTCGCGCACGTCGCCACCATCGCCAAAATCATTCCGGTCATCGGCTTTTACCTGCAGCCGGCCGTCGGCGGGCGCGTCTTCAGCTACGCGTTCTGGCGGCAGTTCGCCGAGATCCCCGAGGTCGTCGCCATCAAGATGGCGCCCTTCAACCGTTACCAGACCATCGACGTCATCCGCGCCGTGATCGCGGCTGGCCGCGACGATATCGCACTCTACACCGGCAACGACGACACGATCATCGCCGATCTGCTCACGCCGTTCACCTTCGCGCACCAGGATCGCCCTGTCACCCGGCAGATCGTGGGCGGTCTGCTCGGCCACTGGGGAGTCTGGACGCGCGCCGCCGTGGAACTCTTTCATGCCGCTCGTGCCGCCGCCGCCGAGCCCCAGATCGATGCCACGTGGCTCGCCCGGGCCGCCGCAGTGACGGACATGAACGCCGCGCTTTTCGATGCCGCCAATCAGTTCCACGGCTGCATCCCCGGTATTCTGGAAGTGCTGCGCCGGCAGGGTCTGGTCGAGTCGGTGTTTTGCCTGAATCCCGCGGAAGTCCTCTCGCCCGGCCAGGCGGAGGAACTCACCCGCGTGGGTGCCGCCTACCCGGAACTGACCGACGACGCGTTCGTGGCCGAACACCTCGCGCACTGGTTGCGGTAGGAGGTTTTGAACCACTCATTTTCACACATTGAACACTATTGAAGCTTACCCGTAGAAGTGACAACTAAGGCTCAATTGGTAGGGCGAGTCGCTTGCCGCGCCGTAGTCTTGGCGAAGGCTGGT
>CAZAOI010000326.1:0-3579 GCA_964486705.1 uncultured Oleiharenicola sp. | reverse complement strand
GACAAGGTGACCATCGACAACCTCTACGCCGCCTCGCAAGCCGGAGTCCAGATCGACCTCGTGGTCCGGGCTACCTGCAACCTGCTCCCCGGCATCAAGGGCCTCAGCGACAATATCCGCCTCCGCAACATTGTCGGTCGATACCTGGAGCACGCCCGGATATTCTATTTCGAAAACAACACCGCCCCGCTGCTCTATGCCGGCAGTTCCGACTGGATGCCTCGAAATTTCTTCCGCCGGGTCGAGGCGCTCTTCCCCGTCTACCAATCCGATCTCCGCGACCGCATCCTCACCGATCTCCTCCCGGCGGAATTGAAGGACAACGAGGACGCCCGCGAACTCCAACCCGACGGCACCTATCGTCCGCCCGTCCGGGCGGACGGCGAAGCGTCCTTCTCGGCCCAGAAATATTTCATGGCGGCCGCCCAAAAACGGGCCGCCGAGCAAATCGAAGTCGTCAGCTGATCGCGGTCCACTCCGGTCCGGCCCATCAATCTCTTCACCCCCGTCGGGGCTGAGGCGGCGCAGGGGTTGGAGCCTTCGATGATTCTGACTCGGACGACCAGGGCCGTGATCGCTTCAGCAAAAGTGATCCGGCCGTCAGCGCGTGGAGGCCGCCGCCGTCGACCACGCAGCGATCCACTTCACCCCCGCCCGGGGGGAAATGTTTAGGTTCGCCGCTCGGGCCCAACCGCCCCGGTCCGGTGAGACATCAATCTCTCCAGTGGCTGCCAGTCTCGGAGATCGCGTCGACCAGATCAACCAATTCGCGGGCTTTGTCCGAACCGTCATCCGCGAACGCAATCCGGGCCATCGCTCCGGGATCCTCGATCAGCAATTCGTACTGCACGAAATCGGCCCCCTCAGACGGCTGCGCCCGTTGGCTTAGTCGTTTGATCCGCTCGACTTTCGTCCGCAAGGCAACCGCTTCGGACGCAGGCAAAGCTGTGTCCATCACCGCAACCATTCCGGAAATTCCGCTGAACCCGCCGTGCCGTTTGATCGTGATTTTCATAATTTCGGAAGTAAGCAGCCCTGCGAGGCCTTCCCCGCAGGGCTGGAGGTTTCACTTGGCCTTAACGTCGTGTCATAGCCGCTTTTTTCAACTCTTCGCACTCCGCCGCAAACGTGTCGGCGTGCGGATTGAACTCATGGCTGCGCATCGTTCCGCAGCAGCCGTGCCGACCGCCAATCGCATGGGCCAACAACGACGGATGCTCGGCCAGCCCCACCTTAAGCGGAGTCATATCCATGCCCATGTCTTTCGTCAAAGGCGTGGGCGAGACCACCACTTCGCGGATGGTGAACCGATTGCGAATGATGTTCCGATATTGCACTGGCTTGCCATCAGAGTTCGCCAGCAGGAGCATCTGGTTCACGACATCGGCAAACGTCGCATTGATCGCCGGGGAGGCGTTGATCGCCCGGACGAGCAGACTGCACAGATACTTCGCGACCGTGTAGAGAGTGTAGGCCGGGTCCGTCCGCGAGTAATTACGCTCGAAGATAAACATATCCGCCAACACATCGTACATCCCGCCCGTGAAGACCTGCGAGAGGTCATGCACTTCCGTCGTCACCTGACTGAGCCGCAGATCATTGTCCGCGTTGCGCAGTCCATTCGGCCGCCCCAGAGCATTGCCAAACTCCTCCGCCAGCTCGGCGAGGAAGTTCTTGTTGTGCAGGTTGGCCTTGCTCTGCGCGATGAGGGACTCGACCTGGTCCATCTGCGAAAGCGCCACGAAAATGGCCGTCAAATCGCCAAACGACTCATGCAGCGCTCCGGTCTGCGGCGCCCCGCTGGTGATCCAACCCGGCTTCAAGCCATCTAGCACCGCGTGGCCGGTCTCATGCGCCACGATGTCCAAGGAGCGACAGGTGAAGATCAGGGGCGCGGGACTCCCCGGCTTGCTGAAGTAGAAGAATTTCATCGCCTTCATATTGCGCGAATAGAACGCATTCATGGTTACACCTGCGTGCGGGAAGACCTGGATCGGGTCCGTGTTTGTGCCGCTGTTCCACTGCCACGGGATCGGGTTGCCCAAGAGCCGTTGATACATCGTCAACGTCTGCCGGACCACCGCGAAGGTGTGGACCCAATCAAATTCATTCGTGCCGGGAGTCTGGATGAAATCCCCAAATGCATTCGGGGCCACCGCCAACGGGCCCGACGAGGCGATTCGCGCATCATGCGGTCCTTGCTGCACGAACCCCGGCAGAAACGAGCGCCGGATCCCGAGCTCGCTGACGAATGGATCCTGTTTCCATTCGAGCACCCGCGGCCCGACGAAAAACGGAATCGGAATGGGGAGAGGAATCGGAAGGGGCAACCCGGCCCCCACACTTGTGGTCCGATGATATTGTCGCTTGTAGTAGGTTGTCGTACTCGGGGTCGGCAAGGTTGCGAGTCCCTGCCCGTTTCCGTTATGGGTCGATAGCCGCTCGATCTGGGTGCTACCAGCATAGGTAGTTTCTTCGTTCATAGGTACCTCACTTTTTATCTTTTCCCTGGTTTATCTTTGTCGGATTCCAAATTGCCCGAAGGCAACCAATGGAAATTCTGCGCCCCGCCGACCTGGTCGGCGCGGGAGTCCGGAGTCCGCCGGAGCAGGAGCCTTCGCGGTGCGAGCGCCGCGACTGGACCCTTGCGCGTCGGCTCGGTGACTTCCCGGACCACCGTCGGCCAGCCGGGCTTCGAAACTGACGAGGTTCGCCGAGCCGTCCGTGATGCGGAACAAAAAGGAGGACAACGCTCGATGGGAACCACCTGGTGACTCAAAGCGCTCAACACCTCACTCCTGAATTTGTCGGGACCGTGCACAATACCAATTCTCCCTGCTGGCCGCGGGCTGAAAGCGATGCCGCCCTCACTCGCGTGACGCAAAAAAATGAACTCACGTTAGTGAAATTGTCAACCGGCCCTCGGTTCTTCGCCGCCATGGTTTGCTCGCAATTTTCGCAGATGCAAACGCCCGGCGGCTCGCCCCGACTCGAACCTCCCTTCCGGAGTCAAGTGCCGGGCAAATGATCAGCCGCGACCACACTCCGATCGTATCCTTGCAATACCGCCTTCAGCACGAGCTGGATTTTTGGCGTCCAGAAATAGGCACTGTGAATCTCCCTCTCCTCCGGCTTGAAAAGCGTACTCCCGTCGACGTCCCAAACATTGTCGGGCTCCGCCGTGGTGCGATCAAGACCCGAGCAGCCCAGCCGGCGTTTGCCAAAATGTTTGAAGCCCGCGCTCATGCCCAGCACGGAGTCGCGGCCGGTATAGAGCGCGGTAATGCGATAACAGAGATTGGACGCACCCTCAGATCCGCCGGCCCCGATCGTCTCACCGCTGGCGAAAAGATCATTGTCGACGTCAGCCGCCACCATCACGCACTGGTTGATCAGACTGACAAGGAGCGGCTTGTTATAGCGCTCCCACGTGTATTTCAGGGCGTTCTGCAGCACCCAATTCCCCATGCTGTGCGCAACCACACTTACCTTGGCCGGATCCATGCAGTTGAAGCTGTGGGAGTGAGCTTGCTCGCGACATCCCCTGCTCTGAGTCGCGAGCAAGCTCGCTCCCCCATT
>CAZAOI010000325.1:0-3584 GCA_964486705.1 uncultured Oleiharenicola sp. | reverse complement strand
CAGCGGCGCTTTGCGTGGTGCTTGGTGGTGTCTCCACGAGCTTTCTTCCCCATCCCCTGATGAACGCGGCCCTGACCATCTTCTGGCTGGTGGGCATCACGAACGCATTCAATCTTCTGGACAACATGGACGGCCTCGCCTCGGGCGTGGCGCTCATCGCCAGCTCTGTACTTCTCGTGAACGCGCTGGCCTCCGGCGAGAACCTGATCGCGGCCCTCACACTCGCGTTCATGGGCGTTTTGATCGGCTTTCTTTTCTTCAACTACAACCCGGCGACGATCTTTCTGGGCGACTGCGGCAGCCACTTCGTGGGCTTTGTGCTCGCCTGCATCCTGCTGCTGGACCGCTACGCCACCAGTGCGAGCAGCTCCTATTTCCCGGTGCTGATGCCGGTGCTGCTGGTGGCGGTGCCCATCATCGACACCACCACCGTGGTGATCATCCGGCTGCGTGAGGGCCGGCCCATTTACATCGGCGACGCGCGCCACCTTTCCCACACCCTGGTGGCTCGCGGCTTTTCTCAGAAGAGCGCCGTGCATCTGATCTATCTGATGGCTTTGTGCCTGGCGCTTTCGGCTCTGCCTTTGCGCGACGCGTCGCCCTCTGAGACGCTTATCGTGCTTCTTCAAGCGTCCTGTTTTATTGCTGTCATCATTCTGCTTATGTTCTCGGGGCCACGCCCCGCGGTAAAGTCATGATCGTTTCTCTGCTCGCCATGGCGGTGGCACTTTCGCAGCCCCAGACGCAGCCTGCCGTGGTGTCGACAAACTACGTGGTGTCGATCCTCAGCGAGGTGGCGGGCGACGACTTTTCCGTGCGTTTCGTTCTGACCGGACCGCCCAGCACCTATTCGGCGGTGCGGGAAGGCGACGACATTGTGGTGCGCATCGGCGCCGAGGCTCTGGGCGGGCTGAGCCTGCCTGCGCCCTCGGGGCCCATTCGCGCCCTGGCCCTCGGGGAGGGCCCGGGCTTCAGTGTGCGGCTTTCGCTTTCGGAGTTTCGCGAGCACCAGATGGTGCGCGAGTCGGCCTCGGTTCGGCTGGTGCTTCGCAAACGGATGGTCGAAGCCATACCGACCCCCACGCCGGTGGTGGTGCTGGAAGCGGTTGCCACACCTTCGCCCTCGCCCGAGCCCACACCCGCGCGCGCGGCCGACCCGGTGGCCGCGGACACCGCCGACTTGTATGCGCGCCTGTTCCCCTCAACCACCGATCCATCGTCTATCGGGACCTCGTCCAGGGAAATGGGTTCGGCGAAGAACTGGTTTTCCGACTATCGCCTGCTGGGTTTGCAGATGAAACCGTGGATTTCGGTGAGCTACATTGATGGAACCGCCACGCAGGTTCAGACGAACACCACCAGCGGTGATTCGTACTGGGTGATTCAGCCGAACCTCGGGATAGGCCTCGATCCGGCGTTTGGGGGTACGAGAGAAGGCCAGTGGCGTGTGAACTACAGCCCACGCTTTCGACGTCAGCTTGACCTGAGCCTGCCGCGGCGGGGGTCGCACTTTTTCGACGCTTTCGACGCGGGGATCGATCAGCCGGTGGTGTCTTTTGGGGCCATTTACGGCACGTACCATTTCTCGAAGGGAGTTCTCGAAACCTACGAGATCGACCCGGGCCGCGAGTATGGAATCGGCCTCAACCGGCTGCTCGACTCTTCGCTCGAGCGTTTTCGTCGGCACAGTTTCGGTTTTGGCGCGCGGTTCGATTTCGTGGCGGACACCGAGGTGGATGTGAACGTGGGCAGAACGCGTGTGCGCTATGGGAACGATCCGGGAGAGCCCGTTGTGGGCGACCGGGCCTTTTTCGACTACGACACGCGGACCCTGAACGCCTCGTTGCGCCGTGAGTTAAGCGCGGGGCGGCTTCTGGGCCTCGTCTTCGGCGTGCACGACACGCCCGCACAGACCGAACGAAAGCAGATCGAGGGCCGTGGCTACTCGTATGGCCTCTCGCTCGACGGCGAGGTGACGCCTTTGATGCGCGGCCGGATTCAGCTTGGGTATCGCACACAGAAAAACCCCAACGCGGGTGAGGGTGGCCGGGACTTCAAAGACTTCGCCTACGGGGCTCAACTCGCCCGCGAGATCACGGGCAACACTTCGCTCGGCCTTAGCGCCGACCGGAAGCTGTATCTCTCGGCCTACAAGGAGAATGGCTTCTATGTGGCCGATGCGGTGCGCGCCGACCTCACCACGCAGCTGCCCTTCTCGATTTTTGTGCGCGGCAACGTCACGCTGCAGCGGAACGACTACAAGGCGAGCCCGCAGTTCGACACCAGCAGCAGCACTTTTGTTCTGCGCCGCGACAACCTTCGCTCGTGGTCGGTGGGGCTTACGCGCAACGTGACCGACTGGGCGTTCCTGCGCTTCGACTACAGCGCGGACCGGCGGGATTCGAACCTCGATTTCTTCGACATCAAGAGCCGGTCGCTGACGTTTCAAGTGAGCCTGGGCTTCCTCGGGAAGCCGACGCGGCCGGGGGCGCCTTCGTGGTGAGCGTGCTGGCTCTGGCGCTGGTCGTGGCTTCGGCTTTGCGGCAGCCGTCTCAGCCTTCGGCTTTGGGGCAGTCGGCTCACGCTTCGGCTTCGCGCCAGCCGGCTCACGCTTCGGCTTCGCGCCAGCCGGCTCACGCTTCGGCTTCGCGCCCGCCGGCTCAGCGTCCGCTTTCGGCTGGTCCCAGTCCCACGGCGACGCCCACACCCAGTCCCACTGCCAGTCCCACGGCGACGCCCACAGCCAGTCCCACGGCGACGCCCACAGCCAGTCCCACACCGACTCCGACCCCTGGCCCTGCGGCTTACGTGGTGGGCCCGGGCGACGTGCTGGAGGTGAGCGTGCTCGACCAGCCCGAGGTCTCGCGCAGCACCACGGTGCAGCCCGATGGCCGATTCTCAATGCCGCTGCTCGGCGAGGTGGACGTGGCGGGGAAGACCCTGGCCGAGATCGAGCGCCTGATCACCGAGGGCCTTGAGAAAGACTTTCTGGTGAACCCGCGGGTGGAGGTGCGGGTGCGCGAGTACGCCAGCCAGTTCGCCCTGGTGCTGGGCGAGGTGATAAGCCCCGGCCGCCGGGCCCTTCGCGGCACCACGCGGCTGATCGACCTGCTCATCGAATCGGGCGGCTTCCGGCCAAACGCCTCGGGCGTGATTCTGGTGCAACGCACCGACGGCGCTTTCCCCAACGGGGACAAGACCATCCGCTTCCGCCTGGGCAACACCGCGGGCATGACCGAGCAGGACCGCTTGAACGCCGAGCTGCTTTTGAAGAACGGCGATGTGATCACCGCGGGGCCCAAATATTTCGTGGTGGTGGAAGGCGAAGTGGCGCGGCCGGCGCGCGTGGTGGTGGAAAACGAACTCACGCTTCTGGGCGTCATCGCCGAGTCGGGGGGGCCATCGAAATACGCCTCTTCCAAAGTGCGAATCATCCGCAAGAAGGCCGAGGGTGTGGATCTCACGGGCTTCGGGCCATGCGACGGCGCCACCCAGGACGTGTGCCTGGTGGTCGACATTCAGGACATACGCAAGGGCAAGGTGCAGGACGTGCTTCTGGCCCCAAACGACAAGGTGGTCGTGTC
>CAZAOI010000324.1:0-3597 GCA_964486705.1 uncultured Oleiharenicola sp. | reverse complement strand
TCGGCCCGACAGGGTGCATCCGTCACCCCTCGGGGTGTGATGGATGCAGGTTAAGAGTGACCGGCTAACTCGTCGCAAACCAGCCGCGCTCGCGCTCGCGCTCCACGGTGAGTTGTTGTTTGGCGACCGAAATCCGGGCGCCGATCAGCTCGCGGTTCTCCTCGCCCTTCGCGACCAGTTCCTTCTCCAGTTCCTCAATCCGCTTTTCGTAGGCGCCGATGCGCTCCCGCAACGGCGTATGCAACTGTTCGAGCCGCTGCTCCAATTCGCGCATCTCTGCCTCGGCTTTCTGCTGGACCGAAAGCAACTCCGCACGCTGGTTAAACATCGACCGAAAAATCTTGTCGCGCATCCAGCCGAGTGCGCCAGTCCGGATCGCCTCCTGCGCCCGCTCCGCTTTCCCTTCCGCCTGAATAGCTCGGGTCCGCCAGGCGTCTTCACCGGCGCTCCCCGGCAAGGCCTTCTGGTCCGACCCCGGCAGCGCTGGATGGGCCGGTTCCGGTTCAAACGGGCCGGTAGGCCGGAAGCGCAAGCGCCAGAAAATCAAAATCAGCGCCAGCGCCATGCTGCCCAAGCCCACGGTGATCCATTTCGTCTGCTGCTGGATCTGGCCCGCGATCGTCTTTTCCTGCTCAATTTTGCTCTGCAGGGTCCCGATCAGGCTTTTCTCCCGCAGCACGGCCAACGCACTCAGCGTCTGGCGGTCAATCGTCTGGCCTTTTTTGACGATGACTTGCGCGGCTTCGTAGCTGTCGTTCGCCGTGACTCCGTCCATCCGTTTGGCCCGCAGGATCTCGGTCAGGGCCGGATCGGGCATAGCATTAAACCGGACAAACGTGGCGGCGTATCGCCCCAGCGCTTCCTGACCGGAAGGGAAATGTTTCTCAACCAGACGCCGGGCGCGCCAAAGGGTGATCACCTTGCCGGCCGACATCGTCTGCCCTTCGCGCTCAAGTTCCAGCGCCGTCGGAGGTTCACTCAGGCTTGTCATCGAAAGCACCCGCACGTCCTGGTTGGCGGGCATGGGATTCTCGGGTTTGCCGCTCACAATCGGCTGCGCCATCACGGAACGCACGGGTCGAAGGAGCGATGCGATGAAGGATTCATCGCTGGCGCCACTGACCCAGAGCGGCGCCAGGGTGGCGAGCGGCAGGTCTTTCGGCACCTCGCGCGCGACCGCGGCAACCGTGTTGGCGAAGGCCGACGCCTCCGCCTCGGCCTCACCGGGGACACGCCCGATCAGCGTCTGCTGGAGGGCGACCAAAAATTTCGTCCGGGCGACGGAAATACTATCCCGCAATCCCTGCTCCACTTCGCCCGCACTCGACGGTGTCTGGCGGACCACAAACAATACCTGCCTCGCCACCTTTTGCTTCAAAGCTTCCGTTGCTTCGGGATTCACCACGAGCAACGGGACGGGCGTGATCACATCTTCTCTCGCCACGTCACCCAACTTATAGTCCAACGGTTGCGCCTGCGCAAAGGAGAGGGGCAGAAGCAACGTCGTGACGAGAACGGCAAAGGCAGGACAAGCACGGAGCGAAGCCATAAAGAAAGGGGTTGAGCGCGGACTGGTTGGAAATTGCCCTTGCTGAATCAAAAGCGGTCGCCCTTCGGCGCGCACGCTAACAGCATTGACGACGGGAGATGATGCTACGCCCCAATGAAGTAAGTCAAACCTTGGGGAGATTGAAAATAGGCGGATGGGCCAAAATCCATCCGCGGCTATTCGCCTTGGCGCAATTTCCCTGCGTTTTGCCGCCGACGATAACGGCGGCCGGAAACGTATTTGCGCCCGTGCTGCGCTGCGCCGACCACAATGATGCCCACCGGTTCGGCCGGTCTATTTCTTCCGAAAGTCAAACGACACCAAACGCGGCGGTTTGCCTTGATCCTCGGCGTGCCACCATTCCCTGACGCTGGCGAGAGCCAGCCCGTTGCTCTCGGCGGCGGCGGTGTAGTCGGACAAGTGATGCACAAACGCTGGAATTTCCGTCTTGGCCTGACCGCGTTGATAATTGGCCTTGGTGCCCTGATATTGGCGGAAGGGGTGAAACTCGCAAACGAAGAGGCGGCCGTCTTTTGCGACGACCCGGGATGCTTCGGCGAAAATGGAAAACAGATCCTCGACATGCTCCAGCACCAGATTGCAGGAGACCAAGTCCACCGATCCGTCCTCGCCCGGCCAGCGCTGAGTGATATCCGCGACGGTGAACGTCACATTGTCCAGCGACAGTTTCTCACGGGCACAAGCGATCATGCCGGCCGAAAAATCCACCGCCCGCACATGCCGTCCAATCTGGGCCAGAAAGGGGGTGTTCTTGCCCGTGCCGCAACCGATCTCCAAAATGCTGTGGCAGTTCAGTCCGGCAAGGGTGTTGCGGACAACCTCCGCGTCCAAATCACGCGTCAAATTGCGGTCCGTGTCGTAGGTCGACGCCCAATCGTTGTAGGCCTGTTGGACGTTCATAGGGGGTGGAATGGAGCAGAAATTTCCCCAATCCGCAACCCTCCGCCACCGCGACGGATCAAGGGATACCGATCACACCGGATCGCACCCTCGATCACATGGCACCGATCACTCCGGGCCTTCCCGCCCGCGGCCTTAGCCGGAGTGATGCAGTTGGGTGGGCGTCGATGTGTCCTGTTGTTCGCGGCTGCGAACCCAGGGCCAGTCGCGCCGCCTCCGCGGCGGCTGGGAAACCGGCGACCACCTTTTCAGTGGCATAAATAGGGGAGCGAGCTTCAACTGCATGGATCGGCTAAGGCAGCCTGACGCGGAGTCGGGCGCAACGAGGCGACCCGTTTTCTTGGGATTGCACGCGGGAGCTTGCCGGCCTAAATCGACGGGGAAACCTTATGCCCCTCTACATCGCCTTTCTTCGCGGGATCAACCTCGGCAAGCGCCGGATCACGATGGAGGTGCTCCGGGCGCGGTTCGCCGACCTGAAGTTCACCGGCGTCGAGACCTTCATCGCGAGCGGCAATGTGATCTTCGGCAGCAAGTCCGGCGACCCGGGCAAACTCGAGCGGCAGATCCAGGATCATCTCCAGCTTTCGCTTGGTTACGCGGTCGACACGTTCGTGCGCACGCGGGCCGAAGTGGCCGCGGTCGCCGCGTTCCAACCTTTCCCGCCGCGCGATCTGGCGGACCCGACGACCACGGTGCACGCAGGCTTTCTGGCCGCGGCGCTCTCCCCCACCCAGCGTCGCGGATTGGTGGCCTGCGGGACCGCCGTCGATGAGTTCTGCGTCGAGGGCCGCGAATATTACTGGCTTTGCCGGATCAAGAGCCACGAGTCGAAAGTCTGGGCCGCCCCGGCACTGCGCGCACTCAAACTGCCCTCTTCCTCGATGCGCAACCTCACCACCATCCGCAAACTCGCCGCGCTGTTTCCGCCGCCGGGAGCGTGAGTGAAAACCATGCCGGGGAAAGCCCGTCCTGAACGGTGGAACCCGGTCTCTGGACGGGTTGCCTTGAGCGGTCGGTAAACCAACGCGACCGGAGGCCGCGTTCTACTTCGTTCGATGGAGCGATCCCAGTAAAGATCCCCGGAGCAAGCTCCGGGGCATGTGATCAAACCCACCCTGCCCCTT
>CAZAOI010000323.1:0-3635 GCA_964486705.1 uncultured Oleiharenicola sp. | reverse complement strand
TCCGGATCCGTTCTGGGGCGACAACGAAGCCGGTCTGCAGTGGATCGAGGAGCGCAATTGGGAATACCGCACGACGTTCACCGTGGGCCGCGAATTGCTCGCGGAGGAAGTCGTCGAACTCGTCGCCGACGGACTCGATACCGTTGCCACGGTCCGACTCAACGGCCGCGAGGTCGCGCGCACGGCCAACATGTTCACGGGGTACCGCTGGGAGGTGAAACCGTTGCTGCGCGCCGGCAAAAATGTGCTGACGGTGCATTTCGGCAGCGCGCTGGAATACATCCGCACCCACCGTCGCGGTCACCGGCCCGTCGAGTTCAACGATCCCGTCGGCCGCTCCCAAGTCATCCGCAAGCAAGCGAACCAATTTGGCTGGGACTGGGGCCCGCGTTTCGTCACCGCCGGCATCTGGGGTGATCTCCGGCTTGAAGGCTGGACCGGCAACCGGTTGGCGAGTGTGCGTGTCACGCAGCACCATGCGGGCGACGGCAGTGTGGTGCTCGCGCTGGTGCCCGAGTTGGCGCGGGCGGAACCCCTGGCCTGCTCCGTCCGCTGGCGGCTTTCGTTTGGCGAGCTCTTGATCGCGGAGGGCCAGGAGCCCCAGATCCATGTGGCCAGTCCGGAACTCTGGTGGCCCAACGGCCACGGCGCGCCCTCGCTCTACACGCTGGAACTCGAGGTGCTCCGGGCGGACGGCCGCCGCCTCGGCCACTGGATCCGGCGGATCGGGTTGCGCACCATCCGGCTGGACCGGCACCCGGACGCGGCGGGGGAAAGCTTTCAGTTTGTCGTCAACGGCCGGCCGATTTTCGCCAAGGGCGCCAACTGGATTCCGGCCCACAGTTTTGTGGCCGGGCTCACGCGCGAGGATTATGCGCGCGACCTGCGCAGCGCCGCGGAGGCGCACATGAACATGATCCGGGTGTGGGGCGGGGGGATCTACGAGAGCGAGAATTTCTACGACGAGTGCGACCAACTCGGATTGCTGGTCTGGCAGGATTTCATGTTCGCCTGCTCGCTCTATCCCGGCGACCGCGACTTTCAGCGCAGCGTGCGGACCGAGGCGGAGCACCAGGTGCGCCGCCTCCGGCACCGCGCCTGTCTCGCCCTGTGGTGCGGCAACAACGAGATCGAGATGCTCAATGGCGCGCGGCTGCAGCAACCCAAGGCCCGGCGCGATTACGACGGGCTTTTTCACCAGGTGCTGCCCGCGGTCGTGGCCCGGTTTGATGGCGTGACCGATTACTGGCCGTCCTCGCCGCACCGCGGGGGCGAGGACGACAGCCATGCGGCCGGCGAGAAGCGCGGCGACACCCACTTCTGGGATGTCTGGCACAAACGACAGCCGGTGAAGGATTATGAGTTGTGGCGTTTTCGCTTTGTGTCCGAGTTCGGCATGCAGAGTTACAGCTCGCCGGAGACCCAGGCGACCTTTTGCCCGCCCGACAAAGGCAACGTCTTCGGCCGGGAAATGGAGAATCACCAGAAGAACCGCGCCGGCAACCAGATCATCCTCGACTATGTGTCGCGTCGCTATCGGTTTCCCAAATCGCAGGCTGATCTCATCTATCTTTCGCAGTTGAACCAGGCGGACTGCATGCAGACCGGGGTGGAGCATTACCGCCGGCTGATGCCGCATTGCATGGGCGCCCTCTACTGGCAGCTCAACGATTGCTGGCCGGTGGCCTCGTGGAGCTCGCTCGAATTCACCGGGCGGTGGCGGGCCCTGCACCATGTGGCGCGCCGCTTCTATGCGCCGGCGCTCGCCTGTGCCCACGTGCCCGGGGATGAGACCACCATCATCGGCAATTACCGGCGCTCCACCGTCGACGAGGTGCACCTCTACACCGTCAGCGATTTGCCCGCGCGCACCCCGGGCTTGCTGTCTTGGGATGTTTTCGCTCTCGACGGTCGCGTGTTGCTCAGCGGCCAAAAAAAGGTCCGCCTCGTTTACGGCGGGAGCGTGCGGCAGAAGACGCTCCGGCTGGCGTCCGGCCTCGCCCGGTACGGTCGCGACCAGGTCTTCCTGCGGCTGGCCCTCGACATCGACGGCCGGCGGGTCAGTGAGGACTCCGTCTTTTTTACGCCGCCGCGTTTTCTGGATCTGCCGGCGACGCAGACGACGATCGCCTGGCAATTGCCCGCGCCGCGCCGCGCCGTTTTGACGGTGACCTCCGCGGTTTTCCAACACCGGTTCATGTTCGAGCTGCCCGGCATCGCCCATCGCAGCAGTGATAATTATTTCGAGCTGTATCCGGCGGAGGCCCGGACGGTGGAGGTGGAGTTCGCGCAGCCGCAGACGCTCGAAAAACTGCAGGAGGTTTTGACCCATCGGTCACTGGCCGACACCTACTGAACGCCATGACTCCCTTGCATCACCGCACGCCTGGCCTGACCGGATCGAGGGTAGGGCGAGTCGCTTGCCGCGCCGTAGTCTTGGCGAAGGCTGGTCCCCGACGATCCGTTCGGCCGCACAGCTTTTCCGGAAGTTTGCCCCACCCATGCTGCCGTCCCTCTCTCGGTAAACCTCTCTAACCCGGATGAATCACAGTTTTTCCAATCCGACACATCCGCTTTCCGCCCCCTCCACTCCGTTACCCCCATGACCCCGAAAGATTCCAAACTCCCGTTTCGTGAAATGCTCGCCTTTGGCTGCGGCGACTTCGCCTCCGTCCTCTACTGGCAGACGTTCATGCGTTATCTGCCGTTTTTTTATACCGACGTTTTCGGCATCACCGCCGGCGCGCTCGCCACGATGCTGCTCGTCAGCCGCATTTGGGACGGCGTCAACGACCCCATCATCGGCATGCTCGCCGACCGCACGGAGTCGCGCTGGGGCAAGTTCCGTCCGTTCATTCTGTTCGGGTGCGTGCCGTTTGCGATTTTCGGCGTGCTGACGTTCACCACGCCGGCGTTTGGTCCCGCCGGCAAACTCATCTGGGCTTATCTCACCTACAACGCCCTGATGATGCTCTACACCACGGTCAACATTCCCTACACCGCGTTGATGGGCGTCATGACCAGCGACCCCGTCGAGCGCACGCGGCTCTCCTCCATCAAGTTCATCTTCGCCTTCTCCGCCGGCATGGTCATCTCCGCGACGCTGCTGCCGATGGTGTCCGCCCTGGGGGGCAAGAATCCACAGCTCGGCTGGCAGCTGGCCTTCGCCATCGTCGGCGTGGTGGCCGTCGGTTTTTTCCTGCTCACCGTGTTCGGCACGAAGGAACGCATCAAGCCGGCGCCCGAGGAAAACACCTCGGTGCTGCGCGATTTGAAGTACCTTGTCACCAACGAGGCCTGGGTGCTGCTCCTCTGCACGACGCTGACCTGGATTCTGTTCATCGCGTTGCGCAGCTCCGTCTCCACGCACTATTTCAAGTATTACCTCTATAATGGGTCCCCGGAGACGCAGCTGCCGTTCCTCGGACGCACCTTCGCCCTCGAAGGACTCGTCTCCACGTTCAACACGCTCGGCCAGGCCGCCTCCGTGGCCGGGGTGGTGGTGCTCAGCATGATCGCCTCCAAATTCCCCAAAAAGGGCCTCTTCGTCACGCTGTTCGTCCTGCAGATTATCACGACGTCGTCCTATCTGTTCCTCCAGCCCGGCCAGCTCGGGGCGATCTTCATCCTGGAGA
>CAZAOI010000322.1:0-3644 GCA_964486705.1 uncultured Oleiharenicola sp. | reverse complement strand
CGGCGGGAGCAATTTCGCCGGCCCTAAAACGGCATGGCTTGCGCCGGATCTGGAGGCGGCGGGGTCCCCTGAATCGATTGCCGCAATTGGGCCCGCTCCAACGCCGCGAGCAGCTCCGGTTTTTTGACGGGTTTGGTCAAATAGTCATCCATCCCGGCGGCAAGGCACTGGGTCCGATCTTCCGGCAGGGCATTTGCCGTCAGGGCGATCATCCACGGCCGGGATGAAGGCTCGGAATACTTTTGCACCAGCCGGCGCGCCGCCTCCAGCCCATCCATTTCCGGCATCTGCATATCGAGAAGAATGGCGTCGTAGGTCTGGCGCTCCACTGCCGCGAGCGCCTCCAGTCCGTTGCCAGCAACGTCAGCGCGGTAGCCCAGAGTTTTCAGCAAAGCCAGCGCCACTTTCTGGTTCACAAGATTGTCCTCCGCCAACAACAACCGCAGCGTCTGCCCGGCAGGCACGACGGGGCCAGAAACCAGCGGTGCCGCGGGCTCGCCGGACGGCCGGATGAACACCGCGGCCAAAACCTCGAACACCGAGCCCGGCATGAGCGGCTTGGTCACGGCCCGCGCACTGACCCCCTCCGGCACCCGCGAGCCGACGGTGACCATCATCAACAAAGGCAGCCGGGAAAATTCCGACTGCTGCTGAATGTTCCGGGCGAGCGTCGCGCCATCCATTCCGGGCATCCGGGAATCGAGGATGGCAACGTCGAAAGGTCGTCCGGTCCGGAGCACCGCCAGCGCTTCCTCCCCCGAGCCCACGGCGAGGGGTTCCATGCCCCAACGACGGACGAGATCCGACAGGAAGAGACGACACGTGAGGTTGTCATCCACCAGCAAGATCCGCCGGCCGGCGAGCACGGCCCGGACGGCCGGCAAGTCGAGGCGCGCCGGCCCTCGGCGGGCGTCCAGCTTAACGGTGAAGAAAAAGGTCGAGCCCACGCCGGGCTCACTTTCAACCCACATCCGGCCGCCCATCAACTCAACCAGCCGCTTGCTGATCACCAGGCCCAGGCCGGTGCCGCCATATTTGCGCGTGGTCGAGGCATCCAGTTGGCTGAAGGATTGGAAAAGGAGTCCCTGGGCCTCGGGCGCGATGCCAATCCCCGTGTCCCGCACCGAAACGCACAACGTGATCGGCCCTTCCGCGACCATGCCGCCGGCCGCCGGCTCCACGCGAACGACCACTTCACCGTGCGCGGTAAACTTGAGCGCGTTGCCGATCAGGTTGAGGAGCGCCTGATTGAGGCGCGTGACATCGCCCCGCATCAGGACGGGGGTCTCGTCCGCGATCTCATAGAGCAGGTCGAGATTCTTTTCCCCCGCGCGCAGAGCCATCAGGTCGAGCGCCCCCTCCAGGCAATCCCGGAGGACAAAGTCCACCTCGTCCAACGCGAGCCGGCCGGACTCAATTTTGGAAAAATCCAGAATATCGTTGATGATGCCCAGCAGCGCCTCGCCGCTCAGACGGATGGTATTGGCGAAATCCCGCTGCTCCGGGCCCAGCGGCGTCTCCAACAGGAGAGTCGTCATGCCGATGATGCCATTCATCGGTGTGCGAATCTCATGGCTCATCGTGGCGAGAAACCGGCTCTTGGCGACATTGGCGAGATTCGCCTCCACCGCCAAGCGTTGCGCGCGATCAATCGCGGTCTCGATCTGCTGATTGAGCGACACGGCACTTTCGATTGCCCGGCGCATTTCCTCCTGGTGATGCTTGCGCTCGGTGTGATCCGCCAGCGTCAGCACCAGATGCTGCAGCTGCCCATCCGGGTGCCGGTAGGCCTGCAGGGTCAATTGCCGCCACCCCAGCTCCTCGCCGATTCGACAGCGCAGTTCCAAGCCAAATTCATTGGCGGGGCCGTGCCGCAACCCGGCCAGGCCCGCCGCAAAGGCCGGCCGGTCCTCCGGCAGCATGGCCCCGGCCAAACAATCAATGGACCGCATCTCTTCGTGAGTCAGGCCCGTCAGTCTTTGGAAGGACTCGTTGATCCAGCAGGCTCCGGCTTCGCCGCACTGCTGCCAGCACACCCCGAGCGGCAGGGCGTGCAACATCGTCCCCAAAAACGCCGCCACGCCCGCCGGCTCAGCTTGAGCGCCGGGCAGCGGCCAACCCGGGGACCCGGGCGCGGTGTGGGCGGGGGGATTCATTGCTTCGATTGCCTATCGGCATTCCGGCTGGAAAACAAAGCCATTTCACAGTGAACCCAGATGGCGCTGCAGCCAATCGACCGCGGACCCGCTGGTCGGTTGGGTCAGGAGGGCGCGCAACCTCGCCGCCTGCCCCGCCGTCCGGTCCCGCCGGGCCGCCACCCCGACACACGCCTGCAACTCTCCGGCCAGCGCGTCCGGCGTCGCCGCGGCCTGAATGAATTCGGGATACATCGGCTCATCGAGCAGCAAGTTGGCGATGCCGATATACTCCACTTTCACCAGCATGCGCCCCAAGAAGTAAGTCAACGGGTCCGTCCGGTAGGTGATGGCCCCGGGGATGCCGGCCAGCGCGCAATGCATCGACATCGTGCCGCTGGCGGTCAGCACGGCCGACGCCCCGACCGGTCCGTCCGGCCCGCCTGTGCGCCGCATGGCGACATTGGCCGGCGGATTCGCCGCCTGCAGCCCGGAGAGGATTTCCTCGCTCGGATAAAGCACCACGGCGGGGCGGGTCGTGCCCGACCGGCGATACGCCTCCAGCAGCACTGGAAAAACTCTCGCAACAACCTGTTTCCGACTGCCGGGCAGGAGCAGGACCGGTCCCGCCGGATCATAGGCCACCGGCGCCACGTAATCAGGCGCCACGAAGGGATGACCGACAAATTCCACCGGCAGCCTGGTGTCCGCATAACACGCAGGTTCAAACGGAAAGATTGCCGCCAGGCCGTCGAGATGCCGCGACATCAAAAACCGCCGGCCCGCACGCGAGGCCCAAATCTGCGGGCTGATATAATAAAGCGCCTTCGTCGGTCCTCCGCCCTTGACCGAAAAACCCCGCGCGATCAAGCCCTCGGCGATCCGGAGATTCAACGCCGACGAATCCACAAAACAAACGGCCCGCGGCCGATGCTCACCCACCCACTGCACCACCTGCGCGATTAACGCGCGATAGAAGGAAACCTTGGCCAGCACGGCAAAACCCATGGTGGATGAGGCCGTGAGATCAACCAGCAGCTGCGCCCCCGCCGCCGCCAGACGCGGCCCACCGAGCGCGCAGATTTTCAAGCCCGGGGTCTGCGCCCGCAACCCGCGCACCACCCGCGCCGCATGTTCATCACCCGAATGCTCGGCGGCGACGATCAGCAAGTCGACCGGGGCTTGGGCCGGCGCCGGCAGTCCGGTCAAAAGCGCGAAATCAGTCATGTGCTGCTCCCTTTGGCTTTCCGGTCCCGGCGAAGAATCCCGGGACCCGACCGCTGGCGAAAATCGTTTGGTGGTTTTTGCAGCGCCCAGCAAGACACTCGGCGGGTAAATCCCTTTGCGCCCGCTTGTGATTTTTGGCGGTCATCCTCACTTCTGCGCCTTGCGGATCTGTTCCGTGATGGTGATCGCAACCTCCAGGGCCGACTTGCCCAGCGCGCCGCCGACCTTGGGTTGCTTCGCCTCCTGCACGCTCTCGATAAAGTGCGCCAGCTCAATCGCGAG
>CAZAOI010000321.1:0-3665 GCA_964486705.1 uncultured Oleiharenicola sp. | reverse complement strand
GCCGCCGTAGTAGATCTTCGCCGTGGCGTCGCCATGCAGCGGAAGTTTTCCCTCCACCCGGCCGACGATAGCGAGAAACTTGCCGGCCGCCATGTAAGCCGGGCGGAATTCCGGCACCGGCAAACCCCAGAGTTCAAAATGCGACTCCCGCCAGGCGTGGGTCATGGCGCCACAATCCATGGTTTCATAGGCCACCCGCTTCACCTCCGTCAGGTGATAGCCGGCCGGCACGGACCGGCCTCGACCTAGGGAGAAAAACAGCGGCAAGCCGCGGTTCGCGTTCAAAATCGAGAGGAATTCGGAGGTTTTCATGGGATGTCTTTGGTGGAGCGGTTGCTGTGATGGTTGTTACTAGCATCTATATTCATCAAGTTGTTAATAGCAACCTTTTTCGTCACCCCGCTTTCCGTCCACCGCCCGACCCCGGAAGTAAAGATCCCCGGAGCAAGCCCCGGAGCATTCACGGCAACTACCATGGTTTTGTGGGCGCAAGCTTGCTCGCGACTCGTGCGCCAAACGTCGCGAGCAAGCTCGCTCCCCCATTTTTGCCACTGAAAGGGGGTCGCCGGTTTCCCAGCCGCCGCGGAGGCGGCGCGACTGGCCCTGGGTTCGCAGCCGCGAACAACAGGACACACCGGCGACAGGCGTCGATGGGGACATCGACGCCCACCCAACTGCATCGATCCGGATAAGCCCGGTGTCATTCTGAACCGGCTCTAAGCCCACTACGTGCCCGTCACCAAGCCCACCGATATCGCCCGCCTGAAACTTCATGGGATCCAGATGGAAACGCTTCCCGCGACCCGCACGGTCAAGGTCGAACTCTATCGCCTCACCAACGTGAAGGCCGCGACCGAACCCTTCGAGAGTCACGATACCCTGACCGCCGGGGTCAACGGAGAGTCGCACGTCGAGACCTTCCCGCCTGGCTCCGTCCGGATTTCAACGGACCAGCCCCTCGGCAATTTGGTCGTGGTCATGCTTGAGCCCACCAGCCGCGATTCGCTTTTTGCCTGGGGGGTTTTTCAACGAACTGCTCCAGCGCACCGAATATATCGAAGGCTACGTCGTCGCGCCCATGGCGGAAAAGATGCTGGCAGAAGATGCGGCCCTGAAGGCCGAGTTTGAAACCAAGCTCGCCGCCGACGCGAAATTCGCGGCCGACCCGACCGCCCGGCTCCAATGGTTCTACAAACGCAGCCAATTCTACGACGACCGCTATCTGCTGTATCCGGTCGGGATCGAGCGGTGAAAAACCTTGGTGGATCGCGGCCTCCGGACGCGATTAAATTGCCTCCGTATACCAACCCGTCCGGGAGGCCGGGTTCCACCCAGGCCGCATCTCACACTTTCACCGGCCGGCCCAGCGCGTCGGACTTGAAACAGGCGTCGAGCACCTGCTGCACCTCGGCGCCGCGGGCGAAGTCGGGCTGATCCGCCCGGCCGGTCCGGATCGCGGCGATGAACCGTTGGTACATGTCCGGCACCGGCTTCACGTTCACCTCGCGCCACACGGACTTGGCCAGGTCCTTGCCCGCGCAAATCCGATAGGCCGTGGTCGAACGCTCGGAGTCGATGTCCACCGTTCCGCGCGTGCCGGAGATTTTCAGGCTCAGGTGATTGACGTGACCGCCGGCCCAGCGCGTGGTGTGGATGGTGCCGAGCGCCCCGTTGGCGAATTCCACAGTGAGCACCGCCGAGTCGTTGGCATCGAAATGGTACGGCCCGATCCGATCGCCCTTGGCCTTGGGAAATACCTTTAATTGGGCGAAGACTTTTTTGATCGGACCGGCGGGATAGGTCGCGAAGTCCACGATGTGCACGCCGATGTCGCCGAGCACGCCCTTGCTGCCATGGCGCTTGGAGAGACGCCAGAGAAAGGCGGGCGTCGCCCGCCAGTCGCCCCATTGCGGCTGCAGCAACCACGATTGCAGGTAGCTCGCCTCGACGTGCCGGAGGTCGCCCAGCTTGCCGGCGCGGATCACTTCCGCGACCGCATGCACACACGACCAGTTGCGGTAGGAAAAATTCACGAGGTGGACGACGCCCGCCTTCTTCGCCGCAGCCTCCATCCGGCGGGCCTCGGCATAATTGAGCGCCAGCGGCTTTTCGCACAGCACATGCTTGCCCGCCCGCAGGCATTGCAGCGCCAACGGCGCGTGGAGGGCGTCGGGCGCGACAATCGACACCGCCTCACAGTCCCCCCGCGCGAGCAGGTCCGCGACGCTGCTAAACACCGCCGGGATGCCATGCGCCGCGGCAAAGGCCTCCGCCCGCTTCAGGTCGACATCCACGGCGGCCACCAGGGTGCAGCCGCGGATTTTTCGGTAGGACTCGGCGTGGGTGCGCGCCATGAGGCCGGTGCCGATGATGGCGACGCGGACTTGGGCAGATTGGGATTCCGGTTGGCTCATGAAGGAATAGGGTCGCGCGGAGCTCTAAGCAATGTGGGAGGGGCTTTACGCCCCGACAGGAACTGAACACTGGATGTCGGGGCGTAAAGCCCCTCCCACAAGTTCGTCGGCGCTCATGGTTAGGTTGATCACTCGTCTCAAACCGCCGGCCGCTGCTCCAGCGCCTTCGTGTTGGGGCAAACATCCGGCAACTTCACCGTGGCCCGGGCCCAACGCACCCCATTGGTGATGACCTGCTGCACCTGCGGATGATGATAGGTCGGGTAGGTCTCATGCCCCGGCCGGAAATAGAACACCTTGCCATGCCCGCGCTGCCACGTTGCCCCGCTGCGGAAAACCTCGCCGCCGCTGAACCACGAGATGAAAATCAGCTCGTCCGGCGTCGGGATGCCAAACGGCTCGCCGTACATTTCCTCGGCGGGAATTTCAAAATATTCGCCGAGCCCGTGGGCGATGGGATGCGACGGGCAAAGATTCCAGAGACGCTCCTTGTCATTCGCCTCCCGCCATTTCAACGAGCAGGTCGTGCCCATGAGCGCCTTGAAGATTTTCGAGTAATGCGCCGAGTGCAGCACCACCAAGCCCATGCCTTCGAGGACACGTTTCTGCACGCGGGCGACGATGGCGTCCTGCACCTCGGGGTGCGCCTTGTGGCCCCACCAGATCAGGACGTCCGTGTCGGCCAGGACCGCCTCGGTCAGCCCGTGTTCCGGCTCGTCGAGGGTGGCCGTCCTCACGGCCAGGTCGGGCGCAAGGCGCAGGAAACCGGCGATGGTCTCGTGAATGCCCTGCGGATAGATCGCCGCGACCTTGGGGTTAGTTTTTTCGTGCCGAAATTCGTTCCAGACGGTGACTTTGAGAGAAGGATTCATAAAAGAGACATTGAGAGCCGGGTGCGTGCCGCCACCCAAATTGCGCGAAGCAGACAATCCATACGATCAGCGACCGGCTGACAATTCTTTGATTTAGGCCGTAAATCTTGGATTTGCCTCCGGACCCTTCGTCGGCTTCGCTAACGAAAATACTATCCCATGCAACGCACCCTCGTCAAAGACGCCCTTCACGCCACCGCCGCAAGCGACGCCATCTTCCTCCAAGGCTGGGTCCGCACCCGCCGCGACGCGAAGGCCTTCTCGTTCATCGAACTCAACGACGGCTCGTGCCTCAAGGGCATCCAAGTCATCGCCGACGCCAAACTCCCCAACTACACGACGGAAATTCTCCACGCGCACACCGGTTCGTCCGTCGAGG
>CAZAOI010000320.1:0-3684 GCA_964486705.1 uncultured Oleiharenicola sp. | reverse complement strand
AGGGGATGTCGCGAGCAAGCTCGCTCCCACAGCTTCAACTGCATGGATCCGGCTACGCCGTCAGGGTGATCACGGATCTCGCGGCCGAACAACTGTCCCGAACGGACCTGGGGCATCATCTGGTTGGCGGGTTGCTCCAGCGCTGAGGGACGGTAGTCACGCTGATCCAGCGGATGGTGGCTCGGCGCAAAAACAGAATTGGGAACAAGGCCGGCGGCGTGGGATGGGTCCGAGTGCCCGTGGAAGGGTGACTTGCGGCTTGAGTGTTCGCGTGGTTGCGGGACTATTTCCTATTCCATGAGCTCGAAAACGTGCTGGTTTGGTTTGCGCGGACGCAGCTGGTTCTGGCTGCTTGTGCTGGTGTTGTCGGGGCTGGGGCCCCAAGCCCTCCCGGCGCAATCCGCCAAAGCCGAGGTGCCGATCCAGGCGCTGACCCTCGGCCGCCTGAAGTTTACGACTTCGACGACCAACGTGGACGCGCACCAGGCTTTCGTTTCCGGCGTGCTTCTGCTGCACCTCTTCGAATACCGGCTCGCCTTGGGGGAGTTTCACCGGGCCCAGCAACTCGATCCGGCGTTCGCCCTCGCGTACTGGGGTGAAGCCATGGCGTTCAACCATTCGATCTGGGGTGAACAAGACACGGCCGCGGCCCGCGCCGTCTTGCAGCGCTTCGGTCCGGACCGCGCCGCGCGTCGCGCCCGGATTGCCGACGAACGGGAACGCGGTTTTTTTGCCGCGGTCGAGGACCTCTACGGTGCCGGCACC
Organism: uncultured Oleiharenicola sp.; assembly: GCA_964486705.1. Classification (GTDB taxonomy): domain Bacteria; phylum Verrucomicrobiota; class Verrucomicrobiia; order Opitutales; family Opitutaceae; genus Lacunisphaera. The sequence goes on along the minus strand of CAZAOI010000320.1, from coordinate 2,919 downwards.
AAGGTGGAGCGCGACCGGGCCCATGCGCGTGCGATGGAGACGCTGGCCCAGCGGTATCCCGACGATGACGAGGTGCAGTTGTTTTATGCCGTGGCCCTGTTTGGCGCCCACGCCGGTGTCCGCGACGTGCCGGACTACATGCGCGCCGCGGCGATCGCGCAGCAGGTGCTCACGAAGAATCCCCAGCATCCCGGGGCGGCGCACTACCTGATCCATGGCGTCGACGACTCGACCCATGCGCCGCTGGGCGTCGATGCCGCCCGCTCTCTCTCGCGCATCGCCCCCGATTCGCCGCACGCGCTGCACATGACGTCGCATATCTTTCTCATGCTCGGCCTGTGGGACGACGTGGTCGCGGCCAACGAGGCCGCGAGCGCCGCGGCCAACAATTGGTGCGACCTCCGCGGCATTCCCCAGCGGCACTACGGCCACGGGAATTTCTGGCTGGAGTACGCCTACCTGCAGCAGGGTCGCCCCGCGGCGGCCCGGGCCCTCCTGCTGGTGGCGCGGAATGAGTCGCTGGATCCATCCGTGCCGCCACCGCCGGTGAACGAGTATGATCCCGACAACTCCGTGCAGGGCTCGCTTGTCCAGATGTGGTCGCGTTACCTGCTCGAGACCGGCGACTGGCGGGACGAGATTGCGGACTGGACATTTCCCCTCGGTGACGCGCTCGACCCGAACCTCACCTACGCATGGACCCAGGGCTTCCGTCGGACCCGGCTCGGTGAGCCCGACCAAGCGACACCGTGGTTGGAAAAGTTTGCCGCGACGCGGGCTCGGCTGGTCACGGCCATCGCCCGGGCCACTGAGGCGAATCCGGCGGATCAGCTTTACTTGCGCCGGGTGGAGACCATGGAGCTTATCCTACGCTCGGCGATCGCGCAGGCCGGCGGGCGGCTGGCGGAAGCCAAGACGCTCGCGCGCCAGGCCGCCGCCATCGAGTCGGGCCTGCCGGACGCGTTCGGGCCGCCGTTTGTCGATCTGCCGGCCCGGGAGTGGCTCGGCCAACTGGCGTTGCAAAGCGGTGATCACGCGGACGCGGCAAAAATCTTTGGCGCGCAACTCGCCACGACGCCGTTGCGCAGTCCGACCCTGTTCGAGCTCGCCACGGCCGCATTCCGGGCCGGCCATGCGGAGGCAGCGGCGCGCGCTCTTGCCCAACTCCGCACCAACTGGCATGCGGCCGATCCCGCGGTCGGAAAAAAGTTGGCGGCCTTGACGGCGGAACTGGCGGCGATGAAGGCGGGGGCGGCCACGGGGCGCTGAAACGGGGTCGGCCTACCCTTCGCCCGAAGTTGGCTGCCGCTCACTTCTTCGCCTGCTTGGCGAGTGTGATGTGGAAGCCCATTTTCTTGGTTGTGTCCGGGCTTGGAGGCGGATTCAGCAAGAGCATGACGCGCTGCAGAACTTCCACGATGGCGGATTCGTGACTGTCTAGGCGGGACTTCAGTTCGGTTTCCAGTGAAGCCAGCTTCTTTGCCAACTCACGGGTGTCGGTGAGCAGGCCGCGCATTTTCACGAAGGCCCTTATCACGAAGACGGACATCTGAATAGCCTGCGGACTGCTCAGAATATTGGCGGCCATGAGCGCGCCGTGTTCGGTGAAGGCAAAGGGCGGATGTTTGAGATGACGGCCCTGTCTTAAGGTCACAATTTGTGACCTTAAGATTGCATTCTCTTGTCTTTTGGTGCGTTGCAGATTTGCAGCTTCCGCCTTCGTGAGCTCCAACAGGAAGTCCGGTGGAAACTTATCGCGGTTGCGGCGGACGGCTTGGTTGAGGGCTTTTGTTTTGACGCCATAGATGGCGGCAAGATCGGCATCCAAGATCACCTTCTGTCCGCGAATGGTGAGGATGCGGGTCTGAACACTGTTCGGGGGAGTAGTCGGGGCGCGCTTCTTCATGAGTGGCGGCCCGTGGGTGGAACGATGCAGAAATTGTTCCGGGCGTATAGTCCGGGTTGGGCTCGATCCGGAGCCGTTGACTGCGGATGGCCCGGATTGAATATCAATATCCGCAGCCAGAACCCTGGCTTGGCTTCTTTAAGGCCCGGACGTCGGGCAAAGAAAACGCCAGCGGTTTCGGCCGCTGGCGTCGCAACGCTCACCCTTCGCCGCAATTCGCGCAGGGAGAGTGAGCTTATTTCGCGGCGGGCGCGGCCGGCGGCTTCTCGGGCAGAATCGAAAGGGCGTTGCGCGGGCGCATCAGGAACCGTTCGACACTGGCGACGGCGCCGGGCGGCAGCTTGTCGCTAATCGCCGTGAATCCGGACATCGAGGCGACGCCGTAGGGTCCGGATGCCTCTGCGCCCGGCCACGGCGCGGTGGACCTGTCAGGAACTGGAATGCGGGAGCGCTCTGCGGGCTGGGCCGGCACCCTGCACGAGGGGACGCACTTTCCGATCAAGGATTTTGCGGCCCGGCCCGAAACCTGCTGGCAGGTCCCTACAACCTTTCCAACTATGGACATTTCCTTCCTTAAGACCCTGCCCTTGGTTTCCTGCGACGCCGGACACGTGCTGATCACCGAGGGCGAGCTGATTCAGGGCCTCTATTTTCTTGAGAGCGGGGAGGTCGAGGTGCTCAAGAGCGGAATCCTGATCACCGAGATCTTCGAGGTTGGCGCGGTGTTCGGCGAGATGTCGCTCTTGCTCAAGACCGCGCCCACCGCCACCGTGCGGGCGACGACCCCGTGCGGGTTCCGGCACGCCGTCAACCCGCCGGAATTCTTCCGGCAGCACCCCGGCGCCGCGCTGCACATGGCCGAGATCCTGGCCCGCCGGATCGACTCGCTCGCCCGCTACCTGGTGGACATCAAGCGCCAGTTCAAGGACCGGTCAGATCACTTGGGGCTCATCGACGAGGTGCTGGATTCAATCATGAACAAGCATCCGCGCACCATACCCCGCCGGTCGACC
>CAZAOI010000319.1:0-3687 GCA_964486705.1 uncultured Oleiharenicola sp. | reverse complement strand
CCCTCGAGGCCGCCCCGCTCTGCCAGGCCGCGCGCATCCCGATGATCTCCGCCACCGCCACCAACCCGCGGGTGACCGAGGCGGGCGACTACGTTTTCCGCGCGTGTTTCATCGATCCTTTTCAGGGCACCGTGCTCGCCAAGTTTGCCGGGCAAACCCTGCGCGCCCGCCGGGTCGCTCTCCTCGTAGCCAACGGCTCCGCCTACAGTGTCGGCCTCGCCAAATATTTCCAGGAGCATTTCACCAGCCACGGCGGCACGATCGTGGCCCTGCAAAAATATTCCGAGGGCGACAAGGACTTCCGGGCCCAACTCACCGCGATCCGGGCCACGCAGCCCGACGCGATCTTCGCCTCGGGCGACTATGCCGAATCGGCGCTCATCTGCGTCCAGGCCCGGCAGCTCGGCCTGACCCTGCCGATCTTCGGCGGCGACACGTGGGACTCGCCGGCGCTGGTCGAGATTGGCGGCTCGGCCGTCGAAGGCGGCTATTTCTCCGCGCACTTCTCGCCCGATTCCTCCGACCCGGCGGTGAAAACCTTCGTCGCCCGGTTTCGGGCGCGCTGGTCGGGCCAATCGCCCGACACCGGTACGTCGCTGGGCTACGATGCGGTCATGGTGCTGGCGGACGCGATCCGCCGCGCCGGCTCGACCGAGGGCGCCTCGATCCGCGCCGCCCTCGCCACGACGAAGGATTTTCCCGGCGTCACAGGCCGCATCACGATCGACGCCCAGCGCAACGCCTCGAAGTCCGCTGTGATCTTCACGGTGAGGGACGGCAAATTTGTCTACGTGGAATCGGTGGCGCCGTGACCGGGGACAAACAGTTGAGAGTTGAGTGTTGAGCGTTGAGAGTTTCGACTGAACGAGAATGTTTAACTTCGAGAAACTGGACGTCTGGAAGAAGTCGGTGGCCTTCGCCGAACTGGTCTATCGCCTCACCAAGGGTTTCCCGACCGACGAGCGCTTTGGTTTGACCAATCAGGTTCGCCGGGCGGCGGTTTCCATCGCCTCAAACATCGCTGAAGGCTCCGCCCGCCCGCCCGCAGATTATGCCAGATTTCTCGGTTTCGCCTCCGGCTCGCTCTACGAAGTGGTGACCCAAACGACCATCGCCCGCAATGAAGGCTTCCTTCCGAAGGATGACTTTGAGCTGATTTACCGTGATGCTGAGGAAATCAGCCGCAGGCTCAGCGGACTGCGAAAATCACTGGAGTAAAGTCTTCGAAACTCTCAACTCTCATCCCTCAACTCTCAACTTTTTCTGATCGAATTCCTCCAGCAGCTCCTGAACGGCGTTTCCCTCGGGGCGATCTTCGCCCTGATCGCGCTCGGCTACACCATGGTGTACGGTGTGCTGCGTTTCATCAACTTCGCCCACAGTGATGTGTTCATGGTCGGCGCGTTTGTGGGTTATTACGGCGGCAAGATTGTGCCGGCGCATTCGCTCTGGGGCGGACTGGCCGTCCTCGCCCTCGCCATGGTGGTGTGCGCCGTTCTCGGAGTGGTGATCGAACGCCTAGTCTACCGGCCGCTCCGCGGCGCGGCCACCCTGAACGTCCTCATCACCGCCATCGGGGTCTCGCTCCTGCTGCAGAACCTTGGCCAGTATGTGTTCGGCGCCACCCCGCGGCCTTTCCCGGAGCTTTTCCCGGTTACGACCTACAATCTCGGCGGCATCTACATCTCGAGCAACCAGGTCGCCGTCATCGTCGTCACGCTGGTCCTGCTTTTTGCGCTGCGGTTCATCGTCATGAGCACGAAGATTGGCACGGCCATGCGCGCGGTCTCCCTGAACCCCAAGGCGGCGTCGCTGGTCGGGATCAACAACGACTTCATCATCTCGTTCACTTTCGCGCTGGGCTCCGCCCTGGCCGCCGCCGGGGGCATTCTTTACGCGCTCAACTATCCCTCGATCGACCCGCTGATGGGCGTGCTCCCGGGACTGAAGGCGTTTGTCGCCGCCGTCCTGGGCGGCATCGGCAACATCCCGGGCGCCGCGCTCGGCGGGCTGCTGCTCGGCGTGGTCGAAACCTTCGTCAACGGCAGCGCCTACTCGACCTACAAGGATGCCATCGCCTTCGCGTTGCTGATTCTCATCCTGCTCTTCCGGCCCGCCGGCCTGCTCGGGCGCTTCACCAAGGAGAAAGTCTGACATGCCGCGCCCGCTGCTCGCGCTCCTCGCCGCTCTCGCCGCCGCCGCCGGACTGTCCGCGTTCTCGGACCGGTTTGACCCGTACTACCTCGACGTGGCGATCGGCATCGGGATCAACCTGATTCTGGCGGTCAGTCTCAACCTGGTGAACGGCTACACGGGCCAGTTCTCCCTCGGCCACGCCGGCTTCATGGCGGTGGGCGCGTATCTCTCCGCCGCCGTCACGATGCTGCTCGGCCCGCAATTCCTCGGCCCCGACGGGGGCGCCGCGTGGCAGCAAAACTCGCTTTTCTTCGCCGCCCTCGTGGCGGGCGGGTTGAGCGCCGCCTTCGCCGGCCTGCTCGTCGGCCTGCCTTCCCTCCGGCTCAAGGGCGACTATCTGGCCATCGTCACCCTCGGCTTTGGCGAGATCATCCGCGTGATCTTCCAGAATTGTGAACCCCTCGGCGGCGCCCTCGGGCTCAACGGCATTCCGGCCTACACGTCCACGTTCTGGGTCCTGGCCTTCGGCGCCCTGACGATCTTCGTGGTCTCCTGCCTGGTGAATTCGACCTACGGCCGGGGTTTTCTGGCAACGCGGGACGACGAGATCGCAGCCGAGGCCATCGGCCTCAACACGACCCGCTATAAGATCGTGGCCTTTGTGGTCGGCGCATTTTTCGCCGGGATCGCCGGCGGCCTCTACGGGCACTTCAAGCAGACGATCTCTCCCGGCGGGTTCGACTTCACCAAATCCATCGAGATCGTCGTCATGGTGATCCTCGGCGGCATGGGCAACACCGTGGGCGTGATTCTCGCCGCCATCTTGCTGACCCTCCTGCCCGAGGTGCTGCGGCCCGTCGCCGACTACCGGATGATCATTTACTCGCTGCTTTTGATTGTGCTCATGCTGGTCCGGCCGCAAGGGCTGTTTAATTTCCGTCTCGGCAAAGGAAAAATCTGATGCCCGCCGCCCGCCTCCAACCCGCACAAGTCCCAAACGCGCCGCTCTTGCAGCTCGACCGGGCTTCCATTCGCTTCGGCGGGCTCACCGCCGTCAGCGCCGTGGATTTCACCATCCAAGAGGACGAACTGGTCGGTATCATCGGCCCGAACGGCGCCGGCAAGACGACGGTCTTCAACCTCATCACCGGCGTTTACCAGCCGACCGAAGGGCAGGTCCTTTTCGCCGGCCGCCCGTTGGCCGGGCGCAAAACCTACGAAATCGCCGGACTCGGCATCGCGCGAACTTTTCAAAACATCCGGCTCTTCGGCAGCCTGAGTGTTTTCGACAACGTACGCGCGGCCTGCAACCTCCATCGCGCCGCCAGCCCCGTGCAGGCGCTCCTCCGGCTCGGCGCCTTCCGCGCCGACGAGGCGGCGATCACCCACCGCGCCGAGGAGCTGCTCGATCTTTTCAACCTCCGCCGCTTCCGCGACGCCCCCGCGAAGAGCCTGCCCTACGGCGAGCAGCGCCGGCTGGAGATCGTCCGCTGCCTCGCGCCCAAGCCGAAGCTTCTCCTGCTCGACGAGCCCGCCGCCGGCATGAATCCG
>CAZAOI010000318.1:0-3733 GCA_964486705.1 uncultured Oleiharenicola sp. | reverse complement strand
TCACCAAGGCCACCGTGGACGAGTTCGGCAAAAACTGGGCCAAGTGGCTGCCGAAATGAGGCGCAGAGCGCCTCATTTAGTTGAAGTTGGAAGTTTTAGTTGAAGCCAATAACAGGCCTGACCCGCGAATCAGTATCCGTGGACTTAAACTTCCCGCTTAAACTTCAACTATCCCGCTGATGCCTTTCCTACAATTCAGTGGGATCACCAAGCGTTTCCCCGGCGTGCTCGCGCTTGACGGGGTAAGCTTTGGCGTGGAGCGCGGCACCTGCCACGCGCTCATCGGGGAAAACGGCGCGGGCAAGAGCACCCTAGGCAAGATCCTCGCCGGCGTGCACACCGCCGACAGCGGGGAAATGAAAATGGACGGCCGCGTCATCCATCCGGCCACACCGCTGGCCGCCCGCCAGCTCGGCATCGCGATGGTGCACCAGGAACTCGCGTTTTGTCCGAACCTGTCCGTCGCCGAGAACCTCTGCCTCGGCGACCTGCCGCGCCGCGCCGGCTTCGTGAACCGCACCGAACTTCGCGCCCGCGCCCGCGCCATGCTCGCCACCATCGGCGCAGACATTGATCCCGACACCATCATCGGCACGCTCTCCACCGGCCGCGAACAACTCGTGCAGATCGCCGCCGCGGTCGGCACCGGCGCCAAGGTCATCGTGATGGACGAACCCTCCAGTTCGCTCTCCGCCACGGAGACGGCGGAACTTTTTCGCCTCGTCCGCGAGCTGAAGGCCCGGGGCATCACGCTCATCTACGTCTCGCACCGGATCGAGGAGCTCTTTGCCATTTGCGACAACATCACCGTGCTGCGCGACGGCCGCCATGTCGCCACCGAACCCATCGCGGGCACGACGCCGCACCGGGTCGTCACGCAAATGATCGGCCGCGAATTGCTCATTGCGACCCCGAACCACCTGACCCGTCCGCTCGGCGACGAATGCCTCCGCGTCACCGCGCTCGCCTCGCCGCGGAAATTTTCGGGCATCGATCTCTGCGTGCGCGCCGGGGAAATCGTCGGGGTTGCCGGCATTGTCGGCGCCGGCCGCAGCGAGGTGGTCGAGGCCATCTTCGGCCTCGATCCCGCGGCCACCGGAAGTCTGGCCGTTAAAAATAAAATCCTGCCCCTCGGTTCGCTCAACGCCGCCCTCGCGGCCGGCCTCGGCCTCGTGCCCGAGGATCGGAAGCGCCAGGGCCTTGTACTCGGCCTTAACTGTCGCGAGAACATCTGCCTCGCGGCGTTGCCCGCCCTGACCACGCTCGGCTGGGTCCGGCGCGGAGACGAGCAGACGCTCGCCGAACGCTACACCAAGCGCCTGCGCGTCAAGGCGCCGTCACTCGAAACCATCACGGCCGGCCTGAGCGGCGGCAACCAGCAGAAGATCGCCCTGGCCAAATGGCTCGCGCGATCCTGCGACGTGCTGCTGATCGATGAGCCGACGCGCGGCGTCGACGTCGGCGCCAAGGCCGAGATTTATCAATTGCTCGATGAGCTCGCCTGCGAGGGCAAGGCGCTGCTGGTTGTGTCCTCCGAGCTCCCCGAGTTGATCGGCCTGTGCCGCCGGATTCTGGTGATGCGCAACGGCCAGCTCGCCGGCGAAGTCGCCCGCGCCGACTTCAGCGAAGCGACGCTGATGAGGCTGATGGCGGGAGTTGCCGCCGCCTAGGTGCGGCCTACCCGGCGCGTGGCAGCAGCATCAGTTGGCACGCGCTTCAGCCGGGTGTCGCCGCTGCGTAAGCGACGACAGTCCCGACTGGGATCGCCGCGATTAAAAATCCCGGAGCAAGCTCCGGGGCATTTGACCAAACCAACGCCAACACCGGATGCCCATTATTTCCGCTCACATTTGTAGGAGCTTGCTCGCAAGCGATTCAGTCTAAAAAACTCCGTTGAAGCAGGACGCAAAGAACGCAGAGAGGAAACCTGATTTGTGGGCAGAAGAATGACATCACCTGCGAGGTGAGTGCGCCTAGCGTTACGCACTGTTCCAGCATTCTGTTTTTGTGATTTTTGTGGCCAACTCATCTGCGGAATTAAGGTTCAGTATGGGGTCCGTCCGCGTGCACTCCCCATCGCCTGCCAGCAGGCTCCTCCATTCCAACCGAGCCGGATTACTTTCGGGCTTTGCCTGTCGCAATCGGCGCCGACAGCACGAGCAAACGACGGGAGAAAGCGAAATCAGAAGGGGAGCAATTGCGCGCCATCGGCAACCTGAAGCGGGATCACTTCCGGACTGCGGCCGAATTTCAGCGCGTAGGCTTGGGCCACGACCTGGGCCGCGGCGGCCGTGAAGTCGGGCGTGGCCAGCGCCAGGACCGCGCCCCCAAAACCGCCGCCGGTCAGACGGGCTCCGAGGACGCCAGGCGCCAAGGTGAGCTGATCGACCAGGAAATCGAGTTCGGCCGTGCTATTCTCGAACCAGTGCTGCGAGCTGCGGTGCGAAGCCGTGAGCAGCGCGCCCACTTTCGCGCTGTCGCCCTCGGCGAGCGCCGCCACGACCGCGTGCACGCGGGCCTGCTCTTCAACCACATGCTTGGCCCGCCGCGCAGGGCCCGCCGCCAACACGCCACGGCGCGCGGCAAACTCCGCCGGCGTCAGCATCGCGAGGAATTGCACCCCAAGGGCCTTGGCGGCTTCCTGGCATTCCGCGTGGCGCGTCGAATACATGCCATCGATCAGCGCATGCTTCGTCAGGGAATTGAACACCCACAACCGCAGGCCAGCCGGCAGTTGGGTCGTCGAAAAAGTCGGCCCGCTGCAGTCAATCTGAACCAGGTGATTTTGACGCGCAAAAGCTATCGTCCCCTGATCGAGCAACCCGCAAGGCACGCCGACGAAATTATTCTCGGCATGCCGGCCGAGCTCCGCGAGTTTCTGCGTGGCGATGGCCGGCGCGCCGGCCAGCTTTAAGAACGCCAAGCCCGTGGCCAGTTCCAGGGCCGCGCTGCTGCTCATGCCGGCGCCCACCGGCAAATCCGATTGCACCATCAGGTCGAAATCCGCCGGCTGGGCGAAACCGAATTGCCCGAGGGAGAGCCAGACCCCCAAAGGATAATTCAACCAGGACGACGAACCCTCGAGACGAGTCTTACTGCCCGCCGGGAGCGACAGGACCTCCGGATGGTGGTCGCTGCAAAAACGAAATTGGCGCGGTTGCCCGCGCGCAACCGCCACCCAGACATGCCGGTCGATGCCCGCCCCCAACACCGCGCCGCCATTGTAGTCCGTGTGATTGCCGATGAACTCCACCCGTCCGGGAGCGCGGGCGAGGACGGTCGGCGGATGGCCATAGACTTCTTGGAAACGGGCGGCTAACGCAGCTTGCGGAGTCATAAAGGGGCGGGATTTGGGGGAGGGAGTCGGGCGGGGCAAAGTACGCGCCTACGCTTTAGCCGTGGAGGGATACATCAAGAACGATTTCAACTTCCTCCGGCTGACCGCGGCGCAGGTTGGACGCGCCGAATTGAGCGAGGCAGATCGACAGGAGGCGAATAATTCGAGGGCTTGATTTGCGGAACCTGAAATTTTGGCGCACGGCCATGCCGAGGAAGGAGCGATTGCTGCTTAGTCGGCCAACGGCAAGTCACCCTTGAAAAAAGGCCATTGACAGACAAAAGTGGGTAACCCACTTATTCGATTCACTCTGATGCAGGGTGGAGCAGCCTGGTAGCTCGTCAGGCTCATAACCTGAAGGTCGTTGGTTCAAATCCAACCCCTGCACCCAATTTA
>CAZAOI010000317.1:0-3743 GCA_964486705.1 uncultured Oleiharenicola sp. | reverse complement strand
TACTACCAGCGCTACTGCGAGACCCTCTGCGCCGTCGACGACAGCGTCGGCCGCATCGTCGCCGAGTTGAAAAGCATGGGGGTCTACGATGACACCCTCATCCTCTACATGGGCGACAACGGGTTCATGTTTGGTGAGCACGGCCTCATTGACAAACGCGTCGCCTACGACGCCTCCATCCGCATCCCCATGCTCATGCAGTGCCCTTCGCTCTTCCCGGGTGGCCGGACAGTAGAGCAGGCGGTCGCCAACATCGACGTCGGGCCCACCATCATGACGGCCATGGGCCTCCAGCCGCCCCCGCACATGGACGGCCTGAACTTTCTCCCGCTCGCCGACGGCTCATCCACGGCCTGGCGGGACAATTTTCTCTATGCTTACTACTGGGAGAAAAACTTTCCCCAGTCGCCCACCGTCTTCGCCCTGCGCGGCGAACGCTACAAATACATCACTTATTACGGGCTCTGGGACCTCGACGAACTCTACGATCTCCAGACTGATCCCGGCGAAACGAAGAATCTCTTCTACGACCCGGCGCATCGGCAGACCGCCAAGGCCATGGAGGCCCAGCTCTACGCGCGCATGGAAGAACTCGGCGGCATGGCCATCCCCCTCAACGCCCCCAAAGGCGGCATCAACGACAAGCGCCTCCGCGACCGCGGCGGCAAGCAGGGGGCGGACTTCCCCGATCCCTTCGTCGTCGAAAAACCCCTTAACACGAACGCGAATTAGGCAATCCGCCCTGCTCCGGGTCGTCGCCCTAGCCTATTCCCTCGATAATCTGATCGGCCATTGTCTTGATCCGAACCCAATTAATGCCTCGCCCTGTGCTCACCCTCCGCCACTTCACCCTCGTCGTCGTGCTCACCGCCCCGCTCATCGCCCATGAGGGCCCCGAGCACGATCATTGGAAACCCACGCCCTACGCCGAAAAATTGGTCCACGCCCCGCGGCCCTTGCCCGACCGCGTCGTGCTCACTTGGGCCGGCGATCCTGCCACCACCCAGGCCGTCACCTGGCGCACCGATGTCAGCGTCATCCGCGCGGTCGCCGAAGTGGCCATCGCCACCGATCACGGTCCAGCCCTGCAACCGCGGTCCGTGCCGGCCCGCACTGAGCCGTTTTCCAGCGACCTCGGCGAAGCGCATTACCACAGCGTGCAATTCACGGAACTCACGCCCGACACCCTCTACGCCTACCGCGTCGGCGACGGCGTCAACTGGACCGAGTGGTTCCACTTTCGCACCGCCAGCCGCGAGGCCCGCCCCTTCACCTTCGTCTATTTCGGCGACGCCCAGAACGACCTGCGGACCCACTGGTCGCGCGTCTTCCGCGAATCGTTCCGCGACGCGCCCCGCGCCGCTTTCACCCTGCACGCCGGCGATCTCATCGACCGCGCCAACCGTGATGCCGAGTGGGGCGAATGGTTCGGCGCGCCAGCCTGGGTCAACGCCACGGTCCCGGTCATCGCCATCCCCGGGAACCACGAGATGTTCAACGACGGCGCCGGCCCCGAGACCGAGCGCAGCTGGACAACCAAGGATAATCGCAGCCTTGACCTGAGCCGCACCCTCGACGCCGAGCGCGATGCCGCCGGCAAGATCCTCCGCCAGCGCATCACCGCCCGCACCACCGACGGCCGCACCGGCACCCTCCTGCTGGACCGCGACGGCATCGTCCGCGAAGCCGATGCCGGCATCACTGCCCTCACCGGCTATGCCCCGGCCGACCTCATCGGTCAGCAACCCGACAAGCGGCCGTTGCGCGACCGCCTCGCCCGGCCCGGCACGCGTACCCTAAGCCGGCATTGGCGCCCGCAATTCACCTTTCCCACCGGGCAGGGCGCGCCCGCCGGCACCGAGGAAACTTGCTACTACATCGACTACCAGGGCACCCGGATCATCGCGCTGGAATCCAACCGGCACCAGGATGCGCAGGTCGCGTGGCTGCGCCGGGTGCTGCAGAACAACCCGAACCGCTGGACCATTGTCACCTTTCACCATCCGATTTTCTCGCCCGCCAGCGAACGCGACAACCCCGCCCTGCGCGCCGCGTGGAAGCCGGTCCTCGACGAATTCAAAGTCGATCTCGTGCTGACCGGCCACGACCACACCTATGCCCGCACCGGCGACCTGGCCGGCCGCGGCGGCTCGAAGAACCTGCCCACCGGCTACAGCCAGGCCTACGATCCCGCCATCGGCACCGTCTACGTCGTCTCGGTCAGCGGCCCGAAAATGTATAACGTTACCACCGAGTTCGCGCTCCGCTCCGCCGAGGACACGCAGCTGTATCAGATCATCAAGGTTGGCCTCGACGACCTCCACTACGAGGCCCGCACCGCCACCGGCCGGCTCTACGACGCATTTGTGCTGAAGAAACGTCCCGGCCAGGCCAACGCCCTCATCGAGTCGCTCCCGCCCGAAAGCCGCCGCGCGCCGCGCGCACCCGCCACGTCAACCAACTGATCAGCGGGCGGGGCGTCGGAAGCTCGGCGGGCCATTTTATGGCCCTGTCCCTAATAACCGCCCCATGCCGCAGGCCGGGTCTGGAGTCACGGTGTGGGCGCGGCCACAAGCTCGGCGCAGGTGCGGTTAAACCAGGCGACGGACTGGGCAATTTCCGGCGAGGAATTCTCCCAATTGTGTTCATATTCCACGCAGATCGCGCCCTGGAACTTCTGGCGCCGCAATTCAACGAGCATGCCGCGCGCGTTGCTGATGCCGGTGCCCCACGGCACATCGTGCGCGTCAAGCCCGGCTTTGTTAAGGTCCTTGAAATGCAGCGCCAGCACGCGGCCTTCCAGCTTCCGGAGAGACTCGACCGGATCGAGCCCGGAGCGGACCCAGTGGCCCACATCGGCGCACGCGCCGAGCAAGGGACTGCGCCCTTTGACCGCGGCCGCGACCGTCTCGGGTTGCCAATAGAAATTCTTTGGACCGGGGTGGTTGTGAATCGCGACCTTGATCTGGTATTCCACCGCGAGCTTCTCCACCAGGTCCATCACCGGGCCGAGTTCAGCCAGGTTGCCATGCACTTCCGGCTCGGCGACGAGCATGGTGATGCCGAGGCGCTTGGCGCCTTCGAAGATCTTACGGCTCTCGACTTCATCGAGGCCCGGTTTGACCACCCCCATGTTGGTGAAGGTCGGATCGATCCCCTGCGCCTTCATCTGGGCCGCGAGCGTGGCGGCCTCAGGGGCGCTCAACCTGATCGTCGGAGATTTGACAAATTTTCCCGACCCGTCCGGGAGATTGACGCTCCCGGAAATACTCATGTGGCTGACGCCGAGGGCTCCCGTTTTCTCAATCGCCTCGTGGATCGAGAATTTCTGAAAGGTATAGGAATGAATCGTGAGTTTCCAACCGAGCTGCTCGGCGGGCGACTGGGCCCGGGCGGGGCCCGACAGGAGCAAGGCGAGTGTGGCGGTGGCGAGAAGGGAAAGTTTCATGGGCGATTGGAGGAGTGCGAAAGACGACGGAGGAGAGGGAGAAGAGAGCAGGAAGAACAGTCTATTTTGACGCGGTCGCCGCAAGCGCGGTGCGCAATTCTTCCAACAGGCCTCGGATCGCCACGAACGAATCATAATTCTTCCGGCCCATGCGGAGAGTTTCAATCGGCAGATAGCCCTGGTAACCGGACTGGCGGATGATCCCGAGCAGTTTGTTCAGGTCGAGGCGCGGCGAGTCGACCGTGCTCTGCATGGTCTCCTTGATCTGCCAGTTCACCGCGTGGGGGGCCAGCAA
>CAZAOI010000316.1:0-3744 GCA_964486705.1 uncultured Oleiharenicola sp. | reverse complement strand
AACTCCAAACCCCAACATCCAAGCTCCAGACAAGATCCAATGATCAAACATCAGTATTGGAGCTTCGGGTTTGGTAATTCTTTGGATGTTGGAGCTTGGATGTTGGAGCTTTGAGGCCACCCGATGTCCTACACCCTCGCACAGCTCAATTCACTCGATCGTGCGGTCTTCACCTTAGCACTCGGCCATCTGTTCGAGCACTCGCCGTGGGTGGCGGAGGCAACGTGGCCGCAGCGTCCCTTCGCCAGCGCCGAGGCCCTGCACGCCGGGCTTTGCCGCACGATGCATTCGGCCCCGGCCGAGCGACAGCTCGCGCTGATCCGCTCCCACCCCGATCTGGCCGGCCGCCTGGCCCAGCAGAAAAAGCTTACCGCCGAGTCCACCCGCGAGCAGGCGAGCGCCGGGCTGAATGAGCTGAGCGTTGCTGAGCTTGCCGCGTTCACGGCGCTTAACGACAGCTACAAGGCAAAGTTCGGCTTCCCGTTTATCATCTGCGCCCGACTCAATGCCAAGGAGGTGATGGTCGCGGCCCTGCAAGCTCGACTGACCAATCCACCGGCCACGGAATTCACCACCGCGCTCGCCGAAATCGAAAAAATTGCGTGGCTCCGACTCCAAGACACTTTGGGCACCACTAATCCGCACTAATTTCTCACTAATGAAGCTGTTTGCCTCAACTGGTTTCTCCGGATTAGTGTCCCATTAGTGTTCATTAGTGGTTAAACAAAATTCATCCCATGTCCGGCAAACTTAGCACCCACGTCCTGGACCTCACCACCGGCCGGCCCGCCGCCGGTATGCGGGTCGAACTCTGGAAATACGACGGCAAGCACACGCTGCTCAAGGCCGTCACGACCAACCCGGACGGCCGGACCGACGCCCCGCTGCTCGCCGGCGCCGAGATGGCCGTGGGCACCTACGAACTGGTCTTCTTCGTGAAGGACTACTTCGTCACCCATTTGGAAGACAGTCCGTTCCTCGACCGGGTGCCGGTCCGTTTTGCGATTTCTGACGCCCGCGCCGGCTATCACGTTCCGTTGCTTGTCACTCCTTGGGCCTACAACACCTACCGCGGGAGCTGATGGCCACCTCCGCGCAACGACTTGCCCGGATGCTCGATGAGCTGGGCACGGTGACCGACGAGCCGGGCCGATTGACCCGGACCTTTCTTTCGCCCGCGATGAAGCGGGCGAATGCCCTCGTGGCCGGTTGGATGGAGGAGGTCGGACTCAAGGTCCGCGTCGACCCGGTGGGGAATCTGATTGGCCGGCTGGAGGCTGCAACGGTAGGGCGCACCGGCCCGGTGCGCCGCGGCGGAGCGGGCCGCTCCGCCCTACCCCAGACCCTGTTGCTCGGATCCCATCTCGATACGGTGCGTGATGCGGGCAAGTTCGACGGCCCGCTGGGAGTGCTTCTGCCCCTCGTCGGGCTCGGGGATTTGCGCCGCCGCGGCGTGGCGCTGCCCTTTGCCGTCGAGGTAATCGGCTTTTCCGAAGAGGAGGGCGTCCGCTTTGCCAGCGCCTATTTAGGCAGCAAAGGCTACTGCGGCCGGTTGCGCGCGGCGGATCTGGGCCGGCGCGATGGCGACGGCGTGAGCATCGGCGATGCGATCCGGCAATTCAACGGCGGGAATTTTTCCCTGCCGAAACCCGCCCATCACCGCCGCAAACTCTTGGGTTACTGCGAAGTTCATATTGAGCAGGGGCCGGTGTTGGAAGCGAAGCAGCTGGCGGTCGGGGTGGTTTCGGCGATCGCCGGCCAGAGTCGGTTCAAACTGACCTGGACCGGCAAGGCCGGTCACGCCGGCACGACGCCGATGGCTTTGCGCCGCGACGCTCTGGCCGGGGTGGCGGAATTTTCGGTCGGCGTGGAGGCTTTGGCCCGTCGGACGCCCGGGCTGGTCGCGACCATTGGTGCGCTCGCGGTTTCGCCGGGGGCGGCGAATGTGATTCCGGGCCGGGTGATCCATACGCTCGATGTGCGGCATGCGCGTGACGAGGTGCGCCGCGCGGCGCTGGTCAAAATCGGCCGGCTGGCCAAACAGCTCGCGACGAAACGCGGGCTGAAACTCGGCTGGCAGCGCACGCAGGAAAATGGGGCGGTGGCCTGTTCGCCGGCCTTGACCGCCCTGATCGCGCAGAGCGTGCAGGCGGTCCAGGGCAAATCTTTTTCACTCGTCAGCGGAGCCGGCCATGATGGCGTGATCATGAGTGCGTTGACTCCCGTCGCCACCCTGTTCGTCCGCTGTCGGGATGGTCTGAGTCATCACCCGCACGAAGACGCGTCCCCCCGGGATCTGGCCGTGGCGCTGCGCGTGATGGTGGACTTTCTCGAACGACTGGCGAAGCAAACCCCATGAGTAGCCGGCTCGACTTGGTGATTCGCGGTGGAACAGTCGTGACCCTTGAGGGCCTGCAGCAAGTGGACGTGGGCCTCGCGGACGGGCGGATCGTTATGTTGGCCGAAGGATTGGATCCCGCCGCCGAGGAAATCGATGCGACCGGACTGCATCTCTTTCCGGGCATCCTCGATGCGCATGTTCACTTCAACGAGCCCGGCCGGGCGGAGTGGGAGGGCCTCACGACCGGCCCGGCGGCGCTGGCCGCAGGTGGGGGCACTTGGTTCTGCGACATGCCGCTCAATTCGAATCCGCCGGTCATCGAGGCGGCGAGCTTCGCCGAGAAGCGCCGGCTCGCGGAACAGAAATCCGTGCTCGATTTTTCGCTCTGGGGCGGACTCGTTCCTGGCAATCTCGACCAGCTCGAGGGGCTGCGCGACGCGGGCGCCATCGGCCTGAAGGCGTTCATGTGTGCCAGCGGGATCGATGAATTTCCGGGCGTGCTCGATGCCGCCACGCTGGGTGCGGGGATGAAGCGCGCGGCGGCGCTGGGCCTCTTGGTGGCGGTGCACGCCGAGGACCATGCTTTGGCGGAAAGCTTGGCCGCCGCCCACCACCGGCTCGGCAGGGATGCTGACACCTGGCTCGACTCGCGGCCGGTCGAACTCGAGCTGGCCGCCATCCGCACCGCCACGGAGCTGGCCGGCGAAACGGGCTGCGCGCTGCACATTGTGCACGTGAGCAGTCCGGAAGGCGTGGCCCTCATCACCGCGGCCAAGCAACGCGGGGTCAATGTGACCGCCGAGACGTGTCCCCATTACTTGCTGTTGAACGAGGATGAGGTCATTCGCCAAGGGGCGGCGGCGAAATGCACGCCACCGTTGCGATCCGAGGCGCAGCGCCGGGGCTTGTGGCGCGCGGCGGAGACCGGCGAAATCGACACGATCGGGTCGGACCATTCGCCCGCCCCGCCGGAAATGAAGACGGCGGCGGATTTCTTTTCGATCTGGGGCGGCATTTCGGGCTGCCAGCATGGTTTTCCCCTTTTGCTCAGCGAAGCCCTCGCGCGCGACGGCAAGGCGTTGTGCCGGTTGGCCGGCCCGCTGGCGGCAAACGTGGCCAAGCGATTTCGGCTGCCGCATAAAGGCCGGCTCGCCGTGGGCTTTGACGCGGACTTCTCCCTGCTGGCGCTCGACCGTGACCACATCCTGAAAAACTCCGAGTTACTCTACCGGCACGCGCAGGGGCCCTATGCCGGTCGGCATTCGTCGGTCCGGGTGTTGCGCACGGTGGTCCGAGGCCGCACCGTCTACCGTGAAGGACAGATTGCATCCGGTGTGCCGAAAGGGCAATTTTTAAGACCCCAGCAATAGCCACGAAAAACACCAAAAGCACAAAAACAGAAA
>CAZAOI010000315.1:0-3759 GCA_964486705.1 uncultured Oleiharenicola sp. | reverse complement strand
CAGCGGGCGATCATGGGCACGCGGCCGCCGCCATCACGCATGGAGCCCTTGGCGCCATCCAGGCGCCGTCCGCCAATGGTGGCGCGGTCGGCCCGCAGATTGGCGGTGCCGTTGTCACCCAGGAATATGATCAGGGTTTTTTCCGTGAGCTGCAGGCGATCGAGTTCAGCCATCAGTTTGCCGACCAGCTTGTCCAGGTAGGCCACGTTGTCGGCATAGAGGTCCTTGCTGTCCTTGGCGCTGTCCGGGGTGGGCAGGATGTCATTGTGCACATGCGAGAGCGAGTAGTGGACGTAAAACGGTTTGTCGCGGTTCCTCGTGATGAAGTCCACGAGGTGGTCGTGCATCAGATCCGGCATGTATTGCTGGTCCCGCAGCGTGACGGTCTGGCCGTTTAGCTCGTAGGTCTTTCCCTTGGGCTGCGTGTTCCAGTAGATGCCGCTCCCTTGATACTGCAGATAGTCATCGAAGCCGAAGTCGGCCGGACTGAGTGAGAACTGGCTCCATTTGCCGATCGCCGAGGTGACGTAGCCCGCGGACTTCAGGACGGTCGGCAGCAGGGTTACTGATGCGGGCTTGAGGCGCCCCACGGCGTCTTGGTTGGAGCCCCCGGTGCGGAAGGGGTAGCGGCCACTCAGGATCTGGGCCCGGGAGGGGCCGCACAGGGAAACGGTGTAGGCCTGGGTGTAGCGGGTGCCTTCCCGGGCGAGCTTGTCGATATTCGGGGTCTTGTAATTATCGGCGCCGTAGCTGCCGACCTCCGCGACGCCATAGTCGTCGGCGAGGATGAAGATGATGTTGGGCTTGGCCGGCGTGGCTTCGGCGGCCGTCAGACCGGAGGCGAGAAGCACCGACAAGGAAGGGAGAATCAGAAGCGATCGCAGGAGGTTTTTCATCGGGGAGAGTCGGTGGGGCGCGACCGCCGGGGAGCGGGCGCCGGACCGGGTAAGGTGGAGGAGAAAGGGTGACGTTTCCACCTAGACGCCCTAGTCGGACGGCGGCTACATTCGATTTGGTTATCCAGTTAACCTGTATCCGTCAAACCTCTGGGGATGTGGATGCAGGTTAGCTGCGGCAAACCCGGCAGGCAGAGCCGCCTGCCGCTACGCCGGAGGATTGCGTAGCCACTACCGCCGGGCCTGTGGCTATGCGTCAGTGCGCCTTCAACGCCTGATCCCTTGGCTCGTTTTCCCCGGCATAGATCCGCGCGGCGGTCCAAAGGACGGGCGGGGCGGACCAGAACGGATTCTCCGGCGGCAGGCCGAGGGGCAGAAACGCCGCCGCCGCCAGATACAGACTGCCGGTCGAGATATATGGCTCGCCGATGGCGGGCTGGGCTCCGGCGAAACCGATGTGCAACCAGCCGGCATCGTCGAATGTCCCGGGGGCTTCGAGCAGGCGCCGCATCGCCGCGGTCAGGCCGCCGCGCACTTGCGCGGGGGCGAGCGGCGCGGGCAATTTTTCCAGCAGGGCCATTTGCGCCAGACCGTGCAGCAGACCACTGCGGTAGGCGAGGGACCGGCCGACCGGCGGCAGGGCGCCTTCCGGCGAGATCAACCGTTCGAGGATGGCGGCGTGACGCTGCGCGCGGGTGAGCATGCGTTCGGGAAAACCCTGCTCGCCCCAATTTTCCTTCGTCCCGACCGCCGCCAGCACGTCGAGCAACATCGGGTGCATCACGATGCTGTTGTAATAGTCGAAATGAAACTCGGCCCCGTCCCCGTAAAATCCGTCGCCCTTGTACCATTGCTCGTGTTGGCGCAGGGCGTAGTCGACGCGCATCGGGTCCCAGGCGAAACCATTCTTGGCCAGGAACGCCTCGATCGTGGCGGAGAACAGCAGCCAGTTGTTCGGGCCCGGCTTGATGCTCCGGGTCGCCAGCATCAGTTGGACAACCTGGCTCTTCGTGGCGGCCGGCAGTTCGCCCCACAGTTGCCGGGGCGCGCGCAGGAACGCCTCGGCGAGGAAGGCGGTGTCGACGAGGATTTGCGGGCCGGCCGCAGCATCGACGCGATCCGGCGAGGCGGGATCGACGAGCGACGCGATGGTCTGGAGCGCGAGGTGGCGGTACTCCGCCCGGAGCGCGGCTTCGGCGGCGTCCACCGGAGCATTCGACTCCAACCACGGGGCCAGACCGCTCAGCAGGCGGCCGACCGCTTCCAGTCGCGCAAAGGCCGCGCGTTTTTCGGTGCCGGGGGCGAGGGGAAGTTTGGCGTGGAGTGCGCGCTGCGCACCGGCGGTCAGCACCGGCCGGGCGAGCTGGTCGAGCCACCCAAGCCATAACGCGCGGTCGGCGGCGCCGGCGGAAGGCGCGGCCGCGACCTCGCGCCAGACGCGTTCGAGCACGGGTTTGATGATTTTGCTGAACTCGACGTAGGCGGGCGGATGGAAGTGGAGTTTGTCGCCCACGTAGAGGTCGAGGCGCGGCTGACCGGCGGCGTCCACCAACGCGGGATTCACATCAACGAACGTGTGGCCCGGCGTCGCGGCGCAATAGGCGCGCCCGAGGGCGTTGTAGTGGTCGACATGCATCCAGCGTTCGACGCGGTCGGGGGAGCGCGTGCTCGAGACGAAAATGATCCGCGTCGCCGGCCGGGCGGCGCGGACCCGCTCGGAGAAGGCGCGAAAACGGGCAAAGATCGCTGCCGGATCCTCAGGCGTTTCTCCGGCTTTCAGGTCATTGCTGCCGCAGTAATAGACGATGACCTTGGGCGCGTAGGGCGGGACGACCTGGTCGAAGCGCGCGAGTTGATCGCCGGTGCGGGAGCCGCCGAACGCGCGGTTGAGGGCGGGGAGCGGGGCCATCATCTCGGCGACATTGGCCCACTGACGAAAGATACTGCTGCCGACGAAGAGAATGCCGCCTGGCGCCGGGGGCTGGGCCCGATCGGCGTCGGCGAAAGCCTGGAACTCCGGCTCAAAGCGGGCCCAGCGCTGGGCGGCATCGTCGGCCGGAGAAACGGCAGCCGAAGCGGCTGCCTCGGCTGGGAACGCCGGGATCGCCGCAACAAAGAAGAGGAAGGCAGAAGCTAGCAGGGAGGAAATCGGGGGGCGGGGCAGTTTCATAGGTGATGGGTCAGATGACGCCGACCCCGCCACGGCGGGATTGGCTTGGATGGGTGTAGGAGCCTGCTTGCAGGCGATTTGGAGTGCACGCGGACGGACGACCGGCCGGATCGCTTGCAAGCAAGCTCCTGCAATACGGATCGCCTGCAAGCAGGCTCCTACAATGAAGAGAGGAAACGGGAGGCAAGGGGAGCGGGTGAGCTGATTGAGCGTTGGCGCGGCTGCGGGGCCTCATCGTGCGTCGTCGGCGCGAACGCGCAGTTCGTAATCACCGGCGGGCTGGTCGTGGCGATATTCCAGCGCGACCCGCCAGAGTTGTTTCCCCCAGCTGCGGCGCAGGCTCGGATCGTCGACCGGGACCGGCTCGATCTTCACGGACAGCACGGCGGGATCGAACTCGAGCAGGAGGCGGCGGGGCTGGCAGGCGATGGCGACGAGGCCCGGGCGCACGAGTTCGGCGGGTCGGGCGGTATAGAGCGGCACAAGCAGGCTCGCCGGTCCGGATTTGAGGGCGAAGGAATCGCGGATCCGGATCGCGGCCGACGGGCTGCGCTGGTAGTTGATTTCGCGGCGGAGCGATTGCAGGCGGGCGGCCGCGGGGAAGGCCTGCTCGAGATTCATCGCGAGGCGGACCCCGCCGGCGTCGGAGGCATACGCCAGTTGCGTCGCCTTGAACTCGCGGCCGGCGGCCTG
>CAZAOI010000314.1:0-3781 GCA_964486705.1 uncultured Oleiharenicola sp. | reverse complement strand
CCGCTAGACGCTACTTCTTCCGATTCCCAACCTCCGTCATGAACCAGCGGCACGCTGCACGCCAGAGGCCGGGGCTGTAGCGTCTAGCGCCTTGACCCCGTCGGATTCTCGCGCGTACGTGAGACCGTCCGGTTCATTCGGCGCACCCCGCTTGAGGTAAGCACCTACTCCCGGCTCGTATCCCGCCCTACTACGACCGCTGCTGACTCCTGTGGGCGCGCCAGCACGGTTGCCCGTGGTGGTGCCGTTTGATCGCCCTCGCGATGGACGGCTCGCCGCGCAGGTCTCCCCGGGTCAGGGCATGAACTTTCCCGACACAACCCCAGACTTTACCTGTGACGCTGATACCCGGACTTCGTTGTGTGGTACCAACTCGTCCGCATCACCGGCTTCATAGCCTGTTCCTGTTCGTGGGCTCGTCGTTTTGACGCCAGCTTCTTTCCCACCCGGTCTCGCGACCGCGCAGTTGCTTTTGTCTAATGCTTTTATTTTCATTCGGTATCTTGCATCGAGGACTTTCACCCCGTCAGTTCACTCCCATGTCGGGCACACACCAGTCGCCACACCCAACGGCCCCAAGCGGCCGTGGCTCATCTTGAACGTTAGGCCTCCATGCACATTTCAGGCAAATCACAGCAGGGATCTTGGTGGTTCACCGGTCCGGGGATTCTCCTTCTGGGAGCCATCCTTTCAGGCGCTTTTGCGTGGTGGTTAATTGCGCTCCCAGTATTCACTTTCTCCAATACTGAAGCACACAGCGGCCATTTTGTACTGGTCTACGTTCACATGGTGGGTGGCACTACGATGCTGGTACTTGGTGCCGCCAACCTGTACATCGGATCCACCCGCCGTTTCCTTCGGTTCCACAAGCTGATTGGATATGGCTACATTTTGGGAGGCGGCGTGGGTTCTCTTCTATCCATTGTCCTGGCACTCGCAACGGTACATAGCAAAACCCCCAAGCCAGTCTCCCTTAGTCTCAGTTCAGCAGGTGACACTGGAGTTGCCCTCGCCTCACTAGGTGCGGCCTGGCTGGTCGCCTCAAGTATGGGCGTGCGGGCGGCCCTCAACCGGCGCTTCGACTCCCACCAAGCCTGGATGGTTCGCAGTTATGTGTTGGCCTGGTCCTTCGTGCTTTGCAGGCTCCTCGGTAAGGTACCCGCATTATCGGATCTTGGTATCGGCTCTGCGATGATCTGGTTGACCTGGGTTGGTCCCTTGTTGCTGTGCGAGATTGCATTGCAATGGGCGTCCGGGGGGGCCCCTTCTATCAAGCCGAAACCCGTTCGCGACATCTCAATCTCATGATCCTGCCTTCGGTCTTCTGTTCAACCTCTTCGTCCATCGGCCTAGGGCTGGGAGCCACCAGCAACGGTGCTCAGCGCCGGCCCCGGAGATTCTGGGCCAACCGCAAAATATCGGCCAGCACGCCGGCCGCCGTGACTTCCCCCCCCGCTCCGGCCCCGCGGACGACCATCGGATACTCGCGATAGCGCTCGGTATGAAACGCCACAAAGGCTTCGGCCCCGCGGAGTGCGGCCGCCGGATGGATCGCTTCCACTTCGACCGGACCCACCGTCACCTTCGGCCCCGTGGCCCCGGGCGTGATGCGGGCGAGATAGCGCGGCAACCGGCCCTGGGCCTTGCAGGCCGCCACCCTCGCGGCCACCGCGGCATCGAGCGCCGTGAGCGACTGGAGGAATTTCTCCGGGTCGTCTTCGCGCAAATTTTCCGCCGGGACAAATGGCTCCAGCACCACGTCGGTCAGGTCGACCTGCAGGCCAAGCTCGCGGGCGAGAATGATCGCCTTGCGCGCCACATCGAGGCCGGACAAGTCGTCGCGCGGATGCGGCTCGGTGTAGCCGAGATCTTTTGCTTGCCGGACCGCCACCGAAAGCAGTTCGCCCTGCGCTAGCCGGTCGCACAAAAAACCCAGCGTGCCGGAAAACGCGCCCTCGATCGTGAGGACGTGGTCGCCCGTGCGCACAAGATTCTTCAGCGTCTCGATCACCGGCAGGGCCGCCCCGACGGTCGTCTCATAATGATAAGCGCGGAAATTCCGCCGCGCCTCGTCGCGCAACGCGTCGCGTTCCGCCTGCGGCAGGGCCAGCGGTTGTTTGTTGGCGGACACCACGTTGATGCCGAGCGCGAACGCCGCGCGATAAACTTTTTCCATGCCCGCCGCCGCCGAACAGTCGACGAGCACCGGATTCGGCAGGCGCGAGAGTTTTTCGAGCAGGGAGGTGACATCCTTCACGACCGTCCCCGCCCCCAGCGCCTGTTTCAGGCGGGCAATCGCTTCCGCCGGTCTCAGCCCTTCCGGGTCGAACACGGCGCCGCCGCTTGAGCCGATGCCCACCAGGCGCACCTGCACATCCTGCTCGCGGCCGAGGGCCTGATTTTGCCGCTCGATCTGCTGGAGAAGATTGCCCCCGACGACGCCCTTGCCCACCAGCAGAGCGTTGATCTCGGTGTGCGCGAGGTTGAACGCCCCGTGCACCGTGCGGACCGCCGTCGCCGTTTGCTCGGCGTCCACGACGCACGAAATGCTGCGCGCCGACGCGCCCTGCGCCACGGCGCGGACCGCGATGCCCGCGGCGCCGATGGCGTTGAGGAATTTCCCCGCGACGTTGGGGCGGCCAGCCATGTTTTCGCCGACCAAGGTCACCAAGGACACGGGCGACAACACCGGCTCGATGCGCAAGTCGCCCGACTGCAACTCGGAGGCGAGCGCCTCGGTCACGCTCTTGCGCGCACTGGCCTCGTCAGTCGCCGGAATTACGACCGAAAAGGACTGTCCGAGCGTGGACTCGGTGGTCATCCACACCCGCACGCCGGCATCATTGAGCGCCGCCAGAATCCGTCCGCCCAACGGGCGACCGAGACCCGTCCGACGCGATTGCACCCCCAGCAGCGTGAGCCGCTCCAGGCTGGTGACGCACGTCGGCCGGTTCGGATCCGTGTTGCCGGTCCCGTCGATGCGCGTGCCGGGCGCATCCGGCTGGGTGGTGCTGCGGATGATGAGGGCGGCGCCGCATTCGCGCAGGGGAATGATCGTGCGGGGGTGAAACATCCGCGTCCCAAAATACGCCAGCTCAAGCGCCTCGTCATACGAAAGGCGGTCCACCGGGGACGCTTCGCGGACCAGCGCCGGGTCGGCCGTCATCACCCCGAGCACATCGGTCCAGACCGTCACCGCGCTCGCCTTGAGCAAGCCCGTCACGAGCGTGGCGGTGTAATCGGAGCCATTGCGACCGAGGGTGGTGGTGTGGCCATCGCGAGTCCGGCCGATAAAGCCGGTGAAGATCGGAACGCTGCCCGTCCACTTTCCTTCCAAGGCGGCAAACCGCACCGCGGTCTCGGCCTTGTCCACGGCGGCCGCGCCGAAGGCGCTGTCGGTGACGATGAAATCCCGCGCATCCACCGGGAGGGCCGGCACATTTCGCTCGACCAGCGCGCGGGCCAGCAGGGCCACGGAAATCCGCTCCCCCACGCTGATGATGGAATCGAGCGTGCGCGGTGAGCACTCGCGGGTCAGCTCGATGCCCGAGAGCAGCCGCTCTACCGGGGTGAGAATTTCGTCGAGGTCGTGCTTCACGCCTTTTTGGCCCTGGCTGTTGAGCACGGTGCGCGCCGTGGCCGTAGCCAGCTCGCGCACCTGGGCCAGTTCGCGCCGCGCTTGACTGATGTTGCCCTCCTCGGCGGAGCGGGCCGCGAGGATCAGCCAATCCGTACTGTCGCCGAGCGCCGAGACCACCATCGCCAGCGGACGCGGCGCCGC
>CAZAOI010000313.1:0-3786 GCA_964486705.1 uncultured Oleiharenicola sp. | reverse complement strand
CTCTTCTCCATGTTTCTCCCCCTCGATTTTGATCTCCGTGCCTTGGAGCGACCGCGCGTCGTCCATATCGCCGAGGCCGCCCTCAGCTCGGCGCCGCGCACCCTGACCGCGGTGACCAATCCCCGCAGCGCCGGCGGCCGCCATGATTTTTCCTCCGAGGGCGACTATTGGTGGCCTGATGAAAAAAATCCGGGCGGACCGTATGTGCGGCGGGACGGGCTGACGAACCCGGGAAATTTCACGGCCCACCGCTCGTTGATGTTTGCGATGGCCCGCGACGTGGGCGCCCTGGCCGCCGCCTATGACTTGACCGGCGAGGAACGATTTGCGGTCGCGGCGTTGCGGCATCTGCGGATGTGGTTTGTCGACCCGGCGACGCGGATGAATCCGGCGCTGAGTTTTTCCCAGGCCATCAAGGGCGTGGCGACCGGGCGCGGCATCGGGCTCATCGACACGGTGCATCTGGCCGAAGTGGCGCTCGCCATCGAGGCGCTGCGCCCCTCGCCGGCGATGAGCGCCGCGGATGACGCCGCACTGACCGGCTGGTTTCGCGACTACCTGCACTGGATCAGCACGCACCCTTATGGCGTCGAAGAGTCGAAGGCGGAAAACAACCATGGCACCTGTTGGTTGCTGCAGGCCGCGGCGTTCGCGCACCTGGCCGGCGACCCCGTCGTCCTCGCCGAGTGCCGCCGCCGGCTCACGGAATCGATCCTGCCGGGCCAGATGGCGGCGGACGGCAGTTTTCCGCGCGAACTCGCCCGGACCAAGCCCTACGGCTACTCGATCTTCAACCTCGACGTGCTGGGCGGACTGGCGGTGGTGCTGTCCACGCCCCAGGACGATCTGCTGCGCTTCACGTTGCCTGACGGGCGCGGGCTTGGGCGCGGGGTGGGGTTCCTCGCCCCGTTCCTCGCGGACAAGTCCAAATGGCCGAAGGCGCCCGACGTGATGTACTGGAACGACTGGCCGATCCGCCAGCCCGCGCTGCTGTTCGGGGCGCTGGCCTCGGGCAATCGGGAATGGCTCGCCACCTGGCAACGGCTGCCGGCCGATTCGGCGGTCGAGGAGGTCCAGCGCAATTTCCCCGTCCGCTTTCCGACGCTGTGGTTGCGGCATTTGCAGCCGGGGGCCGGCCGGGTCGTGGCGAATTTCAATCCCGACTGGCGCTTTATCAAGACGGATCCCGCGGGCGCGGCCGCGCCCGGTTTCGACGACGCCGGCTGGGAGAAGGTGTCGACTCCGCATACCTTCAACGACACCGATACCTTCGACAACTGGTCCACGCCCGGCCACCGCGGCGAGCAGATCCAATGGAACGGCCGCACCTGGTATCGGAAGACCTTTACCGCGCCGGCGGGCTGGTCCGGCCGGAAAGTGTTTCTGGAGTTCGAAGCAGTCCGGCAGGTCGCGGAGGTTTATCTCAATGGCCAGTTGCTCGGCACGGCCAAAGGCGGGTTTACGCCCTTCGGCTTCGATCTGACCCGGCACTTGAAGCCGGGTGCCGCCAACGTTCTCGCCGTCAGGGTGGACAACCGGTTCATGAAGGATCCGATGGACCCGGCCATCTCGGCCCAGGCGGCGACCGACGAAAAAACCCACCCCAACCTCGCTAAGCTTTCCAAACAATTACAGGAATCCATTCCCGCCGCGCTCGCCGATCTGCAGGCCGATCAGATCCCCTGGAACAACCCGCATTGGCATCCGGCCCACGGCGGCATCTATCGCAACGTCCGGCTGATCGTGACCGACCCGCTCCATGTCACGCTGCCGTTGTACAGTTTCCTGGAGACCGCCGGCCCGTACGCGTACGCGACTGATATCACGGAGAAATCCGCCCGGGTCGGTCTCAGCATTCCCGTGCGCAACGAGCATCCGACCGCACTGGTCGTCGCGGTGCAGGCGACCATTTTTGACGCCCACGAGCAACCGGTGCTCAGTTTTTTTGAAAAGCAACCCGCGCCAGCGGGGGCCACGCTCGAACTCAAATTCTCCGGCTTGCTGTCTTCGCCCCGCCTGTGGGAGCCGGCGTATCCCCACGTGTACCGCGTCGCGATCACCGTGAGCACGGCGGGCCGAATCGTCGACACGGTCGAGATTCCATTCGGGGTTCGCGCCATTCGCTGGGACGCCAACGCCGGCCTCTTCCTCAACGGCGCCCACTTGAAACTGCAGGGCTGGGGCCAGAAACCCACGAATGAGTGGCCCGGCCTCGGGTCGGCGCAACCCGACTGGTTGCATTTCTACACCGCCCAGCTCATGCGCGCCGCGGGCGGCAATTTTGTCCGCTGGGGCCACACGCCCGCCGGCCCGGCGCAAATCACCGCCGGCGACCGCCTCGGGATCATCGCGGTCCAACCCGGCGGTGATGGCGAACACGACACGATCGGCGCCGCGTGGACGCTGCGGGCGGCAGATTTTCGCGATGCGATCATCTATTTTCGCAACCATCCCTCGGTCTTTATTTGGGAAGGCGGCAACCAGAAGGTCACGCGGGCGCATGCCGCCGAGTTGCGCGCGCTCATGGACAAATACGATCCGCAGGGCGGACGCGCCTTTGCTTTCCGGCGGGCGGACGCCATCACCGCCGAGTTCATGGACGTCGGCATCGGCACGGAAGGCGGTCGCGAGATCGCGCGCCTCCCGGTCGTGGAGGGCGAATATAACCGCGAGGAGTCGCCGCGGCGGGTGTGGGACGCCGCCTCGCCGCCCAACTTCGGCTATCCGGAGGCCAAGGGCCAGACCTACCAGCTGACCTCCGAGCAATTCGCGGTCAACCAAGTCGGGCATTACGTGAAAAAGCTCGGCGCGGAAAACCACGCCGGCGGGGCCAATTGGATTTTCTCCGACAGCACCAGCGGCGGGCGGGTGGCGGTGGAAGTCGCCCGCACCAGCGGTGAAGTCGACGGCGTCCGCCTGCCCAAAGAAGCCTACTATGTCACCGCCGCGATGTTTCGGGATGATCCGCAGGTGCACATTATCGGGCACTGGACGTACCCGGCCAACACGAAGAAGAGCGTCTTCGTCGCCTCCAACGGCGACGAGGTCGAACTGTTCCTCAATGGTCGGTCGCTCGGACTTGGGCAGAGATCCGACCAGTATCTTTTCACGTTCGCCGACGTCGCGTTTGTCGCGGGCGAGCTCAAGGCGGTGGCGAGTCGCGCCGGCAAAATCATCGCCACCGCGACGAAGCACACCGTCGGCGCGCCGGTCGCGCTGCGCCTCACCGCCCTGACCGGCCCCGGCGGCCTCCACGCCGACGGCGCCGACATCGCGCTCTTCGATGTCGAGGCCGTGGATGCCAAAGGCGACCGGGTGCCGACTTTCCAGCAGCGGGTGGACTTTGAGTTTTCCGGCCCGGGCACCTGGCGTGGCGGCTACAACAGCGGCAAGATCAATTCCATCAACAACGCCTATCTCGATCTTGAGGCCGGCATCAATCGCGTCGCGATTCGCGCCGGCCGCACGCCGGGCAAACTCACGCTCACGGCCCGCAGTGAGGGCCTGACGGCGGCCAAGGCGAGCGTGGACTCGCAGGCCTCGAGCGGTGCGTTGCCGGGAATTCCCGTTGTTGTCCTGGCGGAGCGGCCAGTTCGGACAATCGTGGCTCCCCCGGTCCCCGGAGTCAGGGCGGCCGGTCCAGTCATGCTCGGCAAGTTCATCAAGACCCTTAACTACACGGCGCCGTACGCGTCCATCGTCCACGTCGAGATGGGCGCCCGCGACGGCCAGAACGCCTATGTGAACATCGATTCCCCCTTCAGCGCGCTCCCGGCGGCGCTTCGG
>CAZAOI010000312.1:0-3794 GCA_964486705.1 uncultured Oleiharenicola sp. | reverse complement strand
TCCTGCCATTTTTTTCGTGTGTTTGGTGTGTTTCGTGGTGACCGATACTTCGGTAATTTTGCTCGCCCGGTCAGTCGAACACGAGCCGGCCACCGCAGTCGCTCCTCACTGGATTTCCAACCGGTCGATCAAAATCGAATCGTAGGTGTCGCGCCCCGCCGGGCCCGGTCCGAAAGACAGCTCAACCTCGCCGGCCTGATCCAGGGTGAAAGAAATCTCCAGCGGACAAACCCCGCGGTCGCCCGGGTTGTCCCGCGGATTGAACAGACGGGTGAAGAGCACTCGCCCCGGACGGTTTGCCGTCAACGCGATCAGGTTGATTTCGACGCCGTCCGTCCGCTGATCCGGGGGCTGCGCCCCGGCATAAGTGTCCAGGGCCATGCTGACGGAAGTGCGCAAATAATGTTTCCCCGCCGGCAGCGCAAAGACCAGCCGCGTGACCGGATGCGCCCCAAAAACCCAGCGCTCTCCCTGGTATTCGACGCCCGGACCATACGAGGAAAAAAACCTCACCGGCCGCGGATTCAGGCCGGCGAACAGTTCCAGCTGGGCGGGCGGCAGACCGGCCACTTCAACCCAATAGCTGGCCAGCCGGTCCGGTTGCGGCTCCACCCCCGGAGTCAACGCCACCTCCGGGTAGGACTCTTTCTGGAGCTGGCGGATGCTCTCATCCCGACGATCATCGCGCAGATAGACGGTCACGTCGCGCCAGCGGAAGATCGGTTGGTTGCTGATGCCCAGGGGCGCCGTTCTCCGCAAAAACTCCGCCCGATCCCGCACGGAATCCGACAGGAGCAGGGCGCCGGCTCTTTCCCCGGCCATCGCGGTAAAAGCGGCATCCAGCCTCGCCGGGTTCCGCTCTTCCTCCTCCCGGATCATCATGGCGCGGCGTTGCGCGTAGAACGGCAGCATCGGATTCCATTGCTGGCCGACGACAACGACCACTTCGTCGGCTTGAACCAAAGTGCGCAACGAGAGCGTGAGGCTGTCGCCGCCCTCGCTCAGACCGCGCTGCGTTTGATAATACCCCTCATGATACCGCCATCCCTGGGCGCCAGCCAGTCCCAGCGCCAGCAGCGCCGGCAACCAGGGCCGCCGGGTGGTCTCGGCCACGCCGACGAGAATCAACCCGAGCGCCATCAGCAACAGCACGCCGTTCGCCACGAAGTAATAATCGTGAAACCCGTAGAGCACCGGAAAAATCACCAACGCCGCTAGGAAGTATCCAACCCAGAGCAGACTCTGTCCGAGTCGAACTCGCGATGAAAGCAAGCCGATGGTCAACCCGGCGGCCAGGACCGGCCACCACGTCACGCTGTACGTCGTGCTTTCCCATTTCTGCCGCCACAACTCCGGGGAAAGCCGGGTCGTCCACGTCCCCAAAGTAAACTCCTGCAGGTTCTGCGCACTCAAGAAATGCGCCAAGGGGTTGAGTCCGCGCACGGCCTCGGCGTGGTGTGCCCACCACAGCGTGGCCGCCAACGGCACCGCCACCGCCGCGATCATCCACGGCAACTCCGCGCGCCCGCGGGAATCCTGCCGGGCGAGCCACAACCGCCGCAGCGCCCACGCCGCCGCCGGCAACAGATAGAGCAACAGGGTCGTCACCTTGACCAAACCGGCGCCGGTCCCCGCCAGATTGGCCAGCACCAGCCAGCGCCAGTCCCGGTGCCCGACGGCTTTCTCGTAAGCCAGCCAGAACCACAGGCTGAACATCAGCGCCATGGTTTCGATCAGGAAAGCCCGGGAATAGAAAATGTAGAGCGGACTGGTCAGCACCAGCGCCAGCACCAGCCAGCGGCGACCCGGCGCCACCCCCCGATTTCCCAGCAGCAGATAAATCGCCGGCAGGAGCAGATAAAAACAGATCAGGCTGACCACCCGGCCCGATTTGATCAGGTCCAGTCCGGTCCAGTCGCCGGTCTTCACCACCGTCCACTGGTAGAGGGGAAACTCCAAGGGAATCGCCCACGGCTTGCCCAGCACCGGCGTGGCGTAATCCAGGGAAAAGTCATGCGTCGCGTTGATCTGCTCGGCCGAAAGCGCCGTCTGCGCCTGCCGGAATTCGTGGCCGGGCAAATTCAGGCTCCGCCAGCCGACCTGCGCGCCCCAGAAATTGAAGCACAGGGCCAGGCCGAAGACCAGCAAGGCCGGAACAAGTTCGCGGCGGAGCGGCGCGGGCGAAGGCGGAAGCGACAACATTCTGAGCAGTATCGCCGGGAGGTCCCGCCCATGCCAACTGGTTTTTGCCCGGCGGGCGGGATTTTCCGGCGGGGGGCGAGGCCGCGTTGGGCTTCGGGCCGCGAGATTGTCGTTACACGCTTTACTGGCCAAGGCGCAGCCGCTTCATTGGTCGCTTCATGACTGCCGCGCCTCAATTCCACCTCGACCGTCCCGCCCATTGGCGGCCGGAGGCGCCGGACGTGGAGATCGTCGGGTGGCTTTATGCCGGCCCCGGTGGCGTCTGCGTGGATCTGCGCGCCCGGGTGGACGATCGGGTCTACCTCGGCCTCTTCGGGCTGGACCGGCCGGATACGGAAAAACTCTTTGGCCCGGGCCCCGCCGCCCTGCGCACCGGTTTTGTCCAACAGGTCCAAGTCTGGTCCGGCGCGCGGGAGCTGGCGCTGGATTTCCATGACGGCACGCAGTGGCGCGAATTTTTCCGGACCCCGCTCGACACCTCCCTCCTTCCCGCGGACGCCGTCCGTCCGAAACCCGTGCTGCGGACGGCCGTCGTCTATCAAACCCTGGAATACCTCTACCGGCATTTCCACCGCGCCTCGTTTCGCCAGATCTGCCGCGAGACCGATCGCGTCCTGGCGGAAGTGCTGGCTCCCACCATGGCGGTCACGGGCGGCACCGAATTTCTCGGGCACCTCGAAAACCCCGGCCATTGGGTCAATGTCTCCTACGAAAAATTCCGCGTCACGGGCTGGGCTTTTGCCATCGGCGGCGAGATCGGCTCGCTGAGCGCCACCACCGGCGTCCTCACGGAGAATCGGCTGGTCTACCCGAAGGACCGGCCCGATGTGGCGGCCCATCGCCCGGACCACGGCAATGCGCTCAAGTCCGGCTACTACGGCCTCGTCGATATTCTCCCCGATACGCCCAGTCCGGCCAACCTGAAGCTCTTTGCCACGCTGCCCGACGGCAGCCGGCGCCTTGCTTTCACCCGCCGAATGTACCTGGACCGGAGTGACGAACACTCGGGACCGATTCCGGTCTACCGGCCGTATCTCTTCTACAAGGTCACGGCCGCCCTCCTGCGCGGGGTGCTGACCGGTCGCTTCGCTTTCGACCGCTGGAAGGATTCCCGCCACGAGATCGCCCGGCTCAAGGCGCACTTGGCCGCCACGCTCGGGCGCGGTGAGGAGAAGAAAATCCCCGCCGCGATCATCCGCCGGCGCGACCAGGATCCCTACACCCGCTGGTGCTGGCACAACCGGCTCACGCCGCGCCTGCGCGCCGCGCTCCAGCAGGACGCCGCCGCCCTCGTCCAAGCCGGCGGTCCGCTGATCAGCGTGATCGTGCCCGCCTACAACACCCCCGAGAAATACCTGCGCGAGCTGCTCGATTGCCTGCGGGAGCAACTCTACCCGCGCTGGGAACTCTGCATCGCCGACGATGCGTCGCCGCAGCCGCATGTCCGACGGATGCTGGAAGCAGCCGCGCGGTCCGATGCCCGCATCAAACCGGTTTTCCGCTCGGAAAACGGCCACATCGCCCGCGCCACCAACTCCGCGCTCGACGGCGCCACGGGAGAGTTCGTCGCCCTCCTCGACCACGACGATCTG
>CAZAOI010000311.1:0-3794 GCA_964486705.1 uncultured Oleiharenicola sp. | reverse complement strand
CGCGACTGGCCCCGGGTTCGCAGCGGCGAACAACAGGGCCTATCGACGATTCTGGGTCCGGATTTGGTGGACGTCGACTTCCCCGTCGCAGCGGAGGCTGCGCGACCGGCCCTGGGTTCGCAGCGGCAGGAAAATCGGCGACCGCCTGCAGCGGGTTGCCGAATGGAGTTAACCCTACGTCTTCAGGTCAGCGATCCGACGGGCGGACTTGAGGTGTTGCCGGATGGCCTTGAGCAATTGGATTTCGCGGGTGTTGAGGTGCACCGGCTCAGCGATGCTGCGCGTGCCCACGATCAGGGCAAAGACCCCCGCGTCGCCCACCAGCGGCAGCAGAATAAAACTGCGCACCGTGCCCGCGCTCATCAGCCAATCGGGCAGAAACGCGCTCAGTTTCGGATCGCTGGTATCGCGGATCAGCACGTCCTCGCGACGCGTCAGGCAAATCCCGAATACATCCCTCCGCGTCGCGTCGATCACGGGCCGGCCCCGAATCTGCCCCAACAAGTCGCCGTGGCCGGTCTGGGCCGCGTACGCCCCCTTCGTTCCGTCCCGCGTGAAAAAAAGGCAGTCGCGCAGCCGCAAGGCGGACTGCATCGCCCCGAGCGCCACGCTCTCCATCGCCCGGAGATCGATCGCGTCGGCCGTCATCAATTCCGTGAGTTGCAGCAGGGCCTCGGTAAGGATGGCCGCGCCATCGGGCGCCAGCGGCGCGGCGGCGGGCGGCGGGGCAGGCGCGGCGGCGGGCACCAGACCGTCGGCGATGGCCGCGGCGGCATCGACCGGTGCCTCGGCAACCGTGCTCACCGCGGGCGGGACGCGGCCACCGGTGGGATTGGTGTCACTCAATTCCGAGCCCGGCAAGGCGGGTTCGGCTTTGGCCACGCGCGCGGCGATGCGCTGCAACACGCCGCCGGAAATCGCCCGCCCGCCATAGCTGCGATTGAACGCCCGGAGCCCGGTATCAACGGCCTGCACCACGCCGGCGATCGCGTCTTCGGGCAGTTCCAACTTGGCCCCGTAGGTCTTTCGCAACCCTTCGGCGCGTTGGGAAAATTCCGCGGCCGTGATGCGCGGCGAAACCACCAATTCCGCCAGTTCACCGGAAAATTGGGCGATCGCCGCCATCTCATCCTCCGGCCCCGTCGAGGCGGCGGCCAGGCGGGCAGGCGGCAGATCCTGCATGTAACGCAATATTTCCCGAGGGAACCGCGACGCCTCGAAAAGCACATAGGTGAGCTCGAGCGGCGAAAGCCCGAGGATTCGCCGGCTGGCCGCGACTTCGGACTCGTTCGCCGGGCGCTTCTCCACCTGTTCAAATTCCTGCGGCAGAAACGAAGTCAGAATCAGACGGCCGTATTGCCGGAGGCAGGCGAACACAAAAGCCTGCTCGGGATCCTGGGCTGACTTATCGGACGCGAGACTTTGAGCCAGCAACCCACCGCACAGCGCCAAGGCGGCCGACTCGCGCTGCGCCTCGGAATGGCTGCCTTGCAGCGTGTTTTCGAGCAGCAGCATCGAGAGCGCGAGGTTGCGGATCTTGGTGAATCCGACGATGTGGATCGCTTGGGAGATCGTCTTGACGATGCCGCCGAAAGGGTTGAACCCAAAAGTATTGGCGGCCTGGATGATCTTGGCCGTGACCATCGTGTCGCGGCTGATCAAATCACCCAATTCTTGGACCGAAATGGAAAAGGCACGACTCGACAGCTCTTCGATCAACTTGATGACCTCCGGCAAGCCCGCGGACGCGCGGGACTCGAGGGCCTGCTGGATGCGGGCGATTGTCTGGTTGGCGAGGGGCGAAGGCACGGTGCTGTCTATTAAACGGCCCGTCGGGGGTAATATTGAGCCCGACCGTCCGCGGACCGCTCGCAACGGCCTCATTCCCGTCCTACCATCCACTCTATTATCGTTCTAACCGAATGGCCCGCAAACAAGTTGGCTCAACCCAATCGCGGTTTTGCCGAAATCGTTCGTATTCAGGCCAACACGCTTCCAATTGTTTGTAATGAGAGACGAATATATCCGTGAGGCACGCAAGGTGATCGATGACCCCTACATTCTGGTGAATGTCGTTTCGCGCCGCGTGAAGCAGCTTCGGCGCGGCAGCCGCCCCTTGGTTGAGTCCCTCGAAAAACTTTTGCCCGAGGACATCGCGCTGCGAGAGATCATCGAAGGCAAGATTAGCTACGAACTTACGGCAGTCGAAGCCCCGGTCCATTCGTCCGGCCCAACCCGCACCCGCGGGGTCTGATCGACCCACGCCTTGTTTCCCGGACGCTCAAAAACCTCCGGGAGCGAGGGAACCAACGGTTTTTTCTGGCGAGGCTCGTTGACCCGACCGCCAATCCCTCCGCGCCGAGATCGCGGCGACAGTCGCGGCTGATTGCTTGCCCGAAGCCTGAAGCCGCGGTTCAACCGAAACCGGATACCACGACTGGGACCCTTTTTTTCGGGAGCCCAAGCCGGATCGATGCACCCGTTGAGACTCGCCCATTAGGTCGACCGCCCGATGCGTGAGGCAGGAAGCACCGACCCGCGCGTCCGGCGGGTCCCCCTTCCGGCCGGCATGAGTGAAAATATTTTCTTTTTCCCAAGAAATGCGTAGAGTGACTTCCGTTTTTGTGGGATACGACCTCTTCGCAGAATTTTTTCACCGGATGAATTCAATGCGTCGACAAGAAATCACCCTCGCCCATTCACCGCTGGTCCGTGTTGGTCGACCAAGCCCCCGCCATCCAAAACCTGCTTAGATCGCGCCCGCGCTTTTCGCGATTCTTGAAAGACTGATCCCCGGGCCAACGTTTAGACTATCGACCCATGACACCTCCCGGGAAGACGGCACCGGCAAAGACGCCGTAACGGGCAACTGACCATTCCCATGAAGCAAGCCAACCAGCCCCCATCCGCGATCGCCGCGTCGGCTTTCGACCGGCGGCACTTGCCGGCCTGGAAGCGGGGCCTTGATCTGTTCTGCTGTTTGCTGGCCCTGCCCTTTCTCGCCCTGCTCGCCCTGGCCATGACCGCCATCACCCGGCTGGTCGCACCCGGCCCGGTCTTCTTCCGCCAAGAACGCCTCGGCTGCATGGGCCGGCGCTTCTGGCTCTACAAATTCCGCACCATGCACGTCGGGGCCGACTGCAAAGGTCACCAAGCCTACCTCAAGGAACTCATCGGCTCCAACGCCCCGATGGCCAAACTGGATGCGAGCAACGACGCCCGCTTGATTGCTGGCAGCTGGCTCTTGCGGGCCTCCGGCCTCGATGAACTGCCGCAGATCATCAACGTGCTTCGCGGCGAGATGAGCATCGTCGGTCCCCGGCCCTGCCTCCCGACTGAATACGCCGAGTACCAACCCTGGCAGCGCCGGCGTTGCGACGCGATGCCTGGCCTGACGGGTCTATGGCAGGTTTCCGGCAAGAACCGCACCACCTTCGAGGAGATGGTCCGGCTGGATATCCGCTACGGCGCGACGATGTCGTGGTGGCTCGACCTCAAGATCATCCTGCTGACCATCCCGGCGTTGTTGGTTCAGATCTATGAAACCCGGATCGGCCGAAAGTCGCCTCCGGCCTCCGCGTACACCATTCCGCCCTTTGCCATAAAACCGGCCCCGGCCCGATCGTCGCTGTGGCCTACGCCGTGGCGGCGGTGGTCGGTACGACCGGCGCCATCCTGGCCATGGCCAGCGGCCGTGACGGCCGCTGAACAGGGGTGATCCGTGGCACCGGGTCCCGCGCTTCCGCTGCGGGTGGGCAGCCGGCGGATCTACCCGGGAATGCCTGCTTCCTGAG
>CAZAOI010000310.1:0-3796 GCA_964486705.1 uncultured Oleiharenicola sp. | reverse complement strand
GACGGTGTCCCCATCGAATACAAACGGCCTGACGGTTCCATCGCCGGCGATCATGTGCGGCTAGTCGATTTTACCGACCCAGCGGCCAACGACTGGTTGGCCGTAAACCAGTTCACCGTCATTGAGGCCGGTCATAACCGCAGGCCCGACATCGTGGTCTTCCTGAATGGACTGCCGCTGGCGGTCATCGAGCTGAAGAACGCAGCCGACGAGGACGCAACCATCTGGACCGCGTACGCCCAGGTGCAGACGTACAAGGCGGAAATTCCCTCGCTGCTGCAGTTCAACGAGCTGCTGGTCGTCTCGGACGGCTTGCAGGCCCGGATCGGCTCCCTCACGGCGAACCAGGAGTGGTTCAAGGTCTGGCGCACGATCGACGGGGAGAAGGACGCACCCAAGACGGCGCTGGAATTGGAGGTGTTGGTGCGCGGGGTCTTCGAGAAAGCACGCTTCCTCGACCTGCTCCAGCACTTCATCGTCTTTGAGGCGGACGCGGAAAGCGACCGGTTGCACAAGATCATTGCCGGCTATCACCAGTTCCATGCGGTCAACGCTGCCGTTGAGGAAACCGTCCGCGCCAGCGGCATGGGGGAGGCCGGCAAACTGCAGGAAGGAGAAGGGACCTACTGGGCCGGCCGGATGCATGGCGGCAAGCCGGGCGACCGCCGCGCGGGCGTGGTCTGGCACACGCAGGGCAGCGGGAAGAGTTTCTCGATGCTCTTCTTCGCCGCCCGGGTGGTGCGGCATCCGGCGATGCAGAATCCGACGCTCGTGGTGCTGACCGACCGGAACGACCTCGACGACCAGCTCTTTGGGCAATTCCAGCGCTGCCACGAAATCCTCGGCCAGACGCCGATGCAGGCCGATAATCGCGACCAGCTCCGTGATTTGCTCAAGGTGGCCAGCGGCGGCGTGGTCTTCACGACCATCCAGAAGTTTCTGCCCGAGAAGGGCGACAAGATGCCGGCGTTGTCGGAGCGCCAGAACATCGTCGTTATCGCCGACGAGGCGCACCGCAGCCAGTACGACCTCATCGACGGCCTGGCGCGGCACATGCGCGATGCGCTGCCCAACGCCTCCTTCATCGGTTTCACCGGCACGCCGATCGAGAAGACGGATGCCAACACGCGCGCGGTCTTCGGCGATTACATCAGCATCTACGACATCCAGCGGGCCGTCGCGGACAAGGCGACCGTCCCGATCTACTACGAAAGCCGGATTGCCAAGCTGGGCTTGAACGCGGCGGCCTTGCCGAAGCTCGACGCCGAGTTTGAGGAAATCACCGAGGCCGAAGAAGAGACCAACCGGGAAAAGCTGAAAACGAAGTGGGCGGCACTCGAGGCGCTGGTGGGCGACCCCAAGCGGGTCAAAGTCGTCGCCGCCGACCTCGTACAGCATTTTGAGCGCAGATTAGAGGCGATGGACGGCAAGGCCATGATCGTCTGCATGAGCCGCCGGATCTGCGTGGATTTCTACAACGAGCTCATCCGGCTGCGTCCCGAATGGGCTGGAGCCAAGGATGACGACCCTGAGGCCGAGAAGAGCAAGAAGTGTGTCGTGAAGGTCGTGATGACCGGCAGCGCGGATGACGGCCCGGATTGGCAGCCGCACATCCGCAACAAGGACAAGCGGCGCAAGCTGGCGAATCGTTTCAAGGACAGCAAAGACCCGTTCCGTATCGTAATCGTGCGGGACATGTGGCTGACGGGCTTTGATGCACCGTGCCTGCATACGATGTATGCCGATAAACCGATGCGCGGGCATGGGCTCATGCAGGCCATCGCCCGGGTAAATCGGGTATTTCGGGACAAGCCCGGCGGTTTGGTGGTCGATTACCTCGGGTTGGCCGACCAGTTGAAGCACGCGCTCGCCACCTACACGGAGAGCGGCGGCCAAG
Organism: uncultured Oleiharenicola sp.; assembly: GCA_964486705.1. Classification (GTDB taxonomy): domain Bacteria; phylum Verrucomicrobiota; class Verrucomicrobiia; order Opitutales; family Opitutaceae; genus Lacunisphaera. The sequence continues at coordinate 1,899 of CAZAOI010000310.1, read as the reverse complement.
GATCGCCCAGCATCGACACCGCCCAGGCCATCGCGGTCTTGCAGGAAAAGCACGAGATCGCCTGTGACATCATGCACGGGCTCGAGTGGGAGAAGGCGGTGGGTGACGCGAAGAAGACCTTTGCCCTGCTTCCCGCCGCCCAAGAGCACGTGCTGGCCCAGAAGGACGGCAAGCAACGCTTCGTCCAGGTGGTCACCGAGCTGTCGCGGGCCTTCGCCCTCTGCGCCGCCAGCAATGAAGCAACGGAGATCCGCGATGACGTGGCGTTTTTCCAGGCCGTCAAAGCGGTGTTGATGAAGTCAGCCGGCACCTCGACGAAAACACCCGATCAGCTTGATGCCGCCGTGCGGCAGCTCGTGTCCAGTGCCATCACGACCGACGGCCAGATCATCGATGTGTTCACGGCGGCCGGCCTGCCGAAGCCGGACATATCCATTCTTTCGGACCAGTTTCTCGCCGAAGTGCGCGGGTTGAAGTACAAGAACGTCGCCGCCGAATTGCTCGCGAAACTGCTGAAGGACGAGATCAAGGTGCGCTCGACGAAGAACCTGGTGCAGAGCCGGCGGTTTTCCGAGCTGCTCCAGCGGGCGCTCAACGCCTATCACAACCGCGCGATTTCCACGCAGGAAGTGATCGAGGAGTTGATCAAGTTGGCCAAAGAGATGGATGCGGTGACCAAGGCCGGCAAGGACATGGGCCTCACCGATGATGAGAAGGCGTTCTATGACGCCCTGGCGGCCAACGAGAGCGCGGTGAGAGCGATGGGGAGTAAGGAACTTCGCGTGATTGCGGCCGAGCTCGTGACTCAGGTCCGGCAAAACGTGACCATCGATTGGACGGTGCGGGAAAGCGCCCGGGCCAAGATCAGGGTGATGGTAAAGCGCATCCTCAAAAAACACGGCTACCCGCCCGACCTCCAAGACGAGGCGACGAAGACCGTCCTCGCCCAAGCCGTGCTGCTCTGTGCGGACTGGGCAGCATAAAAATGAACGATCGTACCGACATTCTACTTCGACTGTTTGAAGAATCGATGGAGCACGTTCGTCATCTGGAAGAACAGCGCTCTCAGTTTGCGTCGGTTCTTATCGCCGTCGCCGGGGGTGTCGTGGCATTTGGTCTCTCAGACGGAAAGCCACGCCCAGACTATTCTCCAGGGCTTCTCCTTACAGGGATTGGCCTGTTCGGGCTTCTTCTTAGCTGGAAACAAAACGAGAAGATCAATTATCATCGGCAGGTTGCAATTCGCCATCGGAAGTTAATTTCAGTAGATCCAACTGTAATAGCCGAGAACCTCGAAGGAATGAGGGATGCAGAAGTGAAGATAAACGATCAGCGTTATTGCCGAATCTCCATTCTCCCCGTCGGCCTTTTCTGGTCTTTGCTCTACGTCATGATTCTTGGCTTCGGGTTCTTCATGACAATCCAGGCTAAGAAAGACGGGGACCATTCGGCGTCGTCATCTTTTTTAGGGGTCACAGCACCTCCCGGAAAGAAATCCGGTCAGCCCTAGCAAATTTTGTGCGGACTGTCCGTGCAATCGACGCACCATTTTTGGCAAACCCGGCACGGCCAGCGATTGAGTCGCGCACCAGGGTGATGTTATGATGGAAAATGCCGTTCAGTTGCTCCTTGAATTTTTGGTGTCGAGCGCGATGGGGAGCCTCGACGGTAACTATTTGTTGGCAAGGAACGGCTTTGTGTTCCGGCGAGTCAACTAACTGTTGATAAGCCTTTTAAAAAATCGGAAGCACTAGTTTGCCACCCGCCGATCGGAAGCACAAGGCGCCGCAAATGGCCATCTCATGGTTCCATCGACAACACCTGTGCTGTTGCCGAGATTGAGATGGTGGGCCCACTCGGACTTGAACCGAGAACCAAAGGATTATGAGTCCTCTGCTC
>CAZAOI010000309.1:0-3805 GCA_964486705.1 uncultured Oleiharenicola sp. | reverse complement strand
GAGGGGTGAAAGAATAGGGTGCGTCTTAAAATCCAGATGTCATCCTGAGCGCAGCAAAGGATCCATGCATACGCACGTGGTGCCACCAACGTTGCTATGGATTCTTCGCTTCGCTCAGAATGACAATATTGTACATTAATTGAGTTTGAAGGCGTGTACTAGGGAGCATGACGGTGGGGCCGCCGGGCCGACAACATTTTTGGCAAGATGCTGCCGGTGAGCGCGAGCAGTAAGAGCGCGCCGGTCAGCAGGCCGGACATCTCCTCGGCGGCGTTCCAGCGGATGACCATCGGCAGACAGGCCAGGCCGTTTTTCAGCACCGCAATCGCCGCGACTCCGAGCAAGGTGCCTGTGACGCTGCCCCGGCCGCCAAAGATGCTCGTGCCGCCGAGCACAACCGCCGTGATGGCAAAGAGCTCATAGCCCGTGCCGGCGTCGGCCTTGGCCTGCCCGAGTCGGGCCGTGTAGATCAGGGCCGCCAAGGCGGCAATGAGCCCCGCCAACACATAGGCGAGGGCGACCCGCCGCTCCACGGGCAGCCCGGCATAACGCGCCCCCTCGGGTGAAAATCCAATGACGCGGAACGAGCGCCCGATTGTTGTGCGATGCACCAACACCCACACCACCACGGCCACGAGAAGGAACAACCACGCCTGGGTGGGCAGGCCCAGCCAGCGCTCCTGACCAAGGAAGAGAAAGCGGGCGGGAAAATCCGTGTAGGTCGCCGCGCCGTGCGTGATGGCCTCGGCCAAGCCGCGGAAGAGGGAATAGGTTCCCAAGGTCACGATCAGGGGCGGCAAGCGCAGCCCCGTGATGAGGGCGGCATTGAGTCCGCCTCCCAGCGCCCCAATGCCGAGGGTCAGCGTGGCGGCCAGGGGAATGGACAGGCCGCCGTCGTGCCAGAGTTTGCCAAAGAGAATGGCGCACAATCCAAGCAGGGAGCCAACCGATAGGTCTATGCCCGCAGTCAAAATCACCGGCGTGAGCGCTAATGCCAGCAGGCCGATTTCGCAGGAGTGGCGGAGAATATCAAATTGCCGGTCAATCGTGCCAAACCCGACCACCATGCCCCGCCGGTTGGTCGTCGTGCCGTAATGATAGAAGAGCAGCCATTCGATCACGAGCACCGCGAGCAACAGGGTTTCGTAGCGGAGGATCACGCTTCTCCATCCTCCCTGCTGGCTTGGGGTGCTCATTGGCTGCCTCCTTTCCTCTGCCTCAGCCCATCCGCGACGACGGCCAGCAAGATGATCGCTCCTTGGATGGCTTTCTCCCAATATGCCTCAACATGCAGATGAGTCAGCGCCGGGGAGACGCACGCCAGCAGCAGCAGGCCGGCGAAGGCGCCCCACACATTGCCGCGTCCCCCGGAGATGGCCACGCCGCCGACGACGACCGCCGCAATGACTTTCAACTCCATGCCCGCTCCGGCCATCGGCTGGACCTGAGGGGACTGCACGATGTTCATGACCGCCGCGAGCCCGGCCAGCATGCCGATGAGAACGAAGACCAGGAATGTAACCAGTTGCGGTCGGATGCCCGCCAGCCGCGCCGCCTCCGCGTCGGTGCCGACCGCATAGACCCAGCGGCCCGCCGCCAGGTGGCGCATCGCCAGTCCGCACCCCACCAAGAGCAGCAAGGCGGCGGCGATGAGCGTCCATTGACCGGCCGTCTGACTGAGCCCGAACCACTGGACGGGGTCGGGCAGATTAACAAACGCCCCTTGCTGCACCAGATTCAGTCCCTGCCGCAGCATGACCATCGTGGCGAGGGTCACGACGATCGACGGGAGTCGCAGCCCGGCGACCAAGATTCCATTGATGCCGCCGAGCAAGGCACCGATTGCCGCCGACGCCGGCACCACCAGCGCCAGGGGCCAGCCGCGCGCGGCGAGCAGCCCGGCGCAGATGCTGCACACGGAGAATTGCGAACCAACCGAGATATCAATCTGGCGGCAGATGATGACGAGCGCCATGCCGCACATCACGACCAACGTCGGTGCCTCCCGAGTGACGAGGGAAAGCAGCGGCTGCGGCTGGTAGAATCCGGGGGCCATGATCGCCATCATGAGCAGAACCAAACCCAGGGCCGCCGTGACGGAGATCTCGCGGAAATAGCGCTTCATGCCGTGCCTTGGGTGTGATCCTGGCCCAGCGCCGCCGCCATCACGGTGTGCGGGTCGGAGTGGCCGGGGAGAATCGCCGTGAGGGTACCGCCGCGCATGACACCGATGCGGTCGCTCATGCCGAGCACTTCCGGCAGGTCGCTGGAAATCATGATGACCGCCAACCCTTCCTTCGCCAGCCGGCGAATGATGCGGTGAATCTCGCTCTTGGCCCCGACATCCACGCCCTGTGTCGGCTCATCGAGGATCAGCAGTTCCGGCTTGGTCGCCAACCAGCGGGCGAGCGACACTTTCTGCTGGTTGCCGCCGCTGAGACTCCCGCCGGGGGCGTAGGGTCCGGCGCATCGGATTGCAAGGTCACGGATGGAATCGAGGGCCACGGCCTGCTCGGCGCCGAAGCGCAGCCAGGCACCGGGAAAGAGCTGGCGGTGGATCGACATCGTCATGTTCTCCGCGATGGGCATGTCCAGAACCACCCCGTGACGGCGGCGATCCTCGGGGACATAAGCGATGCCCAAGGCCACCGCCTCGGCGGGAGATTGCGGGGTGATTAGTTTCCCGTTGAGGGAAATTTCACCGGCGTCCGCCGGGGTCAGGCCGAAGAGCACCCGGGCGAGTTCCGTCCGGCCGGCGCCGACAAGTCCGGCCAGCCCGAAGATCTCCCCGGCGCGAACCGCGAAACTCACGCTCCGCACTCCGGACGCGGCGCAGGCCACATTACTCAACTGCAATACGACTTCCCCCGGCGCGGACTCGGCCGGCGGATAAAGCTGGGCCACCTCACGGCCGACCATGAGCTTGATCAGACTTGCTTCAGTAATCGCGGCCACCGCTTGGGTGCCCACGCTTTCCCCGTCGCGCAGCACCGTCACCCGGTCGGCCAGGGCAAAGATTTCCTCGAGCCGGTGCGAGATGTAGATGACGCCCACGCCGCTGGTGCGCAATTCGCGGACCACGGTGAACAACCGCTCCTGTTCGCGATTGGTCAGCGAGGCGGTGGGTTCGTCCATGATGACGATGCGCGCGCCTGCGCCGATGGCGCAGGCGATTTCCACCAATTGCTGCTCGGGCATCGAAAGCGAGCGCACCTCGGCCTCCGGCGAGAGGGCGGCACCGACGCGGGCGAGCAGTTCCGCGGCGCGCGCGCTCCGGGTCCGCCAATTGATCCGGCGCCCGGCTGCCGAAGGTTCAAGCCGAAGTCCGATGTTTTCGGCGACTGTGAGGTCGGGGAAAAGCGCGGGCTGCTGGTAGATGCACGCGATGCCGAGTTGCTGGGCGAGCGTCGGCGTCAGTCCGTCCAGCGTCCGTCCGGCGACCGTGATCTCCCCGGAATCGGGTTGGTGCGCCCCGGTGATGAGTTTGATGAGCGTGCTTTTGCCGGCGCCATTTTCGCCGAGTAGGGCATGCACTTCGCCGGCCTGCAGATCGAAATCCACGCCCCGCAACGCTCGCACTCCGCCAAAATTTTTCGCGGCGCGACGCAAGGTCAGCAGCGGAGTCGGTGGGGGTGGGGTGGCAACCATGGGCAAGTGGACGCAGCCGACTGTTTTCGCATCGAGCGGGCTCAGTCGAGATGAAACACTTCCTTCAGGTCGCGCGAGACCGGACTGCCATCGGGGTGGCCCGGCATGAGGTCGCCCATGAATCTCCACCAACGCTGGCAGACCTCGGTCTGGGCGA
>CAZAOI010000308.1:0-3821 GCA_964486705.1 uncultured Oleiharenicola sp. | reverse complement strand
AGCGCCTGGTTTGGGACCAGGAGGTCGTAGGTTCGAATCCTATCGCCCCGACCATAATTTTCTAAAAATCCAACTTCACGCGTCTGTCGGCTGGAAGCGATTCCCAGCCGAAGACCAGCTGATCGCGGCCCGAGGCTGGATTTAAAGGATGGCGGCGCCGAAAGGGAAAGTTTTCAGGTTTTCGTCCGGCCCGCTTCTTATTAAGGGTGATCTCAACCGAGTTACTTTCGGCCCGGGAACCGGATTAATGACCCGCCCCGCCCTTGCTTTTCCGGACGGGTTTTCTGATTTTGCCCGCATGGTACCCTCTTTGCCCCGCCCGGCCGCTCGTGGCCTGAAACTTACCGCTTTCGTCCTCCGCGCCCTTTTGCTCACCGTTTCCGGCCTCCGCGCCGCAGAGGTCGTCGAGATGGAGACGGACTTGCACGGGATCGTCGGCCAGCTCAAGGGCGAAGCCCGCCAGCTCACCCCCGAAATCACCCCGGCCTCCGACGAAGGCCGGCTGGCGCTCACCCGGATGCAGCTGCCGCCGGGACTCCAGGCTGCGCTTTGGGCCGCCGAGCCCATGCTGGTCAACCCCGTGGCCTTCAATTTTGACGAGCGCGGCCGCATCTTCGTGGCGGAAACCAACCGCTATGGCACCAGCGTCCTCGATATCCGCGACTACATGTGGACCCTCGAGGACGACCTCGCCAACCGCAACCAGACCGACTTCCTCGCGAGCATCCACCGGAATTTTGGCGCGGCCAATGTGAAGGAGCTCGCCAAGGAATCCGAGCGCATCTCCTTGCTCGAGGACACCAACGGCGATGGGGTGGCGGACAAGGCCTCAATCTACGCCGACAATTTCCGCTCGCCCCTCGATGGCATCGCCTCCGGCGTCCTCGCGCGCCGCGGCGAAGTCTGGTTCACCAACATTCCCGCGCTCTGGCATTTGACGGGCCGGGACCAGGCCGACACCCGCACCGAATTGCACCGCGGCTATGGCGTGCGCTTCAACTTCACCGGCCACGATCTGCACGGGCTCATTTTTGGGCCCGATGGCCGCATCTACTACAGCATCGGCGACCGCGGCGCGAGCGTCACCACCCAGGAAGGCACCGTCATCAGCGCTCCCGACACCGGTTCGGTGTTCCGCTGCTATCCCGACGGCTCGCACCTTGAGCTTTTTGCCACCGGACTGCGCAACCCCCAGTCCCTGCTCTTCACTGAAAACGGCGATCTCTTCACCGGCGACAACGACAGCGACCAAGGCGACCAGGAACGCCTCGTGCACGTGGTCGAGAATGGCGACAGCGGCTGGCGGGTCGGCTATCAACACGCCCCGCAGGGCCACGCCGGTCCGTGGAACGCCGAACGCCTCTGGCGGCCGCGGCATCCCTCGCAACCGGCCTACCTGCTTCCGCCGATCTGCAACATCGAGGACGGTCCTTCCGGCATCGCCTATTATCCCGGCACCGGGCTCAACTCCGACTACGCCGGCCGGATTTTCATCACCCACTTCAAGGGCAGCATTCCCCGCTCCGGCATTGATACCTACAAGCTGAAACCCGCCGGCGCCTCCTACGCCATCGAGGACGCCGCGCCGTTTCTCACCAACGCCCTGCCGACCGACGTCCGCTTCGGTCCCGACGGCCGCCTCTACTATTCCGACTGGGCCGAAGGCTGGCCGAAATCCAAGCGCGGCCGCATCTACGCGATGTTTGATTCCGCCCACGTCCATGACCCACGCGTAAAACAGACGCAGCAGCTCATCGCGTCCGACTACACCAAGAAAACCAACGACGAACTCGCCGGCCTGCTGGCCCACCCCGACTGGCGCGTCCGACTCGAGGCCCAATATTCCCTCGTGGAACGCGGCGGCAAAAGCATTCTGGTTTTCAACGGCGTCCTCGCCCACACCGCGGGCCCTCCCCTCGCCCGCCGCCACGCCGCCTGGGGCCTGGGTCAGCTCGCCGCAAGATACCCCGGCGCCCTCAAGGCGCTCCGGCCGCTGCTGCAGTCGGACGATGACGAGGTTCGGGCCCAAACCGCCAAGCTTCTCGGCGACCATCACGATGCGGCGATGGCCGGCGAACTTGTCGCCGCGCTCAACGACCGTTCCGCGCGGGTGAAATTTTTCGCCGCACAATCGCTCGGCAAACTGCAGCACGCCGCCGCCGCGAGCGCGCTCCTCACGGCGGTGCGCACCAATCGCGACACCGATGCCTACCTCCGCCACGCGCTCGTTCTGGGCCTCGTAGGTTGCGCGACTCCGGCCCAACTGGCCGAAAGCGCGAAAGACGATTCGCGCGCCGTCCGGCTTGCCGCCGTCCTCGCGCTGCGCCGCCTGAGCAGTCCCGAAATTGCGCGGTTCCTGACCGACCCGGATCCGCTGATCGTCCGCGAGGCCGCCGCGGCCATCAACGACGCGCCCATCCCCGCCGCATTCCCCGCGCTGGCGGCCTTCGTCGATCACCCGGTGGCCAATGAAGCCACGATGCTCCGGGCGCTCAACGCGCGGTTCCGGTTGGGCACGGCCAGCGATGCCGCCGTCCTGGCCGCTTACGCCGCCCGCCTTGAGGCTCCGGCCGCCCTGCGGACCGAAGCCCTCACTTTACTCACCCTTTGGCCCAACCCGCCCGCCCGCGACCGCCTCGTCGGCACCTACCGCCCGCTCGCGGAAAAAACCCGCCCCGCCGCCGAGGTCGTCGCCGCATTTTCGCCCTACCTGGCCGGGTTATTGTCCGGGCACACCCCCGAATCAATCCAGTCCGCGGCGATCGGCGCCGTCATGGCACTGAAAATTTCCTCCGCCTCGCCCGCCCTGCTTGCCCTGGTGGCCGAGGCCGCGACGCCCGCGGAAATTCGCATCGCCGCCCTCAGGGCGCTCGATGCGCTTGGTGCGGCGCAACTCCCTGCGGCCCTCGCTGCCGCCTTGGCGGCAAAAGAAGCTGAGCTGCGACTCGCCGCCCTGCCCCTGACCACCCGGCTCGCCCCGGAAACGGCGATCGCCACTCTGGCAAAACTCCTCGAACCGGGCACCCCGCTGGAACAGCGCGCCGTGTTCAAAATCCTGGGCGACGCCCCCCAAGCTGAGGCTGACGAGATCATCCTCGCCCAACTCGCACGTCTGACCACCGGCCAGGTTGCCCCCAGTGCCCAGCTCGAACTGTTGGAGGCCGCGGCGCGGCGGGCCGACCCGCGCATCAAGCAGGCCCTGGCCGACCGCGATACGATCCTGGCCAAGGATCCGGATCCCATCGCCGCCTTCCGGGTTGCGCTCGAAGGCGGCAACGCGAACGCCGGGCGCAAACTCTTCAACAACCATCCCGTCATGCAGTGCAGTCGCTGCCATCGCGACAGCGATGAACCCGGCGGCGAGGCCGGCCCCAATCTTGCCGGCGTCGGCGCCCGCGAGTCGCGCGAATCCATCCTGCAGTCCATTGTGAAGCCGAGCGCCAAATTCGCCGCCGGGTTTGAACTTGCCACCCTCACAAAAAAGAACGGCGACGTGCTGGTGGGCACCATCGTCCAACGGAATGAAACGAGCGTGCGCCTGCGCACCGGAGCCACCGACCCGATTGAGGTCGCCCAAGCAGACATCACGAGTCTCGTTTCGGCACCGTCGGCGATGCCGGAGCTCGCAACCCTCGTGATGACCAAGGCCGAGATTCGCGATCTGGTCGCCGCGGTCGCCGCGCTGCGCACGCCTCCCGGTCAAATGGAATCAACGGGCCCGCGCGCCTTGGTCGCGCCTCCGATCGACTGAGGCGGGATCATGCAGTTGGTGGGCGTCGGTTTCCATACCGACGCCTGTCGCCGATCTGGCCTGTTGTTCG